>CAZYSJ010000032.1:0-39096 GCA_964649875.1 uncultured Caldilineaceae bacterium
GCCATCTCCGCGTCGCTGAGGCGCACGCTGAGAATGTCCAACGCATCTTCAGGCGATTCACCGTAGGCGAGCTTCTTCTTGCCGTTCTTCAGATCGAAGAGATACATATAGTGCGGATTGCTGAAACTGCTCATGCTTTCACCAGCGCGCCTTGATAGAGATCGGAGCCGTGGCGCACGGCGTCTAAGCCCTGGTTTATGATGTCGTCATACTTACCCGCCAGCAGCTCCCGATAGAACTGGTAATCGACGCCCTTCACCTTTTCGTCGTCGGGGAAGCGGTGGTAGTTGTCCTTCGACATGAGGCTCTTGCCCTCGGCGATCAACTGGAAGCCCAGCGCGGAGCCGGGATAGGGCGCATAGTAGGAGATGGACGGGAAGACCCACTTCATGCGCTTGAGCATGCGCATGGTCTTGAAGGCGTCTTCCGGCGTCTCGCCGGGGATGCCGAGCATGATGTTGGCCCAGAACTTGGGCGGTTCCTTGCCCTGCGCCTCGTACTCGTCCGCGATCTTGTTGAGCAGGTCGATGGTGAAGTTGTTGTCCTCCTCGGTGCATTCCTTGTTGAGCAGGCGCAAGATGCGGTCGCTGCCCGACTCGAAGCCGATGGAGATGGTCTTCCAGTTGGTCTCGCGGATCAGAGCCTCGAACAGGTCAGGCCACTGGCGCACCGTATCGGAGCGGGCCGCGGCCCAATAGGGCCAGAGCTTATTGGCGCGGCGCGGGTACTTTTCGATCCACTCGCGCAGCCAGCGCGGGTTCTGGAAGAACATGGAGTCGTGGATGACCACGGAGCCGACGCCGTACTTGTCGTCCAGATAGTTTAGCTCGTCGATCACGGCGTCGACGGGGCGGCGGCCCATGTTGGGAATGTAGGAATTCTCGTTGCAGAAGACGCACTGCCAGGGGCAGACGCGGCTCGTGAGAATGGTGACGACGGGGCCGGGCCCCCAGCCGCACTCCGGTTCCAGGGGCCAGTTGAACTTGCGGCGCACGCGCCGGCTGGCGGGCTTGGGCCACAGGGTGCGGTCGATCATGGGCCACTCTGCCATCGAACCGGCGCCGACGCCCTGGACGACGCGCGGGAAGTCGTCCGGGGTGCGCACCAGATCGACGATGACCTTCTCGCCGGGGCCCTGACAGATCTTGTCGAATTCGGGGACGGCTTCCATCTCGTCCAGCGCCACGGTAGCGTGCATGCCGCCGGTGAGGATGATGCCGTCCGGGTTGACCTCCTTAAAGATCTGGGCGGCCTTATAAGCGCTTGGATACGTGTAGCTGCGCACATTCATGAGCATCATCTTATAGCCGGGCAGTTGCTTGGCGAGTTGGTCCCACGATGTGACCGCCCGGGTGGAGAGGATGTCGGTCTGGATGCCGTTTTGGTGAAGGATGGTGCGCAGCAAGCCAAGACCGTGATCCTGCCACTGCTCATGCGGGCCGTCCGGGTTGACGAGATCGCCCAGGTCGCCCAGGTCGAGCCAGAGGATTTCCGAGGTTCTTTTGGCGGCCCACGGCCAAGAAATGCCCACGATTGCGCTCCTCACTAATACTTCTCACGAATAGCTGGCTAGCAATAGCCGTTCAATTGGCGTCCGCTAGCCTGCCGTCCGGGGGCGTGCGGCAGGCAAACGCGAACCAAATCAGCGCGAGTATAGCACGGGCCGGCGCGTTGGTCAATTTTTATGAAAACGGTTATAATTATGCGGCGTCATAACTAGCCGTTTTTTTGACGCGGAGTTGCATTCGCCTACTGCATCAGGTAGAATGCACGCAGCCCAACCGGGCGGTTATGACGAACTGCACAGGCTGCCTAGGCGCGGTGCGCGCGTCCCCTATGCCAAAGGCCGCCATTACCGATGTCATCGCCGGCGACAGAGCAGCCGGCAGGCGGGCAGGCGGCGCATTAGCGGGCGTTAGTTTGCGCATCACTTGGCAAGAGAACCGGAGACAAAGGCGACGCAAACGATGGCGAATGTCCCCAACGCGAAATTCCAAGAGCTGAAACGGGAACAGGTGCAGGAGTATCTGCACGATACGATTGCCGTGCCGGAAGATTTACAGGGCAACGTGATGGTGACCACGCTCGACAAGATCTACAACTGGAGCCGCAAGTCGAGCATGTGGCCGCTGTTGTTCGGCCTGGCCTGTTGCGCCATCGAGATGATCGCCACCGCGGCGAGCCGCTACGACCTGTCTCGCTTCGGCATGGAGGTGATGCGCCCCAGCCCGCGGCAGAGCGATCTGATGATCGTATCGGGCACGGTGACCAAGAAGATGGTCCCGGCGATCGTGCGCATCTACAACCAGATGGCCGAACCGCGCTACGTGTTGAGCATGGGCGCGTGCGCCACCGGCGGCGGCCCCTTCAAGGAAGGCTACAACGTGGTCAGCGGCATCGACAAGTACATTCCGGTCGATGTGTATGTGCCCGGCTGTCCGCCCACGCCGGAGGCGCTGATCTACGGGCTGTTGAAGCTGCACGACAAGGTGGAGCGCCAGAGCATCACCAGCGTGCCGTGGTATCACACGGATAAGTCGGAATATGTGCCCGTGCCGCTTTTGGGGCCGGATATCTTTGACCCGCGCCAGATCGAACTGATCAAGGAGACGACGCTGGCCGCGGACGACGCCGAGGAAGACAAGGCCAAGAAGACCGCCGCGCGCCGCGAAGACGCCGGCCCGCGCGAGATTTCGGACAAGGCCAAGCAGCGTATCGAACAGGCTAAAGCCCGCGCTCGGGCCAAGAAGCAGTCGGCGTAGCATCGGCTTACGGATGCCCAGGATTCTTGAGGAGAGGCGATGACGATGAGTGAGGCGACGGCCGAAGGCGAGAGCGCTGTGGAAGTGCAAGTGGCTGCCGAAAACCCGCCGGTCGATGGAGCGGCGGAGGATGCCGTCATCGGCAAGTGGGCCGAAGACACGCAAGAGGCGTTGGTGGTTGCGCCGGATAAGCTGACCGCGTATTTGACCTATTTGCGCGACCGGCAGGGCTACGATTTCCTGTCGAGCGTGACCTGCGTAGACTACAGCGCGTATGGCGGCAAGCTGCGCGACGGCGTGGGCGAACGCTTCGAGTTGGTCTATCACCTGTACAGCACGCAGAAGGGCGGCGGCCCCGTCGTGCTGCATGTGCGCGTGCCGGAAAACGAGACGGTCGCCTCGGCTACGGGCGTCTATCCTGGGGCGAATTTGCAGGAGTGCGAAGTCTACGACCTGTACGGCATCAAGTTCGAGGGGCATCCGAACCTGCGTCGCGTGTTGTTGTGGGACGGCTTCAACGGTCACCCCATGCGCAAGGATTGGAAAGAGGCCTATTATGAGGCGGACGCCAAGCCCTTCCGCAGCCGTCACCCGCAGGGCGACTACCAATGGCACGAGGATAAGGTCCCCTGGGGCAAAAACACGACCTACCCGGCCGGGTGGGACCCGGACTCGTGGCGCGCGCCGATTACCTATGTGCCGGTAAGCCAAGCCCCAGCGGACGCGTACAGCGATGAGTTCGAGACGGAAAGCATCGTCGTCAACCTCGGCCCGCACCACCCGAGCACGCACGGCGTCTTCCGCATGTTGACGCGCATCAAAGGCGAGACGATTTTGGCGCTAGAGCCGGAGATGGGCTACCTGCATCGCAACCACGAGAAGATCGGCGAGCGCAATACGTGGCTGATGAACATGCCCTTCACCGACCGGTTGGATTACATCAACTCCATGAGCAACAACCTGGGCTATGCCCTCGCCGTGGAGAAGCTGGCCGGCATTGAGGTTCCGGAGCGGGCGCAGTACATCCGCGTGATCATGGCCGAATTGACGCGCGTCGTCAATCACACCTGGTCGATTGGCTTCATCCTCAACGACCTGGGCGCGTTGCAGACGCCGGCGCTCTACGCGATTGAAGAGCGCGAGATGATCCTGGACCTCTTTGAGGAGGTCAGCGGCGCCCGCCTGATGTGCAACTACATGCGCTTCGGCGGAGTCGTGCGCGATCTCACGCCGGGCTGGGAAGAACGGGCGCGCTATCTGGCGCACGAGCGGCTGCCGCGGGCGCTGGACGAACTGGACCGGCTCCTCAGCGACAACGAGATCGTCAAGGCGCGCGGGCGCGGGGTCGGCTATCTGTCCGCCAAGGACCTGCTCAGCCTTTCCGTCAGCGGCCCGATGATCCGCGCGGCGGGCGTGCCGTATGACATCCGCAAGGCGGAGCCGTACTGCATCTATGACCGCTTCGATTTCGACATCCCCACGCTGCCGGAAGGCGACATCTATGCGCGCTATTACATCCGGCTGTTGGAAGCGCGCGAAAGCGTGAAGATCTTGCAGCAAGCGCTGCGCGATATTCCGCAAGGCGAGGTATTGGGCGGCAAGGGCGGCTATACCCTGCGCCCGCCCGAGGGCGAGGCGTATCAACGCATCGAGGCGCCGAAGGGCGAGCTGGGCTTCTACGTCGTCAGCGACGCCAAGCCCAACCCCTATCGCTATCACGTTCGTTCCCCCAGCTACATCAACCTGAATGCGCTTGGCCCCATGTGCGTCGGCTACAAGGTGGCTGATGCGGTGGTGATCTTGGGCGCCATCGACATCGTTTTGGGCGAAGTAGACCGCTAGGAGAAAAGAGATGTTTGGAACCGGATTGCTGAAGGGCCTCGGCGTCACCATAAAACATTTCGCGGAGACGTTTATCGACGACCGCAAGCCGGCGCCGAGCCGCTACGCAGACAGCATCCAGCTCGAACATGGGCGGCGCATTATCGACCAGCCGATCACCCAGGAGGGGCTGCTCACCATCCAGTACCCGGAAGAGAAACGGCTTCTGCCGGAGCGCTTCCGCTATATCCCCATGCTGCTGTGGGACACGGAAAAGGGTGAGGACCGCTGCACGGCCTGCGGCATCTGCGCCAAGGTCTGCCCGCCGCAGTGCATTTGGATCGTGCGCGACAGCGACGAAAACGGCAAGCCGGTCACGCGGCCGGCGGAGTTCTTCATCGACGCCGCGGTGTGCATGAGTTGCAGCTTCTGCGTCGAGTTCTGCCCGTTCGACGCCATCAAGATGAACCACGACTATGAGCTGGCCGTCTACGACCGCTATCCGCAGCTTGTCTATGACAAGGAAGAGTTGACCGTGCCGCTGGAGTATTACGCAGCGATGTGGCCGGATCAGTTCGCCGCGGAGCAAGAGGCTCGCCGCAAGGCCGAAGAGGAAGAACGCGCCAAGGCTGAAGCCAAGGCAAAGGCGGCGGAGGCGAAGGCCAAAGCCGGCAAGTCTGCTGATAAGCCGAAACGGACGCCGGAAGAGATCGAGGCAATGAAACAGAAGGCCGCGGCGCGCAGCGCCGCCGCCAAGGAGAAAGCGGCGGGCGGCGCGGACGCCGGCGACAAGGCCGGTGGTGATAGCGACGACGATGCGGCCAAGAAGGCGCGGCTGGAAGAACTGAAACGCAAAGCAGCCGAACGCGCCAAGCAACGCAAGCAAAGCGAGGGGTAGCGGCGTCTGGCTCGCTTGCCGGCACAGCTCGAACGGTTTCTTGCCAAGAGACCTGGATGGTCCAGCGATTGAAAAAGCACAGAGCATCGAGCCAGACCGGCCTGTCCGCATGTCTGGCTCGTGCCTTATTCCGAGCAACTTACATGGCGACTATACAGCAACCTAGAAGGAGACGTGCGCAATGGCTGTGACGATCACATACTATGGACATTCGACGTTCACGTTCGATGTAGACGGAACGAAGTTGGTGATTGATCCTTTCTTTGCGCCGAATAACTCGGCGGCCCCGGCGAAGGCGGATGAGATCGAGGCGGATTATGTGCTGGTCTCTCATGGGCATTTCGATCATGTGGCCGACGCCGCGGCGATTGCCAAACGCACCGGCGCCACCGTGATCAGCAATGCGGAGATCGTAGGCTGGCTGAAGAAGCAGGGCGTGAAGAAGGGGCATGGCATGAACACGGGCGGAGCGTACACCTTCCCGTTTGGGCGGGTGCAGATGACGATCGCCCATCACAGCTCGGCGCTGCCCGACGGCGCCAACGGAGGCAATCCGTGCGGCCTGCTCTTCCATTTTAACGACGGCAGCGACGTCTATTTTGCCGGCGACACGGCGCTGACTTTCGACATGAAGCTGATCGGCGAGGCCGGCGGCGTGGACTTGGCGCTGTTGCCCATCGGCGACAACTTCACGATGGGGCCGGATGACGCGGTGACGGCCGCGCAGTTTGTCAAGGCGAAGCGCGTGATCCCCATGCACTACAACACGTTCCCAGCCATCGAGCAAGACCCCCACGCCTTTGCGGAAACGTTGCGCCAGGCCGCGGAGATTGATTGTAAAGTGTTGGCCCCGGGCGAGGCCTATACTCTGGCGTAGAGGCGACGGGGACGAGGGGAGCGGAGGAGCGTATATGGCGAGTTGGGCGGCATGGGTTGCGTTGGCGATAGCGCTGGGCGCGCTGGTCTACAGTTGGAAGCTGAGCCAAGAACTAGAGACGGCGCGGGGCCGGCTGGACCGGTATAACCGGGCGCTGTTCCAGGCCAACGACGAGATCGCAAACCTGCGCGAGAATGTGGCGCAGGAGTTGGCGGAACTGCGCGTGGCCGGCATGAAGGCGCAGGGGGCGCCGGCGTTCCACGCCGAGATGACTGTACGCGAGGCGAGCCTGATGCACGCCCAGACAGAGGAAGTCCTCGCCGGTTTTCATCTGGGCGGCTGCAGCCATTGCGCCGTCGAACCGGACGAGACATTGGCGGAAGCATGCGCACGCAACGGCATCGCCGCCGAGAAGCTAGTTCAGACGCTGAACCAATTGTTGGCCGAGGCGAATGGACAAAACGGCGGCAAACCGGTGAAATTGCCGAACGTGCAGTTGGAGTTATAGAGGGAGGCGGCTATGTCTTCGTTGAGCGAGTTTGCAGTCCAGTCCAAAGCGGAACTGCTGTTTCCGGCCCACCTGATCCCGAGTCTGCGCGATCTGCGGGGCGAGGAGTGGCGCGACCTGGTGGATCGGGTGACGTCGCTGCCCGAAACGCACCACGATAGCCTGGCATTCGTGCTGATGATGATTGAGCTGAACGGCTGCCTGAAGTGCAACAGCAACAATTACAAGTTCTTGCGCGGCTGCTTTCTTTGCGCCACGCAGACGGTGCAATCGTACAAGGGCAGCGACCAGGACTTAATCGAACTATATGGACGAGCCAAAAAGGAACTGGAGCTGCGCCTGCAGCAGGGTGTGCGGCCCGGCGAACTGTCGCTGTCTCTCGATATCTAGGCTGGGCCGAACGAGAAGTCACGTTGGTTAGAGCCGGCGCGCGTTGCGCTGGCCTTTTTTTGAGCAGACAAAATTGCGTGATAGGCGACAGGCGTGATAGGCGACAGAGCGATGCATGAGGACAAGCCGCTGCGCGTGCTCATCGTGGGCGGCGGCGTGGCAGGGCTGGCCGCGGCCTACGATCTGGCGCGCCAAGAACACGAGGGCCGGGCGGTCGACGTGACGGTGGCGGAAGCCGGCGCCGAGCTTGGCGGCCTTGCATCCGGCTTCAAGGGCAAGCCCAGTTGGGAGTGGCCGCTGGAACGCTTCTACCACCACCTCTTTACCAACGACGACGCCATCATCGCGCTGACGCGTGAATTGGGCATGGCGGACCGGCTGACGACGCACGCGCCGGTAACCGCGCTGTACCACAAGGGCAGTCTCTACCCGCTGGACTCGCCGCTGCGCGTGCTGCGCTTTCCCCACCTCTCGCTGTGGAACCGGCTGCGCATGGGTCTGGTCTTGGCTTATTTGCGCTATGACCCGCGGCGTCCGTGGCGGCGCTATGACCGGATCGTAGCGGACGAATGGCTGGCGCGATGGATGGGCAGCGCCGCCTATTCGACCGTGTGGCAGCCGATGTTGCAGGGCAAGTTCGGCGCGCATTACGGCGAGGTCAATTTGGCCTGGTTTTGGGCGCGCATTTATAAGCGCACGCAACGGTTGGCCTATTATGAGGGCGGCTTTCAAGCTTTTGTCGACGCGCTGGCCCAGGCCGCGGCGCAGCGCGGCGCAGCGCTGCACACCGGCGTGCGCGTTGAGCGCCTTATGCCTCTGCCCGGCGGCGGGTATCGGGCGACGACGAACGGGCCGGGCGGCGGCGACTACGACGCCGTGTTGAGCACGGTCAGCCCCGGCTTGATGCAAAAATTGACGCCGGACCTGCCGGAGTCATACTTGGGCCAACTGCGGCGGCTGCGCAGCATGGGCGCGGTGGCGTTGATCGTGGCGCTGAAGCGGAGCCTCTTGGACAAGGTCTACTGGGCCAATATCCCCAAACAGGAAGGGCTGCCGTTCCTGGCGCTGGTAGAGCACACCAACATGATCGATCCGGCGCACTATGGGGGCGACCGCCTGATCTACATCGGCGACTATTTGGACCCCGACCACCGCTATTTCGGCATGGACGCGGAGCAACTGCTGGTCGAAGTCGCGCCGCACCTGAGCCGCTTCAACGCGGACTTCGAGCCGGGGTGGATCACCGGGGCGTGGCTGCACAAGGCGAGCTATGCGCAACCTGTGCCGCCGGTGGGCTATGCCGAACTGATCCCGGACGTGCGCACGCCGCTGCCGGGTCTCTATTTTGCATCGATGAGCCAGGTATACCCGTGGGATCGCGGCACGAACTACGCCGTCGAGATGGGGCGGCGAGTGGCGCGGATGATGATGGACGACGCGCGTAACGGCGCGGCCGGCGCGCCGAGAATCTAGTGACATCACTTCGGCGACACCGAGCCTGCCGGAGGATTGACGATATTTCCGTGTGTGTCTTTCAGAAAGTTTACAACTTTCCGGAAGATTGATAAATGATGAGAGGAAAACGAATGTCTGGGCAAACGGATGGACAAGAGTACATCACCGTAGGGGCTGTGCGCAAGGCTCTGAGCACGGTTCAGGAACCCGAACTGCACAACGATCTGATCTCGTTGGATATGGTGCGCGATATCACCATCGACGGCAAGCGCGTGGCGTTTACGATTGTTTTGACGACGCCGGCCTGCCCGCTGCGCTCCGTGATGGAGCAGGAGAGCATCGAGGCGGTCAAGCGCCTAGTTCCGGGCGTGGAAGAGGTGACCGTGCGCTTCGATTCGCAGGTGCGCAGCGACAGCCGCATTGCGGGCAAGCTCAACATCCCGGTCAAGAACATCATCGCCGTCGCCAGCGGCAAGGGCGGTGTCGGCAAGAGCACGGTCAGCACCAACTTGGCCGTCAGCCTGGCGCTGGACGGGGCCAAGACGGGCGTATTGGACGCCGACATCTACGGGCCGAACATCCCCATGATGTTTGGTCTGGACGGTCAGCCGACCATCGAGGACAACAAGATGGTTCCGTTGACGGCCTACGGGGTGGAAGTGATCAGCATGGGCTTCCTCATGCCCGAAGGCGAAGCGGTGGTGTGGCGCGGCCCCATGCTGCACAAGGCCATCCAGCAGCTCTTTACGGATGTGCGCTGGAGCGAACTGGACTATCTGATCGTGGACCTGCCGCCGGGCACGGGCGACGCCCAGTTGAGCCTGGCGCAGAGCGTACCGGTCACCGGCGGGCTGATCGTGACCGGGCCGCAGGCGGTAAGCGTGAGCGATGCCCGGCGCGGCGGCAAGGCCTTCCAGCGCATGGACGTGCCCATCATCGGCGTGATTGAGAATATGTCCGGCGAAGTCTTTGGCAAAGGCGGCGGGCAACAGGCGGCCTATGCCCTGGGCGTCGAGTTCCTGGGCAGCATCGAACTGGATTCGCAGGTGCGCGTCGGCGGCGACAGCGGCATCCCCATTGTCGTGGACGCGCCGGAAAGCCCCGCGGCCCAGTCCCTGCGCGAACTGGCGCGCAAGATCGCGGCGCGGGTTAGTCTGATGACGCTGGGGCCTGACCCGGAACTGCGCATCATCTAGCGGCTGTTGCTGCGCCGCCTAGCCAAGTCTTACCCTGCCTGCCAGGAAGTTGCACGCTTCCTGGCAGGTGGAGCGGAATATTCGCCAAGCATTTGTCATTCTGAAGCGAGCGCTAGCGATATGGAGAATCTCTTTGCACATGAGGCAGGGATGCTTCGCTACGCTCAGCATGACAGGGCGCGAGTCTGGCCAACAAACCATTAAGCATCCCGCAGGATAACGGCCAACATCGATGCTGACCCTACAGGAAAAACTCCTCTTTGTGGTCGCCGTGGCGGCGTCGGCAGCCTACGCTTTCCTGACCTTCCGATCTGTCTACCGCGTGATCCGCCGGGGCGACGGGGACTTCCCCTCACTTCGGCAGATGGCAAGCCGCGCCGCCGGCGCGCTGCGGCAATGGGCGCTGGAGGACTCGATCTGGAAGGCGCGGCGCACGACGAGCCTGTTCCACATCGTCGTGGCTTGGGGCTTCGTCTTCTACTTCCTGGTCAACTTGGGCGATGTGGCGCAAGGGCTGTTTCCCGTCACCTTTCTGGGCGAGGGGCTGATCGGAGATCTGTATCGCCTGTTGGCCGATCTGGTGACCGTAGCGGTGCTGGCGGGCGTGGCCTATCTGCTGCTGCGCCGCTTCGTCTGGCGCAGCGCGGCGCTGTCGCTGCGCGCCGATGTCCCGCTCATGGCGCAGGCCAGGGCTGGCATCCCGCGCGACTCGCTGCTCGTCGGCCTGTTCATCCTGGGGCACGTCGGCATGCGGCTCGTAGGCGAGAGCTTCGCCATCGCCCAGCACGGCGCAGACTCGTTCCAGCCGTTCGGTACGGCGTTGAGCCGCCTGTGGGCCGGCTGGGGAGACGGATCGCTGGCGGTCGGGCGGCACGCAGCCTGGTGGCTTGCCATTGGCCTGATCCTCGCCTTCATCCCCTACTTCCCCTACACCAAGCACTTCCACCTGATCATGTCGGGCGTCAATTTCCTGACCAAGCCGAAGCGCACGTCGCCCGGCGCGCTCGATCCCATCGACTTCGCCGACGAGTCGCGCGAGGAGTTCGGTGCGGCGAGAATCGAGCAACTTCCCTGGCCGCGTCTGATGGACGCCTATGCCTGCATTATGTGCAACCGCTGCCAGGATGTGTGCCCGGCGACTGTGACGGGCAAGGAGCTTTCGCCCTCGGCGCTGGAGATCAACAAGCGCTACTACCTGAACGCTCACCTGGACGAACTGGCCGCGGGCGCGACGTCGCAGCATGACCTGCTGGCGTACGCCGTCAGCGAATCGGCGCTGTGGGCGTGCACAGCCTGCGGCGCGTGCGTGGACATCTGCCCCGTGGGTAACGAGCCCATGTTTGACATCATGGACATGCGCCGCCGCCAAGTGTTGATGGAGAATCGCTTCCCCAGCCAGTTGAAGCAGGCCTTCCGCGGCATGGAGCGCAACGGCAACCCGTGGAACCTAAGCGGGGGAGATCGGCTGGCCTGGGCCAAGGGACTGGACGTGCCGACCGTGGCGGAGAACCCGACGCCCGATCTGCTGTGGTGGGTGGGCTGCGCAGCGTCCTATGACCCGCGCGCCCAGGGGACAGCTAGGGCCTTCGCCCAGGTGCTGAACGCAGCCGGCGTCAACTTCGCGGTGCTGGGCGAGTTGGAGTCCTGCACGGGCGACGCCGCGCGGCGCGCGGGCAACGAGTACCTGTTCTACGAACTGGCGCAGGCCAACATCGCGATCCTCAACGAGGTCGCGCCCAAGCGCATCGTCACGACCTGCCCGCACTGCCTGCATACGCTGGGCAACGAGTACGCTCAGTACGGCGGGCATTACCATGTGATTCACCACATACAGTTGCTTTCCGAGCTGGTTTCAGCCAAGAAAATTGCTGTCTCTCCCGCCGAGACGACCAAGGGAACCGTCACGTTCCACGATCCGTGCTATTTGGGCCGTCACAACGGCATCGTAGAGGAGCCGCGTGCCGCGCTGGCGGCGCTCGGCGCAACTGTGGCGGAGATGCCGCGCCACGGCAGGCAGTCATTTTGCTGCGGAGCCGGCGGCGCACAGATGTGGAAGGAAGAGGAGCCGGGCGACGAGGAGGTCAGCGTTCACCGCCTGCGAGAAGCGTTGGCGACCGGCGCGCAGACGGTGGCGGTCGCCTGCCCCTTCTGCCTGACCATGCTGGCGGATGCAGGCAAGGAGTTGCAGAGCGCCGTGGCGGTGAAGGATGTGGTCGAACTGGCGGCGGAGCGGCTGTGCGATAGAGAGTCGTAGCGGGCAGGCGCGCCGTGAAGGTTTGTTCGCCACGAATTGCCCGAATTTCACGAAGCGCTTGGGGTCGAATTCGCATGGTTCGTGAGACCGGCGGCTTATCTATGCACCTTACGCGGGGCAGCGCCGCGGGTTGATGGGCGGTGCGCGGGCTGATATACTATGCCTATGGCTCTAGTCGTCCAGAAAACGCCCAACCCCAACGCCCGCAAATTCGTCTTGCCGCGCCTCATGTTCGAGCGGCCGCGCAATTTTGCGAGCGTCGAATCCGCTGCGCAGGATCCTCTGGCGGCGCGGTTGATGGCGTTGGATGGCGTCTATAACGTGTTTTGTGCGCAGGATTTTGTGACGGTGAACAAACGGCCGGAAGTTGCATGGGATGCGCTCGAAGCCGCGGCGTGCGCCGTTATTAGCGAGCATTTTGGCCTGAAATAGGCGACTGTCAATTTGGTTCAATGTTTCGGTTCAATGTCGTAAGCAGAAGGAACGGCGAAAGCAGATGACGCGTGTGAATGCGGCAAATGGGGGCGCAGGCGGGGCGGCGTTGCCTGTGATGGCAGCCAGTGAGAACGGGCGCGCCGGCATGGTCGCAGCAATGGCCTTGCTGCGTAAGGGCGGCCGCGCGCTTGATGCGGTCGAGTTGGCCTGTCGCATTACCGAGGACGACCCGAACGACCACTCGGTGGGCTACAGCGGGCTGCCCAACGTGATGGGCGAGGTCGAACTCGATGCCAGCATCATGGACGGGCGCGACTTGCGCAGCGGCGCGGTGGCCGCGGTGCGCGGCTACGGCAACCCGATCACGCTGGCGCGCCAGGTGATGGAGCAACTGCCGCATGTGCTGCTGGTAGGCCGCGGCGCCGAGCGCTTCGCCACAGCCAATGGGCACTCCCCGCAGGATCAGCGCACCGAGGAAGCCTTGCAGCGCTGGCGCGAGCGCTTCGCACACTATGGACTGGACCCGCAAGGCGACGCCGATCTGCGCGAGTTGGCGAACACGCTGACGCGCCCGCTTAATTTGGCGGGAGCCCCCCTGAGCGCCGGCAGCGAGAGACGTTTCGGCACGGTCAACTTTCTGGCGCTGGACCAGTACGGCGATCTGGCGTCGGCGGTGAGCACCAGCGGCCTGGGCTGGAAGTACCCCAGCCGCGTGGGCGACAGCCCGATCATCGGCGCGGGCAACTACTGCGATAACCGCTACGGCGCAGCCGCGTGTACGGGAATGGGCGAACTGGCCTTGCGAGTGAGCACGGCGCGCAGTCTGGTGCTCTACATGAAAATGGGCATGTCGCTGCACGAGGCCGGGCTGGAGGCGCTGCGCGACTTGGCCTATTTGGGCGGCGTGCCGGGGCGCTATATGAACATGGTCGCCATGACGCCGCAGGGCGAGTGCGCCGGCTTCACGACCGTACCCGGCAAGAAATATCTGTATATGAGCGGAGAGATGGAGGAGCCGGCTTTGGCCGAACGCGTGCGCCTGGAGGAAAGCGCATAGGCGCGTCTCCGGCGGAGCGGATGCCGTTGTGTGGATTGGGCAGGGAGCGTGAACGAATTGAGATGCAGCGGCGCCATTTGCACTACGCATTGCAAAGCGCACGCCAACCGTTTACGGATCGGCGCGCCGGCCTGGATGACGGGGCCGGGCGCACAATGGCAGACCCGATAAACCAACCAGAAAGGGCGTAAAGAGCCATGAGCAACTACGATTATGACGTAGTCGTGCTGGGCAGCGGGCCCGGCGGGTATGTGGCGGCGATTCGAGCGTCGCAGCTTGGGTTGAAGACCGCGATTGTGGAACGCGAGAACTTGGGCGGCGTGTGCCTCAACTGGGGCTGCATCCCCACCAAGGCGCTGATCCACAACGCCGAGGTGCTGGAAACGCTGCACGATGCGGAGAGCTTGGGGTTCACGTTCGAGAACCTCAAGGTGGACTATGCGGCGGCGGTCAAGCGCAGCCGGGACATTTCCGGGCGGCAGGCTAAGGGCGTCGGCTTTTTGATGCGCAAGAACAAGATCGATGTGATCGAGGGGCACGGCGTTTTTACCGACCCGCACACGCTCAAGGTCTCGCCTACCGAGTATTTCCCCGAATCCGAGGAACGCACGGTCACCGCAGCCAATGTGATTATCGCGGTCGGGGCGCGGGCGCGCGGGCTGCCCGGCGTCGAGATTGACGGCGACCGCATCATTCAGTATCGCGACGCCATCGTGATGGACAAACTGCCCAAGAAGCTGATCGTCGTCGGGTCCGGCGCCATTGGCATGGAATTCAGCTACATCTACAACGCCTACGGCGTCGAGGTGACGGTGGTCGAGATGCTCGACCAGGTGCTGCCGTTGGAAGACGCCGAGGTCGCGGCGGAAGTTGCCAAGGCCGTGCGCAAGGCCGGCATCAACGTGATGGTGAGCACGCGCACCGAGGGCGCGGAGAAGACCAAGAAGGGCGTCAAGGTAACTGTCAAAAACCTGAAAGACGACAGCACCGAGACGCTGGAAGCCGACAAGGTGCTGATGGCGGCGGGCGTCCAGCCCAATACGGACAAGGCCGGCCTGGATGCGGCGGGCGTCCAGATCAGCGAGCGCGGCGGTTATGTCGAGATCGACGAGGTGATGCGCACCAACGTGCCGCACATTTACGCCATCGGCGACTGCACGGGCAAGCTGGCGCTGGCGCACGTGGCGAGCGCCCAGGCTCTCGTCGCCGCGGAGACGATCGCGGGCGTGGAGACCATCCCCTTCCCGCCGGAGCGTTACCAGTTCATGCCGCGCTGCACGTTCTGCAGCCCGCAGGTCGCCAGCATGGGTATGACCGAGGCGCAGGCCAAAGAAGCCGGCCACGAGATCAAGATAGGCAAGTTCCCCTTTATGCCCAACGGCAAGGCGCAGGCATTGGGCGCACGCGTCGGCTTTGTGAAGATCATCGCCGACGCCAAGTATGGAGAGATTTTGGGCGCGCACTTGGTGGGGCCGGATGTGACCGAACTGCTGCCGGAGCTAAGCCTGGCCCAATTCATGGAGATCACGCCGGCGGAGATCGCGCGCAACGTGCACAGCCACCCGACGCTGAGCGAGGCAATCATGGAGGCCGCCCACGCCATCGAGGGCCATCCGATTCACATCTGATGCCGGCTAGAGAAGACGGAACAATGGAGTCGACGCGTGCATCCGGAGGCGACCTGCCTCTGGATGCAACGGTCGCCGTTATCGACTTGCCCGTGCGCTTCGCCGAAACCGACGCCATGGGCATCGTGCATCACAGCAATTACCTGGTCTGGTTCGAGGCCGGGCGCATTGCGTGGATGGCCGCCGCAGGCATGCCGTACAGCGAGATAGCCGCCGGCGGCCATCACTTTGCCGTGACGAGCGTCAGCGTGGCGTATCGCACGCCGGCCCGCTTTGGCGATTCGGTGCGCGTGGCGACGCGGCTCACGCGGCTGCGCAGCCGGGAGGTCGCCTTTGCCTATGAAGCGCGCCGCGCCGGCGACGACGCGTTCCTGGCAAGCGGCGTTTCGGAACATATCTGTGTGGACTTGCATGGCCGGACGGCCAAGATACCGGATGAGGTGATGGCGCGGCTGCGACAAGGCGCGGTCGCGCCGGCGAACGGCGCGTGAGCGTGAAAGGCCCCGTATGATCCACGTTGAACAGCACGGCCCGGTTCTTTGCATACGGCTGGCGCGCGGCCTGATGGGGCGTCCGCTGCAATGGGCGACGGCCTATTGGGTGGAGGGACTGCTGATCGACGCAGGGCCGAGTTGCGCCGCGCCGCAGTTGCTGCGCATGCTGGAACACGTCTACGTGGACCAGATCGCGCTGACGCACTGCCACGAAGAGCGCATCGGCGGGCTGGCGTTGCTGCGCCGGCGCTTTCCGGAAGCGCCGATCTACGCGCCGCGACGGGCGCTAGCCGCCATCGAAAAGCCGGAACGGCTGCCTGTCTATCGCCGGGCGATGTGGGGCAGCCCGCGCGCCGCGGCCGGCGTGCGCTCGTATGACGAGGCCGGCAATGTGATGCGCACGCCCTCCTACACGCTGCGCGTGGTCGAGACGCCCGGCCACAGCCCGGACCACGCCGGCCTGTTCGAGCCGGAGCAGCGCTGGCTGTTCAGCGGCGACGCGTTCATTGGCGGCGAGGAGCATGCTTGGCCGCGCGAGGCGGATTTGTTCGGCGTGTTGAGCAGCCTGCGCACGCTGGCAAGCTTGCGCCCAGAGCGGCTTTTCCCCGGAAGCGGGGCTGTTCGCCGCGCGCCGCTGCCCGCCATCCAGGCGAAGATCGCTCGGCTCAGCGAACTGGCGCAGAACGTCGCCGCGCTGGACGCCAAGGGCGCTACCGCAGCGGAGATAACGGCGAAACTGCTGCCCAGCACGCCGTTGGTCGCAGCGATGCAGTGGTGGACGGGAGGTCAGCGCTCCGCCGCCAATTTGATCGAAGCGTGTCGCAGCTATAACGCGCTGATGACGCCGGACGCCAACGCGTCGCGGCGCAAATTGCCGCCGGCGACGCCGGGCATCGGCGCCGAAGACTGGGCGGATCCGCCGGCGCGCTGGTCGACCGACCGAGACGACGTGTGGCGTTGAGCGATTCCAAAGCAACCGGTCAAATTTCGGCGGCAATGGCGACGGTGCTATACTTGCCGCCATTGTCGTTTTGGCGCGGTTGGCGCGCCGAGCGCGCGGCGGATAGGGAATAGGAGCAGTTATGCGTGTTCTTGTGACGGGCGGCGCAGGTTTTATCGGCAGCCGGCTTGCCAACCAGCTACATCGCAGCGGCCATTATGTACGCGTGCTGGATGACCTGAGCAGCGGCGATCCGTCTCAACTCAGCCAGGGGATCAACTTCAATCGCGGGGATGTGCGCGACGTGCCGAAGTTGTGGTCGCTGCTGCAGCGCGTCGACGTCGTGTATCACCTGGCGGCGCGGGTCAGCGTGCCCGCCTCGATTCTCTACCCGCGCGAATACAACGAGGTGAACGTCGGCGGTACGGTCAGCCTGCTGGAAGCCTGTCGCGATGTCGGCGGGGTGCAGCGGGTCGTTTTCGCCAGCAGCGCCACCGTATACGGCGACCAGGATGTGCAGCCGGTCAACGAGGCGATGGCGACGCACCCTGCCGTGCCATATGCCGTAAGCAAGCTGGCCGCGGAGCAATACCTGTTCACGCTGGGCCGGCTGGGCGGCTACGAGACGGTGGCGGCGCGCATTTTCAACGCCTATGGGCCAGGCCAGCCTTTGCCGCCCGCGCATGCGCCGGTCATCCCCCAGTTCGTGCAGCAGATCTTGGGGGGCGGTTCGGTAGTGGTGAACGGCGACGGCAGCCAGACGCGCGATTTTGTCTACATCGACGACGTGGTGGAGGCGCTGATCCGGGCAGGCGAGGAGCCGGGCGTAGACGGGCAGATCATCAACGTCGGCAGCGGTGAGGAGACCTCGATTCGCGACCTCGTGGAGACGATCGGCCGCATCGTGCGGCAAGATGCAAATGTGTTGTACAACCGCGAGGCGTCGGGCGGCATTGCCCGGCTGGTAGCCGATGTCTCCAAGGCGGGCCGGCTGCTGCACTACCGGCCGCGCGTGCAGTTGGAGGCCGGTTTGCGCAAGCTGTTGGAGCGCGACGCCGGTCTGCGACGGGCGGCCTCCGGCGTCCATGCGCCATCCTCTACCCACAACGCGTCCAGCGGGCTTCCGCCGATGGGCGCGACTAGTACAGGCAACAGCTGATGATGCACAAACGGAGATGGGCTGCCGCGCTGCTGGCGGCGGCGATCGGCGCGTTCGCGCTTTTGGGCGGGTGCAGCAGCACGGGCGGCGAGCGCGTGTTGACGGCGTATCTGAATTCGAACTTGGCGGCGGTCGATAAGGCCATCAGCGTCGACAACCGGCCGGTGCGTTTTGAGGTGGAGCCGGGCACGCCGGCGCGCACCATCGGCAAGAATCTGGTGGCAGCCGGGCTGATTGAGGACGACCTGCTGTTCGAGGCGTATGTGCGCGTCAACGGGCTGGCGGCGCGGCTGGAGGCGGGCACGTTCATCCTGGCGCCGTCGATGACGATGGCCGAGATCGTGGAGGCGCTGCAGCAGGCCGAAGCCGCGAGCGTGACGATCACGATTCCGGAAGGCTGGCGGCTGGAACAGGTCGTGGAGTACCTGGACGAGGCCGGCGTCTTCGCCGGGACGGAAGGCGCGCTAGAGCAGTATCGCAGCCAGGCGCTCAGCGGCGACCTGACCGGGCTGGACCCGGCGCGCTACGCCTTCTTGCAGGACAGGCCTGCCGGCGCCAGTTTGGAAGGGTACCTCTTCCCGGAAACCTACGAGATTCCGGCGCAAGGGACGCTGCCCGCCGACGTCCTGAGCCGGCAACTCGACACGTTTGCGGCGCGGGTGATCCCCGCCTACGAAGAAGCGGTGCAGGCGGGAACCACAACATACGACTTACATACAGTGTTGACGCTGGCTAGCATCGTGGAGCGGGAAGCGGTTGTGCCGGAAGAACGGCCCGACATCGCCCGCGTTTACCTCAACCGGCTGGCCGCGGGTATGCGGCTGGAGGCGGATCCCACCGTGCAGTACGCTATGGGCTACCAGGAGGAAAACGGGCAATGGTGGAAGACGCCGGTGTTCCTGGAGGAGTACAGCAGCGTCATCAGCCCGTATAACACGTATTTGAACGACGGGCTGCCGCCCGGACCAATCGCCAGCCCCGGCTTAAGCAGCATCCAGGCTGTGTTGACCCCGGCGCAGCACGACTACCTCTACTTCGTCGCCGTGCCGGACGGGACGGGCCGCCACGTCTTCGCCTTGACGTTTGACGAGCACGCAGTGAATGTGCAGCGCTACTTGAGCGGGCAGTGATCCGTCACGAGTCAGGCGTCACAAGTCATGACGGACGACTCCTGACTCCTGATCCCATTCAGGGCCGGCGCATCCCCTATTTCTACTCCATCGGATAACGCATACCCCACTGGGCGCGGATGCGGTCCATGGTCTGCATGATGGCGAGGGTCTCGTCCAGGGGCATGATCTCGCTTTCGAGCTTGCCGGCGCGCAGGCAGTTGTGGACCTCGGCAGCCTCGTAGTTATAGCCGTTGCCGGTGAAGGGCAGCTCGATGCGTTTCGGGGCCTTGCCCGCCTGGTGAAGCGTCATAGCCTTGGGAACCCACCATTGGCTGTGGATGCGGATGAAGCCGTCCGTCCCCATGATCGTGGCGTCCTGCGGCGTGGTGGTGCGCACCGCGGTGTAGAGCACGGCCAGTTGTCCGCCGGGATAGCCGAGCACCATAGCCGATTGCTCGTCCACGCCGGTTTCGCCCAACTCGGCCATTGAAGCGATGCGCTCCGGCGCCCCCAGCAGCATCGACGCCAGAGAAATCGGATAGACGCCCACGTCGAGCAGCGCGCCGCCGCCCAGTTCCGGGTTGAAGGTGCGCCGTTCCGCATTGAAGGGAGCGCGATAGCCGAAATCGGCGGCGACCATGCGCACCTCGCCGATGGCGCCGACGGCAATCAGGCGGCGCACTTCCGCCATGAGGGGCAGATAGCGCGTCCACATCGCTTCCATGAGGAAAAGGCCGCGGCTGCGCGCGGCGGTGATGGCGGCCTGCGCTTCTTCGGCGTTGATGGTAAAGGGCTTCTCGCATAACACCGCTTTGCCCGCCTGTAGACAGAGCAGCATGTTGTCCTTGTGCAGCGAATGGGGCGTGGCGATGTAGATGACGTCGACCGCAGGATCTGCGGCGAGAGCGCCGTAGCCGGCGTGCCGCTTGGGGATGGAGAACTCGCCGGCGAAGGCGTCCGCGGCGGCCTGGCTGCGCGAGCCGACGGCGACGAGGTCTGCGTCGTCGAGCGCGGCGAGGCCTGTGGCGAACTTGCGGGCGATGTTGCCTGTGCCGAGAATGCCCCAGCGTATCTTGTCCGTCATGACAAGCTCCTATGCAAGTGTGGATGGAGGCGGCGAGCGCTCCCGATCGAACCGCGGCGTCCGTCAGGACGCGGGCGCGGATTGCGGGCGGGCGACCGGCGCCGGTTTGCCGTTGGGTTGGTACAGCGTTTCCTCGCGCCCGACGTCGAGACAAAGCAGCGCACGATGCTCCGCAGGCAGGTAGCGCATCTCCTGGCGGTAGCGGCGCATACTGTCCAGGTCGTCTAGGGCGAGGCCGTGGACGGTGCGCACAAAGAGAATGGTAAACGGATTCTCAGTGGGGAGCAAGCTGATGTTGAACTCGTCGAGCAGGGCGCGGCTCAGTTCGCTGCCGGCGCTGCCGGAGGCCGCGGCGAAGTCGACGGTGACGCCGTAAACCGCCAGCCGGTCGGCGACGTCGTAGTTAGCCGCAGGCTTGGCGCGGTTCCAAGCGGACTCGACATAGCGCCGGTCCGTCCACGGAGCTTGCTCCTGCTCCGTCTCGGTCGATGCGTCGAGAATGCCCATAGCGCGCAGGCGGCGGTTGATGTCCTGCGCGTCGGCGGCGCTGCGCCAGAGCAGTTGCTCGATGCCGAACTCGCCGGCTAGGGCGCGCAGCAACTCGGAGCGGATGGGGCTGGGGTCTTGGAGGGAGACCGGCGCGACCGACTCATGTACGGTATGGCGGATGAACTCGGCGATGGCGCGCGGCACGGCCCCGTCCGCGGGGACGGTGCGCAGGATGCGCTCGATGCGCCGCCGCCACTGGGTCTGCCCCCACAGGGTATCGAGGCGCTCTTCGCTGCGCTGCCCGTGTGCGTCGAGGTGGGTGCGCAGATAAGCCAGGCAGCGGTCCCAGAGGTTCTGGTTGAAGTAGGGCACGTAGAGGTGCGTCTGCACGATGCCGGCAGGCGGGACGGCGGGCATCTCCGGCGGGGTGCTGAGTTCATGCAACTCATCCATAGCCTCGCGCAGCATCTGCTGCCAGCCCTGCAGGATGCGGATCAGCCGCGTGTGGCAGCGCACGAGGCCGTCATGGGCCTGCGCTTGGAGCTGCGCCGTAAGTTCGGCGCGCGCTAGGTTCACCCGCGCCCGGCGCAGGCGGGCGATGCGCGCCTGATGGAAGCGGTAGGTAGCGAGTCCCGCGGCCAAAATGCCGGCGGCAAAGCCGGCGAGGGTCAAGCCGTCGCGCACGGGGCTCCACGCGCCGTGAACCAGCCGGAGGTAGGCCAGGGTGATGAGCGAGACGACGCCGATAGCCGCCAGGCCGCGCAGCAGAATGGCCGTCAGCGCGGGCGCTTTGGCGACGGCGGCGGCATATTTGATGCGCCATTCGTGCAGGGCTTGCTCGCGGCGGATGCGGCCTAACTCGCGCATGCTAGGCGTGAGGGCGATCTCCAGCCGCTGCTGGGATTCCTCGGCTTCGTGCAGCCATTGGCGCGCCTGGTCATGGGCGCGGATCAAGCCGGTAGGCGAGGCGGACAGCAGATCGAGCAGGCGTTGGTGCATGCGCGCCAGCAGTTGCGGGGCGAGACGGTCATCGCCCTCTAGGCCGGCGGCAAAGGCGGCGCCGGAGTCCGCGCCGGCAGTCGCCAGGCCCCACGCCTCATCCACGGCATCGGCCCCTGCGGCTAGCTCGAAAGTGCGGCTCACCTCCTGCATGTGGTCGTCGAAGGCTTGCGCCCAACCCGCGGGCGCATCATGCGGGGCGGCCGCGCGCAGTTCGGCTGCTGCGACCGGCGAAAAAACAAAGGACTCGCGCACGGCCAGATCGGCCACGCGCGCCGCGTCACCGTCATTTACGGGGTCGTCGAAAAGCTGGGGCAGGCGCGCGGCGAGCAGCCCCAATGCCTTCGCCTCGGAAAAGCCGAGGTCCTTGGGGCTGAGGTTGCCCTGGTTGCGGCTTGCCTGTTCACGCAATCGGGCGAGCGGATGGCCGGCGGGCGGTTCGTCCGGCGTGCTGCGCAGCACCCACTCGCGCACCAGGCGGCTTTCCTCCTGGCGGTTGACGGCGTGCAAAATCTGCTGCACAGGCACGTAGTCGCCCGCGCTGCCGACTAGGCTGTAGGGGCGGCGGTCGCCGGGACGCAGAGAATAGCCCAATTGCTCCTGGATGTAGAGGTCGGCGCTGCCGGCGATGAAGGCTTCGAGCGCGTTGCCGGCGAGGACGGCCAACTCGTGGCTGTCTTCGGCTAGGCCCTGATTGCTCTTCTCGCGGTCGAGCAGGTAGATCTGGTCGAAGAGCGGCTGGCCGATCTGGTCGAGGAGGAGCGGATTGCCCTTGCCGATGCGCAAGCCGAGCGCGGCCTGGGCCTGGTCGTCGCTGCGCAGGCCGGTGAGCAACTCCAACTCCGAGAGGGCGGCGTAGGCTGCGGCGTCTTCGAGCGCCCGCGTGCGGTCCACGGCGTAGCTGCCCATAGCAAAGAGGGCGACGACGTTGGAGATGTGGCGGCGGCCCAGCCGGCCCATAAGCGCGGCCACGACTGGCCAAATCAGGGCGGAGGCCAGCGGCTCGAAGAGCGGCGCGACCACATAGAGCGTGGTCTGCACGAAAGAGTCATCCGGCGAAAGGATGTCCTGGCGGATGGGATCGATGAGATGCGCTTCGAGCAAGCGCGAGACGGGGTCGGCGTGCTGTACACCGGCCTGCATGAAGTCCTGGCGCGTGGCGCGGCGCAAGTTGCGTCCGGTCTCGGCGTCGGGGTGGCGCAGCGAGATAGCGGCCCCTGCGGCGGGGGACCGAAAGGGATGGCCCTCGTACTGGAGCGTCTGCAGGACGGATTCGCCCGCGCGCAGCAGGGCGACGGCGCGCCGTTCGGCGTGGGTGAGTACGGCCCCGGCCACGGCGTCGGCGGGCTTGGGCGGAGCGCCGTCGATCTCGGCGAGGGTGCGCTCCACGTAGAAGGGCGGCAGCGGGCGGTCGCCGCGCAGTTGGCGTAGAGTGAACTGCACCTGGTCGCTGCCGGTGAGCAGCGGGTCGGGCAAAACGACGCCAAAGCTGGTGATGCGGTTGAGGTCGGGGTCAGCCGCGCCCTGGGCGGCGCGCTGCTCCTGCGCGGCCTGAATGCGCGGGGCCAGGTGCAGCAGGGTCTGCAAGCCCCAGCCGCCGAAACAGAGGATGGCCGCCCGGCTATGGGTGAAGGTCACTGGCATGCTTTCCGCCGCTCACTCAATTGAACGTGCGCCGCGGCACGGCGTCCGGCCGCGGGACGAGACTCGGACTTGCGGCGCGGTCGCTGTGCTCCGGCGTAATTTCGGGCAGATCCGCCCACGCCGGGTTGAGGTGGAACTCCTCGCGCACGGGGAAGTCCAGGCTGTTTTCGTACTGGGCGCGGAATTCGTCGAGCCGTTCCAGCAGCGTGACAGGCAGGCCGTGGACGATCCAAACCGCGTCCATGCGCATGTGGTCGCCCGTCGGCACCCACTTGATGTCCTCTTGGCCCACCGTGGCTGCCAGCAGGCTGGAGTCTTCCTGGCGACTGGTGGGGACCGCGGCCAGGCGGATGTGCTCCAGGTTGGACTCATGGAAGCTGAAGCGGTCGGCATCCCAGCGGATGTAGGGGTTGAGCCGGTCGAGCCACTGGTGAATGCGATTGTCCGGGCGCTGGCGGGTGCGCTCCACCTCTTCGCCGTGCTGCACGGTGATGATGTGGTTGATGTCGACCATGCTGTGCACGCGGTGAAGCAGGCCGGTATTGTCCGCGGTGGCCGCGTTCAGTTGGGCGTAGATGTCGTCGGCGGAGATGGCGTTGGCATCCTGTAGAAGCTGCGTAAAGAGCGGCGCAAGCGCATTGTGCCAGTCCGCCGAGGTGACTGCGGACGCGGCCCGCCCGTAGAAGTGCTGCAAATAGTCGCGGCCGACTGCACCGGTTTCCAGCTCGTAATAGGTGCTGGTGCTGGGTCGTCCGTCAGGGATGCGCGGGTCGATGCGGTCGGCCATGCGTCCTGCGTCCTGGTTGGCGCGGGCGAGAGCCATGGCGCAGGCGTTGATCTGGCTGCGCAGGGCTTGACGCAGGATACCCGCTTGCTTGCCGATCTGGTCGACGATGGCGACTTCGAGGGCGTCGCGCTTTTGGTAGATGCGGGCGCGGGCCTTACGCGCCGCCAGGTCTCTGGCGCGTTCGCGGGCCTGACGCGGGCTGAGGGCCATCATCGCCAGTTCGCCCAGGCCGCCGGCCAATTGCTGCGCCTGCTCTACAAAGCCGCCCTGCTGTGCAAGGAGCTTGCGCCATTGCAGACGGTCCTCTTCGGTGACGGGCGCGCCGTCGACCAGGAAAAGGCGCTGGCGGGCGAGCGATTCGGGCGGGGCCGTAGCCGCGGCGGGCGGGCTGAGCAGGTCGCACAGCGCAATCGCGCCGCGGATGCCCGTGTCCATCAGCGCGCGCTGCATGGTCTGGCGGATGGGTTCCCAAAAACCGAGCCAGGCGCCCTGCATCTCCTCGACCTGCTCCAGATCGGCGTCGAGGCGGTCGTTGTCCAACGCGGCGAAGCGTCCGGCAAGGTGCGAGAGCAGCGTCTGCCACAGGTTCTGCACGCGCTGCCGGTCCGCTTCGGGCAGGGGCTGGCGCGGGTCCGACAGCGAAGGCCCTGCGGCAAAGCGGCGGATCAGGTCGGCCACAAAGGCGCGCTGCCAGAAGTCGACCAGCGATTCGTGCGGGGCGACCAGGGCCGAGGCGGCGAAGCTGCTGTAGACGAGGAAATGGCGGCGTCGCGAGATGCGTTCGCCCGTGACATGGCCGGCCGCGCTTTCCAGCTCGAACATGCGCTCGCGCACGACGTTGACCTCCAGGCCGAGGATTTCGCTGCTGAGGTGGCTGATGGCCGTAAGCTGGATCAGGTGCGCGGCCATGCTTTCGGCGTCCGATTTGCGCGCCAGGCTGCGGCCATCGCGGTTGGTGCGACCCATGAGAAAGATGAAGTCGAAGGGCGCGTAGGGCGTGTCGGGCAGCTCGCGCTGCTCGCTGGGATAGAGCGCGCTAAACTGCTGCGTCTCTTGGAAGTGGTTCATCTCCTTGAGCGCGGCATAGGCGTTGGCGCGAATGCGCCGGCGCTGCAGGTCGCTGGAGATTTCGTTCTCCAGCACGTCGGGCAGAAAGAAGATGCCGACGATGCGGGCATTGTTGCGCACCTGGGCGCGGATGCGATGCACCACGTCGAGGAACATGCCCGCGCCCGTGCCGCCACACAGGCTGCTGACGACGTAGATGAGCTGGAAGTTGCCGACGACGGGGAAGCCGCGGTTCTGCGCGATCTCCATGTCGCGGATCTTGTCCAGGTTAGTCAGTTTGGTTTCGAGCAACTGCTTGAAGTTGACGTAGTTGCGGAAGAAACAGAGCCGCCCGATGGGGCGAAGCTGCTTGGCCCCGTTGTGGATGTAGCCGAGCGGGATGGAGGGATAGTTCCACCACTGGGCGATCTCCGGGTGCTGGTCGAGATTGGCGATGAGGCGCGTGGCGTCGAACTTGCCCATATAGGCGAATTCGTCGGCGAATAGCGGCTCCTGATCGAGCCGGTTGACCAGCGGCTCGGTGTCCAGCGCCAAAAGCTGGATCATGCCGGGCAGTTGATCGCCGCCCCAGACGTTGCGAAAGCGGCGTTTGACGGCGCGCACGGTGTTGCTGCCCATGCCGCCGACGCCCACGACCATGGTGGGGTAGATGGTGGGCTTGTCGTAGCGTTGTACTGGCTCATTCATGGCCGTGAGACTCCTACCAACTCGAATTCCACGGGTCAGCGCCGTGGCCGTTTGCTTGTGTGGGCGACGATTTGACCGGCTCGTCGGGCGGGGCTTGCGCGCCCCAAACCGTTCCCCATTCGGACGCGCCCCAGGCCGGCGAGGCCGTGTTGGGCGCGGCGGGAAGCGGCGGCTCGACCGCGGCCCCAGCCGTTTCACTCTGGACGGCGACCGTCTTGATGGCGGCGGCCATAGCCGCTTCCTCTACCTCGTCCGCATTGAAGCCGCGACTGCGCACGCGGGCCACGATGACCAACAACAGCAGCAGCGTCAGCGGGCCGGTGCAGAACAGCCAGGGCAGACTGTAGACGGGCATGACGACCGGCGCCAGATAGCGCTGGTAAAGGCTGGGGCTGCGCAGCGAAATGTTGACCTGGCGCGGCGCGCCCTCCAGCCCGGCGATGCGCAAGCCGAGGCTGCCTGTGTAGAAGGAGCCGCGCAGCGCGTCGTGCGGGATGGCGCGGCGCGCGATCAGGGTAACGGGAACCAGATAGGTCCCGTCTTCCTGGGGCGAACCGTTGACCTCGACCGGCGGCATTTCGATATACTCAGATGTCAGGGCGCTAGGCCCGCCGTCAGGAACGTTGCTGCCCGCGGCCTGGAGGTCGTCCATTTCCAGCACGAAGGGAGTCTTGCCGTTGAAGCGCAGGCGCAGCGTCTGTTCGCTGCGTGCGCCGGCGTCCTGCAGGTCGCCGAGGTTGAGGCTGCCGTCGACGAGCGACCATTCCACATCGGCCACATGCACCTGCCAATCCACGCGGTCGGGCGTCACGTCATAATCGCCATCGGGCCCGGCGAAGCGAATCACGCCAGAGCAAGCGCTGGGCAGGACGCGGTTGAGGCTGGTGAGGCGCAGGGGCAGCACGGTTTGGCCCATGCGGTCCTGCACATCGCCGGCGGTGATGGCGAGGCCATCGCACGATGCGCTTTCGAGGCTGGGCGTCAGGGCGAACGGCCTGCCGGTGAAGTCGACGGTGAGGAAGGCTTCCTGGTCGAGCCGGAAATTGGGCGAGGTGTCGAAGAGCACGTCGCCGAAATCAACGGCTTGGCTGCGGATGCGGGCGACCGGTCGAGGCACGGTGAGGCTGACGTCGATCTGCGCGGCGGGGCGCAGCAGGACGTTCATGGGCAATCCGGCGGGGCTTTTGGCTTCCAGCGTGATTTCGCCGGCGTAGTTGCCGGGGCGCAGCGTGTCCAGCCCTTCGATCAGCAGGTTGGCGGCAGTTGCGCCTTCTTCGGGCACGTCGTGCTGGAAGTCAAGCGAAACGCCGCTTGCCGCCTCGCCGGTGTCGGCGTTGCGCAGCGTGATGGCGGCGGTGAGCAGGCCGATCTCTTCGACCGTGCCGGAAGTGAGTTCGACGGGCCAGCCCGCAGCGGGCATCTGCGCCAGGTCCAGTTGCGCAGGGATGCCGCGCAGGTAGACCGCCGGCTCTAGGCCGACGCTGGTCTGCGCCCAGTCGCTGAAACGCAAGTCGCCGCTCTGGGCGCTGACAATGTAGGTGATCTCGTAGTCTCGGCCGTCGGCAGGCTGGAAGGACTCATCGCTGCAGACCCGATCTGCGCAGGTCATGGCCGCGGCATGGACCAGGCTGCGGGTGTCCGCGGCGCGGTCGATTTCGGAGACGTAGACGGTGGCGGCCATATTCTGCACATCGCCGCCGCCGGTGAAGCCGACCTGGAGACGCAGACGCCCATCCGCCAGACGACCGTCAGCCGCGGGGCCGGGCGACAGGACTTCGGCTCTGGGCAGGTCCGCCAGCGGCTCAACACGGAAGCTGCGCACGAGTTGGAGCGGCTGCTGGTCGTCGCCGAGTTGGAGACGCACGACGCCCGGGTTTTCTCCGGGCAGATAGGCGCGCAGGTCGTCGCGCCCGAAAGGCTGCATGAGCGCTTCGTCGTTATAAAGCAGCGCTTCGCCGGCGCCCGGGCCGAAGCCGCGGGCGATGAGCAGGGGCGGCTTGCCCGCCGGGTAGTAGCGCACCGACGCCGGGCTGTCGGCGATGCTAGGCGGCGGGTTGATGAGCTGCGGGAAGCTCGCCGCCTGCACGACGACAAAGCCGCCGTCCGGCGTAGCCGCGGTCCAGCGCCCCTCCGCCAGGCTTTCCGCCTCGATCACGCTGACGTCGATGTTGGGGTCGTCGAGCGCGGTGCGGGTTAGGACGGGCTGGTCATCGCGGGCAAGGCTCTGCAGGCCGCCGCGCGGGGTGACGAATGACATGCTGCGCACGCCCTGCGGCGCGCGGGTGACGAGTTGCAACGCGCTGCCCCGACCGGTGATAACCGAGCGGTCCGGCTTCATCTGCGCCGCGATCTCGCTGAAGATGCGCAGCAGGTCTTCGGCGCTGGCGGCCTCGCTGACGCCGAAGTCGGCGAATTGCTCGCGCAGAAAATCGCCGGAACAGCCGGCGCTGGCGTTGCAGAGCACGACCGGGAAGGTGAGCACGCCGTCGCTGCGCAGGACTTCGACCTGGGCGGCAATGTCGGCCTTGATGCCGTCCGGGCCGGCGGGGTGGGTCGGCTCGCCGTCGGTAAGGAGCAGGATATATTGGTTGCGCCCCGTCTGGCGGGCGGAGGCGAGCAAGTCCATCGCAAGCTGCAGGCCGAGGTCGATACGCGTGTAGCCGCGGCGGAAGTAGTCGTCGGGCGGCTGGAGGGAATCGACCAGGCGGCGGCGGTTGTCGCCGTCGCCCACGGGCTGTAGATCGCCCATGAGACCGACGCCCTCCGCGACCGTATCGAAACGGATGACGGCGACGCGGTCTTCGGCGTCGGCGAGTTGGACGAGCAGGCGTGCGGCGCTGTAGCGCAGCTCTAGCGGGTCGCTTGGCTGGTTGGGGCTGGGCGAAGCGCAGGGCGGAAAGAAGGGCGGCTGCCCTTGGGGCCAGGGCCAACAGGTCGCCATGCTGCCGGAATCGTCGAGGATGACGACCACGTCAATCGGCTGGGCCACGTCATCGCCCTGCAGCGGGGCCGGCGCAATTTGGGCGGTTGCGGCCTGAGGGCTGCCCGCTAGGAAAACGGCTGCGACGGCCAAAAGCAAGGCAAGCCCGCCGGTCCGCCACTGTAAGATTGGGGTTATTCTTCGCTTCATTCGCTTCTACTATCGCACAACGGCAGCGCTGCCGAACGCCGGCTACATCCTGCAGGCCGGAACTGGACGACCTCCTGCCGGGGCCTATTATCCCGCCTGAAATGCTTTACGTCAAGTTGCGTTGAAAAGTCGCGGCAGGGCTGCTCGAATAAGGCGGCTGTCCGCTGCACGCGTGCCATGACAGGGTAACGGCGAGCAGGGAATCAGGGTTCCATCGAGAAACGGGCGGGGTGCCGGAGAAAAGCGGCTGGTGCGCAGAGGATGACGGCGCAGAGGGCTGCATGAGGCGTTATGCAGGGGCAAAAAGCGTAACACGGAAAAAATCGCCGATCGCCCTGCGAGGAGAATGCCGGCTTCTCGTAGGACGATCGGCGGAATTTGTGGCGGAATCTGCGTCGGATCAGCTGCTTTCGAGCAGCGTTGCAATCTCCTCGAAAATTTGGTCGAACTGCTCGACCGGAAGCGCGCCCTGGATGACCGAGCCCTGCCCGTTGAAGACAACGATGAAGGAAGGCGTAGCGCGGATGAAGGGGATGCCTTCCTCAAAGTCGCTCATGACGCGCTCGGTCGTGGCCGGGTCGATCAGGCAGGAGCCGAAGGCGTCGATGTCTAGGCCAAGCTGCTCCGCCAGCGTCACCAACACGGCATCCGGGTCATCCACGCTCCACGTCTGTTGTTCGGCGAAGAGCAATTCGTGCATCTCCCAGAACTTGCCCTGCTCGGCGGCGCACTCGGCGGCAGCGCCGGCATTGGGTGCGGCGGGGTGGCTGTCCAGCGGGAAATGCTTGAAGACCCAGAGAACCTTGCCGGTGTCCACATACTGCTCATCCAGGATCGGCTGCGACTCTTCGGCGTGCCGTTTGCAGTAGGGGCACTGGAAGTCGGAGAATTCGATCATGGTGATGGGCGCGTCGAGGCTGCCCTTGTACTGGTCGCCCGCCATGTTATAGCCGGGGCGTTCGGGGTCCGGGGCCCAGCCTTCGGGCGTGGCCCACAAGGGGATGCCGGCGCCTTCTTGCGCATTGGCCTGGGCGACAGCCTCGGGCGATTCGCCGGCGAGGATGGCGTCGATCAAGACCTCGAACTGCTCAAAGGGCTGTGCGCCTTCGATTTGGAAGAGGGCGCCGTCGGCGATGCGCACAAACTGGAAGGAAGGCGTGCCGGCGAGGCCTCTGCGCTGGGCGTAGATCACGCGCTCATCTACCGCGTCAAGTCCCGCTTCGCCCTCCACACAGTCGGCAAAGGCGTCCATGTCTGCACCGGCCTCCTCGGCCAGGCGCGTGAAGATCGTCTGCGGTTCGGAGGCGTTGCCCCATTCCTCGGACGAACGGAAAAGCTCGCTGTGCATCTTCCAGTAGACCGCGGCGGAACCCTGGTCGGCGACGCAAAGGCCGGCGGCGTGCGCATTCGGCGCGCCGGGGTGCAGTTGCTCTAGCGGGAAGTCGCTGAAAACGGCGCGCACGCTGCCATCGCGCACGTATTTCTCGGTGATGGCCGGCTCGGTTTGGATGAAGTGACGTCCGCAGTAAGGACACTGATAATCGGAAAACTCAATCATAATCACCGGCGCGTCGGGTTCGCCGCGGTAAGCGAGGCCGCCTGCGGTGAAGCCCACCGGGATGCCGTTGTACTCCTCGTCGGAAGGGCCGTCGACCAGGAAATCAGCGATGGCGTCTTCGACGGAGACGTCACGCGCCTCCGGATCTTCTGCGTCCTCTGCGCCTTCTGCGTTTGCAGGAGCCGCGTCGTTAGGCTGCTCAGCCGCGGGGGCGGCCTCCTGGGGTTCCGCAGGGGCGGTGACAGCGCCTGTGCAGCCGCCGGCGACAAGCGCGATGGCGAAGAGCAGGGTTGCGAAGAGCGGCAACAACACGCGGCGGCGTTGGGCTGGGCGGGCGTGTGGCGAGGATTGGTCCATTAGGTTCTCCAAATCTGGGTAGATCAGCCGGGTAGAACGGGCTGTCAAGCGTATCGTATTGAAGCGAAGTATAACAAAGCACTATAGCCGGAAAGGGCTAAAAGCCGAAACTGAAAGCCGGCGCGACCGCCATAAGCGCGGGGCGAGTGAAGATCACGACGCCAGCGCGACGCCTCCAGGATACGCAGCGGCGCGGCGGAAATGTGTAAGCCTGCGGACAAAATGCGTAAATTGACCGGCCTAAAGTTGAAAGTTCCGGCCGTTGTCGGGGACCACTTTTTGGCTGTAGTTCGTTACGTAGGTGAGCAGTTTCTCGTGAAGTTTCTGCCAGCCGGGGCTTGTGAGGATGCCGGCCAGCCGTTCGGCGCTCTCTACTGCGCCAATGGTGAGCATTTGCGGACCTTCACCGTACATGGTATACAACACTTCGTTTGGTTCGATGCCCAACTGCATCAGCCGGGGGGCAAATTCACGGACGACAAACTCGGAAAAATCCTGTTCGCGCCCCATTTTGATATCCCATTGCATCAGCAATCTGATCATCGGCCCCGAACGAACCTTTCCGCCCGCTTTCACTCCAGAGATAATGGCAAGATACCAGAAGCACATGAGATTTGCAACTTCCCAGGGAAAACTGGGCGCGCCAAAAAACGCGACGGCGCGACCGCTTGTGTTCAATTTTAAAATGAGCGACGTGCGCGGCTTGTGGGCGTTGTGGGCGGCCGCGCTCGCCCTGCTGGCGGCGCTGGGGCCAGTCGAGCCTCTGCGCGCGGCGGCCTTGCCGCAAACCGAACAATCTGCGCCGGGCATAACACGCCAGTTGTATCTGCTGCCGGCCGAATCGACTACGGTGCAGTTGCAGACGCATGTGGCGAATTTCTCGGTGGTGGATGCCGGCGAGGGCGCGGTAAGCGTCTATGCGGACGCGGCCTACACATTGAACAATACGGGACGTGAGCCGGCAACGCTGCCGCTGCTCTTGTTCCTGGGGACCGGATCGGTTGAACCCCAGGACGTTTCGTTGATGGTCGAGAGCCAAGTCGTGGGGCTGACGCCGCACGAAAGCGGATATGCCGCGCAGATCGAGATCGGCGCGGACACGCGGCTTACGCTGCAACTGCGCTATCGCCTGCTGTTGGACGACGCGCCGCTGGCGACTGTGCGCTATGCGCCGTCGATCTTGCGGCGTTGGCCAGGCGGCATCAGCTTACGCGTGGAAGTCTCTCTGCCGAATTCGATCCCGCGAGAATCCTGGACGACGGTCGCGCCGGATACGTGGACCTACGCGACAACCGGCGCAGACGTGACCGCGGTCCGCTGGCTGTACGACGCGGGCATGCCGCAAGAGCCGTTCGCGGTGCAGTTTGTGAACCCGGCGATCTTCGCCCAGGTGCAGGCTGCCGAAGCGGCGACCGCGGCCAACGGCCCCGCCGCCGGCTTCCTGGCGCTGGGCGACCTCTACCGCACCTTGTCGGAGGCGGATGCGGCGGCGGAACCGGTGCGCGAGCGTTTCGCCGCCCAGGCAATTGCAGCGTATGCCGACGGCGTGGCGCGTCATTCTTCGGCTGCGGGCGATGAACTGGCGCGTTTGCACATCGGCCTGGCCGGCATCTACCGCAGCCGTTCGGTGACGGCAAGCGAAGGCATGGAGCAGTATGCCGCGGCCATGGCGGAGGAGGCGGGGCTGGCGCTGGCGCTGCTGCCCGCGGAAGACAGCCGCCGCAGCGAACTTCTACAGTGGCGGGCCGACGGTCTGCAACTGGCCCTGGCACGCGCCATGACGGCCGGGGAATGGTCGCGCGCAGACACGTTACTCGACGAACTGATGACGCTGCCGCCGGAGATCGTCGACCCGGCGATGCTGGCGCAGCAGCGGCAGGCCTTGCTTGTGCAACAGGCGCTGCAACTGCTGGCGCGCGGCGAACGCGAGGCGGCCATCACCCTGGCGGGGCCGGAGATCGTGGGCGAAGTCGCCATGCCGCCGCCTGAACTCCAGCCCCTTTTCGCGCGTTGGCAGATCACGACGACGGCTGAGGCGGACGGCGTGCAGATCGACGCGCTAGGATTCGTTCAGCCTGGGCGCATGGAAGAGGCGCGGCAGACGTTGACCCTCGCCGCGAGCCGGTGGCAGTCGGCGGGAGCGGAGGCGGAACCGCCCGAGGCGGCGGACGATCAGATCCGGCTGCGGCTGAAACTGCCCCATAATGTCGACGGAGCGCTGCTGGCAACCCATCTGCCTGCGTCGGCGGATTGGACGCTGCTTGCCGCGGCCGTGGCGCAAGCGGAGCCGAAGGTCGAGACGAGCACGCGCCTGTTCTGGCGAGACGTGCGCATCAGCCGGCCGCTCGACCTGCACACGGCGGGCGATCAGTGGAACGCCCTGGCGGCTAATCTGGAACACCAGGCGGCAACGCTGGCGACCGAAGCCGATAGCGGCGCGCAAAGCGATGCGGAGGCGGCGTTGCGCCGGCAGATCCAGGCCGTAAACTACCGCAATACGGCTGAGAGCTGGCGGAGCCTGGCGCGCGATAGCTGGCTGCTCTACCGGTTCGAGACCGCGCCGGGCGACGGCACGCTCGTCGACGGGGAGCGGGTATGGTATGCCACCGTCAAGTCGCCGCCGCTGGTCTTTTCTGTGCAAACACAGACGGTGAACACGAATTTGCTGGCCGGGTTCGGCGTGTTGATGGCGGTATTCGTGACGGGAGTATCCGGCCTGTTGTGGCGGCTAATGTAGGCGTGATGTAGGCGCAGATCGCGAGGCCGGCCCAATCCGTAGGGGCGCTCACGCGGCGCGCGGCGCGCCCGGTGTAGAATATAGTCGTAGGCGAGAGCGGGCGTTGACGACGGCCCGCCTGTTTCCAGAGTGACTGATGGCGACGATGGCTTCTGTGCCGGCGGCTCGTCAAGCCCGGTACGCAGATAACGTATATTTCCAAGACGGCAAGGCGCTGACCGGCGTACTGGCCTCGCTGCTTTACCTGCTGGTGGCGGTGTCATTGGACGCGGCCGGTTATGTCGAGAATATGACCCTGTTGGCGCCGGTGACGTTCGGCGCACTGCTTTTGGGCTTCTTGATGGCTTTCAGCCGCTTCGACGGCTTCTTTGCGCTGTCGCACAGCATGTTTACCGGCCTGGCGTGGATCCTCTATCTGATGAGCGGGACGGTGAGCCGGTCGGAGGTGGCGCCGTTCTTGAGCAACGGCATCCCCGATAAGCAGGCCGAGGCTTACTTCGTGCTGCTGCGCTGGCTCAACTGGGTGGACGCAGCCATCAACGACGTCGCCAGCGCAGACAACTACGTCTTCATCTTCGAGATGAGCTTCTTGGTGTGGTGGCTGACATACCTGGGCATTTGGTCGATCTTCCGCTACGGCTATACCTGGCGCGCGGTGATCCCGGCGGGCGCCGTGCTGCTGGTCAACACCTATTATGCGCCTAGCTCCATTCTGGGCTTCCTGATCGTCTTTGTCTTGGTGGGGCTGCTGCTGCTGGTGCGCACGAATCTGGCGGAGCAGCAGTTGCGCTGGCGCGAGCAGCGCATCCACTATAACCAAGACATTTCGTGGGATTTTCTGCGCCAGGGGCTGTACTACAGCGTGATCGTGCTGGCGTTGGCGTGGATTGTGCCGGGGCTGGGCCGCAACGCGCAGGTGCGCACCGTGCTGGCGCCTGTCAACCAACAGTGGGAAGCCGCTTCCGAGCGCATGAATCGTCTCTACCAGGGCATCAACCGTCAGACCAGGCCGGTAGCCGCCGCGTTCGGGCGGACGCTGTCGCTGGGCGGCGCACGCGAGGTAACCGACGATTACGTGTTCCGCGTCGACGCGCCCATCGGTCGCTATTGGCGTGCGGTGGTGTATGACACCTATACGGGACGCCAATGGCTGAGCACCGCCGAGGACGAGATGGCGTTTGAGGCGGGCGAATCCGTCCCCGTCGCCGAGTGGGAAATGCGCCAGCCGCTTACCCAGACGATTATGCTGCTCGGCCCGGCGAGCAACGTATTGCTCGGCGCGCCGGACATTGTGCAGGCCAGCGTGCCGATGGACGCAGTCGTGCGCAGCCTCTCCGCGCCGGAGGCTGATGCAACGGGCGACGGGCCGGCTCTGCCGGTGGAAGTGAGCATCGCGCGGACGGACCGCGGGTTTGAATCGGGCGATTCGTACACGGTCGTCAGTTCCAACACCAGCGTGACCGAGTTGGCCCTGCGCAACGCCTCAACCGAGTATCCGGAGTTTATCGTCGAGCGGTATCTGCAACTGCCGGAAAATTTCTCGCAGCGCGTAGCCGAGGATGCGCGTGTGGTGACAGCCGACGCCGAGACGGTCTATGAAAAGGCGCGGGCGCTGGAACTGCATCTGCGCACAATTGAGTACAACGACGCCATCGAGGCGCCGCCGCCGGATAGAGACCCGGTCGAGTATTTCTTGTATGACATTCGCCAGGGCTATTGCGACTACTATGCCACGTCGATGGCGGTGATGTTGCGCAGCGTGGGCATCCCGGCGCGGGTGGTCAGCGGGTACGCCGAAGGCTCCTATATTCAGGAAGGGGAGTATCAGGGGTTCGGGTATTATTACATCACGGAGCGCGATGCGCATACGTGGGTCGAGGTTTTCTTCCCTGAGTACGGCTGGATCGAGTTTGAGCCGACCGCGGGCGAGACACAGTTGAACCGGCCGCGCGGGAGCGAGGCGACTTCGCAGGAATTCCCCTCATACCCGCAGCCGGGCGCGGACAGTGCGTCGTCCGACCCTTTACAGGAAGAGATGTTCGACCCGATGGATGAGCCGGGCGTGTTCGGCGACGAGTTCAGTTTTGGCGAAGAGGCGTCGGCGCTGGCGCATTCCTGGTGGCTGTGGGCGCTGGTGACGCCGCTGGCGTTGGCCGTGGGCCTGTGGGTGATCTGGCGTACGCGCGTGGCGGGGCCGTCTCAGTTCGACCCGAATCTGCCGCCGATCCTCTATGAGCGCTTGCAGCGTTGGGCGGCGCGGCTCGGTTTGCGCCCGCCGGAGAGCGATACGCCCTATGAGCAAGCGCGGCATCTGAGCCAAGCTGTGCCGGAGGGCCGGGCTTCAATCCGCGCGATCACGGAAGTGTATGTGCGCTATCGTTTCGGCGGGCGACGCTGGGCGGCGGACGGCTCCTCGACGGAAAACGCGCGCGGTGCGGCGTTGGCCGATTGGCAGAGCTTGCAGCCCGTTCTGTGGCGGGCCTGGTTCAACAAGCTGCTCGGACGACGCAAGCCCGCAGAGTCCAACCATTACCAACTGGTCGATAGGTGATCGGCAAGCGAGCAACTTCTCCGCCGGCTGAGTCGGACAAATGAGATAAAACGCAGGGCTGCCGCATCCCGCCGGGGAGGGCAGCCCTGTTGCATTCTTCGTGCTGAAATCCAGAAGTTCTATTGGCTCATCGTAAAGAGTGCAACCTGCGTCTCTTCGGGCAAGGAACTTTTGCTGATCTTGAGCATGCTTTCCGGTTCCGGCGCGGTGATGCCCAGCTCGCGCAGGAACTTGTCTACCGGCTCCAGTTGCGCTGCCCAGGGGGCTGTAAGCTCCGTCTGATGGAAGTGCATGGGGATCACGATCTTCGGCTCGAACATGCCGATGACCTCGACGGCGCGGGCGGGGTCGAGGATGTCGCCGCCGCCGACGGGGACCATCATCACGTCGACTTCGCCCAAGTCCAGTTCCTCGATCTCGGACTGAGAGGGGACTTCGCCCAGGTCGCCGAGATGGCCGATGGTGAAATCGCCGAACTCCATAAAGAAGATCACGTTGCGTTCGAGCGGCTCGGGCTCGCGGCGTTTGTGATAGGTGGTGAGGCCGGTAAAGAAGACGTTTTTGACCTCATATTCGCCGGGGCCGCGCAGGACTTTAGGCTCGCCGGTGATGCGCTCGACGCTGTTGTGGCCGGGGCGTTCGTGGCTGACGGTGACGATATCGGCGCGCAGGCGCGGCAGCGTCAGGCCGACGCTCTTGTCGTAGGGGTCGCAGACTACGGTCACTCCCCCTTCGCGGATGCGAAAACAGGAGAGACCATACCAGGTAATGTCCATCAAAGCTCCTCGTAAAAGCCGTTAGGCGGCGAATGATCGGAACATATGTTTTGCGGCAACTATACATCAGAACAGGAGGCGACACAAGAATTCGGGTCACGCCAAGGCCATCCGTAAAGCCGCCGAGAGCGCAAGGACTGCCACGAATTGCACGAATTACTCGAATTTAGATCGCACCTGCTTCGTGAAATTCGAGCAATTCACGGCTAAACAAGCGCACGGCATCGTTAACGTTCGAGGCGACGCGCATTGCGCCGCTTTGCCGCCGGTGCTATCATACGCGCAGGGTGCATTATTGCATCAAACGGGTATTGAACCGCCCGCTTTCAAGAGCAGATAGAGGAGGAAACTGCCATGCATCGTGATGAGGCGAGGGCCGCAGTAGCCAAGCAATTTGCAGAGACCTTGCAGCAGAGCGAAGTGAAGCTGACGGCGCTGCCGCCCGACCAACTGCGCGTGCTCGTCGACGCCATCGGCGACAGCATCTTCGCCGTGCTGGAGTCTTGGCAAAACGAGGACGATGCGACGCAAGAGGCCGCCGCGCAGAGAGCGCACACGGCGCAAGTCGCCGTGCAAAGCGCAGCCGCATCAGGCGAAACCGAGGCGTCGGACCAGGATGATCTGACCCAACCCGACCTGGGCGAAGAACTGCTCTGGCGCGGGCGACCGTATCTGACCATCGGCACGCGTTACGAGCTGACGAACCAGCGGCTGCGCATCATCCGCGGCATCTTGGGCAACACCATCGAGGAAATCGAACTGGTGCGGGTGCGCGACACCAAGGTGAAACAGCACGCGGGCGAGCGCCTGCTCAACGTGGGCGACGTGACCGTGGTCAGCGCCGATCCCTCGACGCCGGAGTTTGTGTTGTCGAACGTGAAGAATCCGCTAGAGGTGCGCGAGTTGATCCGCAAAGCCACGATGCAGGAACGCAGCCGGCGAAAGCTCTACTATCGCGAGGACCTCGACGATTCGGCAGAGGCGTAGAGCAGGCCGAAACGACAGGCGGGAAGCGGCTGCGGAAAGGGCTTCGATCGCCTGCTTCTGCAATTTGACAGTTTACTAAACACTGGATATACTCTTTATTGTTAGTGCCAAACGGAACAAAGTAATAGGCAGCAGGGTTGCTTGCCTTCGAAGTACTGCTCAGAGCCGCGCAGCTATGTTGAACCGGGACATTCGTTCAACGTGGCAGCGTGGCGATTCTTTTGTTCTGTATGCACTGCCAACCATGGTAAATCCTGTCAGTTGTGCATTTTTGCACGAGCAAAATCGACAAGATTTGTGCGAAATGTACAATGAGCCGCCCGGGTTTACGTGCTATCCTCTTCAAAAGGGATGTGCGAAATCTGGAGGCAGACAGATTACAGTAGGTCCAATGGGACTCCAAAGCCGTCGGCTGCGGAGAACCGGAGGAAATGCAAAGTCAACTGGGGAGCGGACTTTGCATCCAATTCTTCTCTTCAAAACCCTCTTGTAGTTCCTCCTTTTCCTCTATCTTCGGGACGGACCCGTCGCTGCAAGGCGACGGGTCCACCTCCTCTTTGGCTGTACTCTTTGGCCGTATTGGACGCCGAATTTGATCCGGCGCAGATTTTCGCGCCGTTTGTTCGCCGGGGGCAATGTCCGGCAGGTCAATCGTCCGTCAGGTCATCGAAGATGTCGCCCAACTCGCGTTCCCACACGTCGTCGAGCGGCAGGAAGGGGCGTTCCTCGAACTCCTCGGCGAGCTTGGCGAGGTAGCTGCGTACGCTGACCTGGGGCAGCGACTTTTCCAACTCGTCGATCTTGGCGTCGATGGATGCGACGAGGTTTTCGGCCTGCCGGTCAAGGTCGGACAGGTCGATGCCCAGGCCGAACATGTGGTTGAAGCGGCGCATCAGCTCGTACCAGGCCTTGTAGTCGTGCTCGATGCGCACGCCCTGCTGGACGGGCGCGGCCGCCTGGGAGAAGTCGTAGGCGGGCACGAAGGCGTTGAAGACGAACACCTCTAGGTCCGCTTCCTCGGCGCGGTCGACCAGGTACGAGCCGATGGTGGCGCCGCCCTGGTAGTTGGAGAAGCGCACGGCATACTCGGCCAACTCGGCCTTCATGCGCGGCAAACTATAGGTGCAAGACACCTCGCGGTCCTTGTCGTAGGGCATGGCGCCATAGACGCCGCCGACCAACGCGATGCGACGGACTTTGAGCTCGCGCGCGACGGCGAAGAGGCCGTCGGCGTAGCGGTCGATGTCGAGATGCGG
>CAZYSJ010000033.1:0-38895 GCA_964649875.1 uncultured Caldilineaceae bacterium
CCGCGCCGCAGTTACAGGCGGGCGAGAGCGGCCTAGACGCGGCGATTGGCGCAGCCTTGGCAATAGGCCTGGCGGCTATCGGCGCAGGCATTGCCGTCGGCATCGCCGGAGCAGCCGCCATCGGGGCCATGGCGGAAAAGCCGGAACTCCTGGGCCGCACATTGATCATCGTCGGTCTGGCCGAAGGCATCGCCATCTACGGGCTGATCGTCTCATTCATGATTTTGACGCGATGAACGATTCCGGCTTGTACGTAATCGGCGACGAGCACGCCGTGTACGGGTTTCGCCTTCTCGGCGTTGCAGGGGCAGCCGTCGATTCTGCAGAGGAGCTACAGCAAGAACTGGAACGCGTGCTGGCCCGCAGCGACTTGAAGATCGTTTTGGTGACTCGGGATTTGGCGTGCACGGTGCGGAGTGACATAGACCGGCTAAAGGCAGCCGTGGCCTCGCCGTTGATCGTCGAAATTCCGTCGAGTCGTCCTGCGTCCGCCCCTCTGCCGCTACGGCGGTTGATCCAGCAGGCGTTGGGTTTAAGGCTCGACCGTTGATGGAACATGCTTCGGAGAAGAACGCATCATGTCCGCTATCCTTGGCGATCTCGATGAACTGATCGGTTTGATCCGGCGTTCGGCACAGCAAGAGAGCCTGGACATCGAGGCGGAAGCGCGCGGCAAGGCGGCCCGCATGCAGGAGGACGCGCGCGCCAACGCCCAGAACCTACGCGCTAAGCTCCTTGCCGAAGCGAGCGAAACCGCCCGGAACGAGCGCCAACGGCTCCTGGCGCAGGTCACAGCAGAAAACCAGCGGCAGCGCCTGACCGCGCGTGAGGCGCTGCTGGACCAGGTCTGGGCGGAGGCTGAGCGCTTGTTGAAAGCCGCGCCGGGTGACGCCGGCTATGCTGACGTGCTGCATCGCCTTGCCGTTGCGGTCGCACACAAACTCGAAGCGGAGGAGGTCATCTTGGCAGCCGATCCGGTTGGGCACGCACTTCTCACCCCAGACCGGTTAGCGCAATGGAGCACGGAAACGCACTTCACGGCTGCAGACCAGCCGGCGCCGATCTGGGGCGGGTTGATAGCCCGCTCTGTTGACGGTCGCCGCCAGGTGGATGGGTCATTCGCCGCGCTTCTTGCTTTGGCGCGGACGCAACTGCGCGATCAGGTGGCCGGATGTCTGGGGATCGTATGAACGGACAGGTGGGCGTCCTATCTTGGATCAGCGGCCCCGTAGCCCATGCGCGTGTCACGGGCCAACTCGCCATGTCCGAACAGGTATGGGCCGGCGATGCGCGTCTGGTGGGAGAGGTCATTGCTGTGGGGCAAAACTCGGCCACGGTTCAGATCTATGAAGAGACGTCTGGTCTGCATCCTGGCGAACCGCTCTTTGGCAGCGGGCGTCCTCTCTCGGTAGTCCTAGGGCCTGGCCTGCTAGGCGCCATCTTCGACGGCATACAGCGTCCGCTGTCAAGCGCCGGCTATGCAGAACACATATTTATCCGGCGCGGCGTGCAACTGACGCCGCTGCCCGAACGAACTTGGTCTTTTCAGCCGCGTATCGAGGTCGGCGCCCATGTTTGCGGCGGCGCGCTGCTCGGGACTGTGCCTGAAACTCCGTTGATCGAACACCGGGTGTTGGTTCCTCCGGGCGTGCAGGGCGAGGTGATCCATGTGGCGGCGGCGGGTGAGTTCACCCCGAACGACACGATCGCGCTCGTTAGGGACAGCAACAGGCGGGAGCGCCGTCTGACAATGGCGCATCACTGGCCGGTGCGTCAACCGCGGCCCATCGCCGAACGGCTTGAGCCAAACGCGCCCCTTATCACGGGGCAGCGTGTGCTCGACGCCTTCTTCCCCATCGCCAAAGGCGGCGTAGCCGTGATCCCGGGGCCTTTTGGCGCTGGGAAGACTGTCATCCAGCAAAGCCTCGCAAAGTGGTCGGACGCCCAGATCATCGTCTATGTAGGCTGTGGCGAACGCGGCAACGAGATGGCCCAGGTGTTGGAGGACTTCCCTAAGCTGACCGACCCGTGGAGCGGCCGTCCCTTGTTGGAACGGACGATCCTGGTGGCGAACACGTCTAACATGCCGGTGGCCGCGCGCGAGGCTAGTATTTACACGGGCATCACCATTGCCGAGTACTATCGGGATCAGGGCTACGACGTAGCCCTGATGGCGGATTCGACCTCGCGCTGGGCCGAAGCGCTGCGTGAGATCTCGGGACGCCTTGAGGAGATGCCGGCTGAAGAGGGGTTCCCGGCCTACCTTCCCTCGCGCCTGGCCGCGTTCTACGAACGGGCCGGTCGAGTTCGCACCCTGAACGGCCAGGGCGGGTCGATCACCGCGATCGGCGCAGTCTCGCCGCCGGGCGGTGATCTCTCTGAGCCGGTGACGCAACATACCCAGCGTTTCACACGCTGCTTCTGGGCCCTCGACCGCACCCTGGCCGGCGCCCGTCATTTCCCGGCTGTGAGCTGGACTGCCAGCTATAGCTTCTATGATGCCGCCGTGGCGGAGTGGTGGGGAAAACAGGTCGATCCTGACTGGGCGTCGTTACGCCGGAAGGCGATGAAACTCCTGGCGCAGCGAGATCAATTACAGGAGATCGTGCGGCTGGTGGGCGCCGACGCTTTGCCCGATCGCCAGCGTTGGATATTACAGGCCGCTCGCTTATTCGAGCAGGGTTTTTTACAGCAGAATGCGCTGCACGACGTAGACGCCTATTGCGCGCCGGCCAAGCAGTTGTCCCTGTTGCGCCTTTTCGTTGATATCTATGAGCAGGGCGCTGCGTTGATCGCGGCCGGCATATCGGCGGTGAGCGTCGACGAGAAGTTGGATGCGGCGCGGCTTATCCGGCTGAAGGAGGATGTCGCCAACGACGATCCGCAGCCGATTGAGCAAGCGCGCGCTGAGACTGTGGCAGGTCTGCGTGCACTGGCTGCAGAACAGCGTCGCTGGAGGCGGACATGAATGAGCGCGCTCAGGGACCCGGCGTCTGCGAATTCCTCGGCGTTGACCGGATCGAGGGCTCGATTCTCGTGGTGGAGAGCGCCCGCGATGCTGCGCTTGGCGAATTCGTGGAAGTGACGGATCAGTACGGCGCGGCGCGTCTTGGCCGCGTGCTGGAGACGGGGGAGCGGGGCGCCCTGGTGGAATTGTGGGGAGAGAGCCGCGGTTTGAACCCGCATACGGCGCGAGTGCGCTTCTTCGGCCACGGCTTTCAGGCGCCGGTGGCGCGTGAGATGCTCGGTCGCGTCTTTGACGGGCTAGGCCGGCCCCGAGACGGGCTTCCTCCGCCGGTGGCCGAGAAGCGCGTCGACGTCAACGGTTCGCCCCTTAACCCTGTTGTTAGGCAGTATCCCCATGATTACATTGAGACAGGCATTTCGGCTATTGACGGCATGAATACGCTGGTGCGCGGGCAGAAACTGCCGATCTTTTCGGGCGCGGGGCTTCCGCACAATGAACTGGCCGCGCAGATCGCCAGCCAGTCGCGCCTGGCGCAGCCGAACGAGCAGTTTGCTATCCTGTTTGTGGCGTTGGGCGTACCGCACGACACCGCGGATTTCTTCCACCGCGATTTTGCGGCGAACGGCGTTCTCAGCCAGGTCGCGCTCTTTCTGAACTTGGCCGACGACCCGCCGGTGGAACGCATCATCACGCCCCGGGCGGCTCTGAGCCTGGCTGAGTTTCTTGCCTATGAGCACGACTACCAAGTGCTGGTCATCTTGACGGATATGACCAACTACGCGGAGGCTCTGCGCGAGCTTGCGGGCCGTCGCGACGAGACGCCCAGCCGCAAGGGCTATCCGGGCTACCTGTACAGCGACCTCGCCTCGCTTTTCGAGCGTTGCGGCCGGGTGGCGGGGCGGCGCGGTTCGATCACCCAGATTCCGGTTCTCACCATGCCCAATGACGACATAACGCACCCTATACCGGACCTGACCGGTTATATCACCGAAGGGCAGATCGTGTTAAGCCGTGAGCTTCACCGCCAGGGCGTCTATCCCCCTATCGACATTCTCCCTAGCCTTTCTCGGCTCATGAAAGACGGAATCGGGGAAGGCCATACTCGGGCGGATCACCCTCACCTGGCCGATCAGATCTATGCGGCCTATGCCCAGGTGCAGCAGCTCCGTTCGCTCTCCGCCATCATTGGCGAAGAGGCGTTATCCAGCATCGATCGCGCCTATCTGGCCTTTGGAAAAGCGTTTGAGGCCCGATTCTTGACGCAGGGCGACGGTGTCAGGCGCACCGTCGCGGAGACGCTTGACCTCGGGTGGCAAGTATTATCCCGGCTTCCCGCCCAGGACCTGACGCGGGTGACGTCGGAGGAAGTGCGCGCCTTCTATCGGGGGAAGTTGGATGGGCAGGAAGGAGTGACAGATGCAGAGCGCGCCGACGCGCAGCAATCTGCTGATCCTGCGTGACCGGCTGGCCCATGCACGCGCGGGGCATTCGCTTCTTGAGCATAAACGGGAAGCGCTTGCCCACGAATTGAGCATCCTGCTTCAGGATGCCGCAGCTACGGAGGCAGAGGCGGAAAAGCGTTTTGACGCTGCCTATAAGAGCCTGTATGAGGCGCGCATGCGCATGGGCAGCGATCGTCTGCAATGGGCAAGTTTGGCTCCTGCCGCCGAGGTTCGCACCGAGACGACAGTGCACAGCGTCATGGGCGTTGCGACGCCGTTGGTGCAGGTGGAAGTGGAACCTCGGCCTCTGCCCTACAGCTTAGGCGATACGAGCGCCGCGCTAGATGACGCGCGCACCCGCTGGTTGGATGTGGCGGAATTGATTGCGCGCCTGGCCGAGACGACGACGGCTGTGTGGCGTCTAGCCGCTGAGTTGCAGAAGACGCAGCGTCGGGTTAACGCCCTGGAACAGGCGGTGATCCCGCAGCTCGAGGCCCAATTGCATTCCATCGCCGAATCGATAGAGGAGCAAGAACGGGAGGCGTTCGCGCGAGCCAAGCGCATCAAGCTGCGCCGGCAGGCTCGTGACGGCGACTCGTGACGGCGACTCGTGACGGCGACTCGTGACGGCGACTCGTGACGGCGAGGAGAAGGAGCGCGGACATGGTCTTTCATCATCTGTTGGTGCCAACTGATGGATCTGCGAACTCCGTGCAGGCGGCGCAGCTCGCCTTTCGCATAGCGCATCTTTGCGGCGCCTCTCTGACGCTAGTCTACGTAGTTGATACAGCAGTGCTGGGCGAGCTGGTCCGCTTTGCCGCCGACCAGCAGACGGAGATGCGCCGCGAGCTGTATGAGACAGGGCGCAAGACCCTCGATCATCTTGAGTCGTTGGCGCGACGGTCGAATTTGATGGTCCGCTGCGAGATTTGTGAGGGTGCGCCGTTTGAAGAAATCGTGGCTCTTGCGTCGAGACTGGGAGTAGACCTGATCGTCATGGGACACGTCGGCCAGCGCGGCCCGCGCCGCATCCTCATCGGCTCGGTTACCGAACGCGTGATCGAGTTCGCGCATTGCCCGGTGCTGGTCGTCAAACGGTGAGGCGTATTCGCAAGGGGTGTGCTATATAGGTTTGCGGTAGAATCCGGCTGTATATCCGGAGGTAACGATGAGGATGAATCCGAGAGCCAGGGTCGTCTGCCAACGCACCATTACCGAACCTGCCCGTTGTCGGAAAGCCATAGTTGACACCATCTCGTTGCGGACTTACACTCGGGAACAGGTATTCTACTATCTCGCTAAACAATTACGCCCTGGCAATCCTCCTTAAGCGACACCGGCGGCCTGCCCTTTCGCTTGCACACTTTTCCCAGTAGACTGGTAAGCGATTCCTCGGCTTGGGGTGGTGATCCATTACGGCCACAATATCGATCGTGACCTACGTATGCCTCTCAAGTCATTTACGACGGCAGCGCTTCTATATCGAGAATCCAACAAGATTCTAGAACTCAATGCGCAGTTAAGCGACTGGTCGATTGTCCGCAAACGGGCGGTCGAGCAAAATCTACTGCAGATGCGCACGCCTGGTACATCCCGACGGATCTGCTCAGAGGTGATTGCGCGCCTTACAACGTTGACGCCTGCCGAATTGAGCATACTGCGGGATGGCAGCCCTCAGGAGCAGCGGTACGTACTCTGGCTGGCGGTCTGCAAGCGTTATCGGTTCGTGTGTCGATTCGCCAAGGACGTGGTCCGCGAGAAAGTCCTGCGATTCGATTATGAGTTGACGCGTCAGGATTATGACTCCTTTTTTCGCTCCGAAGCTGAGAGGCATCCTGAACTGGATCGGCTGACGGAAACCACGCGCAATAAGCAGCGGCAGTTTATCTTTCGAACCCTTCGCGAAGCAGATCTTCTTTCACATAGTAACCGGATCCAACCCGCCATTCTATCGCCGCGTCTCCTGGAAGCCGTCCATCAGGATGATTCGAGCCTGTTGTCGGTATTTCCTGTGTTTGGCTTGGATATTAAGGAATGGACCAAATGACGCTTGACACGAGTGCGTTAACCGTTCAGGATCGGTTTCAGCATCTGCTGTCCGTGATCTCAAGCCGTCGATTTCTTGATATGAAAGGGCTTGGCAAAGAGGTTCCCTTCTTCATTTGCCCCTTTCCGCCACGTGACGCTGTGGAGATGCTTCGTGCCGAAAAGCTGCTCGTGAACCGGCTGGAGTACCAGGGCATCCACGTGCTGGAGGTCGATCTCTACGACCTGAGTATCGGCCTTTTACAGAGGCGCGCCATTTGGAACCGTGTTCTGGAAATTGAGCAGTCGGTCTCTAAGGATCAGTTTAAAGAACTCCTCCAGGGGGTGTTAGATCCTGAAACTCACCTGATCCCTGCTATCACGGAGCAGATGCAGCAGCGCATGTTCGATGTGCTGTTCATCACGGGCGTGGGTGAGGTGTTCCCCTACATCCGCTCGCATACAGTGCTCAACAATCTGCAGAGCAAGGCCAAGGACCGGCCGACGGTGATGTTCTTCCCCGGTGAGTTCGTCCATTCGCTCGAGCATGGCGCCTCGCTGGATCTGTTTGGCCGCCTGCACGACGACAAGTACTATCGCGCCTTCAACATCTTTCACATAGAAGTGTAGTCCTCAGGAGTTGTCCCATGAAGCTCTCTGCCATTTTCGACAAGCCCATAGACCGCCCTATTGAGGGTGTGATCAAGGCTGATGACGAGGCCAGCCTGTGTTCAGAGGTTGAGGAGTATGTCCTCACCAATGAGATTGAGAAGCGGCTGGAGGATTTTCTTGCTGCCTACAACAACTACGAAGGCGCCAACGGCGTTTGGATTTCCGGCTTTTTCGGATCCGGCAAATCGCATCTGCTCAAGATGCTGGCTTTGCTGCTGGAAAACCGGACTATCGATGGCGACGCTATGCTAGGTCGATTCCTGCCAAAATGCGGCGACAACGAGATTTTGCGTGCGGACCTGAAGCGCGCGGTGGAGACTCCGTCCCGGAGCATTTTGTTCAACATCGACCAGAAGGCGGACGTCATCAGCAAGACCCAGACAGACGCACTGCTAGCCGTGTTTGTGAAGGTGTTCGACGAAATGTGCGGCTACTATGGCCGGCAAGGACACATCGCCCAGTTCGAACGTGATCTGGACAGTCGCGACCTATACGATGACTTCAAGCGGGCGTACCAGGAGGTTTCCGGCCTGCCGTGGGAGACCGGACGCGAGCAGGCGCTTCTGGAGACCCGGAACATCGCAGACGCCTACGCCCAAGCGACCGGCACGCCGCAAGCCGACGCAGTCGGCATTCTCGACAAGTACCGCGCCGAGTACAAAGTCTCTATCGAAGACTTTGCCCGCCAGGTGCAGGATTATGTCGAAGCGCAGGGGCCGGACTTTCGCCTCAATTTCTTCGTGGACGAGGCGGGTCAATATATCGCCGAGAACGTCAAGCTGATGACCAATCTCCAGACAGTGGCGGAGAGCCTCGCCACTAAGTGTCGCGGCCGCTCGTGGATCGTCGTGACGGCGCAGGAAGACATGAACACTGTTCTTGGCGAGATGGGCAGCCAACACAGCAACGACTTCTCCAAAATCCAGGACCGCTTTCGCACCCGCATGAAGCTCACCAGCGCAGACGTGGCCGAGGTGATTCGCAAGCGGCTCCTGCATAAGAACGAGCAGGGCATCGAATTGCTGTCCAACCTGCATCATGAGCAGCAAAACAACTTCCGCACGCTGTTTGACTTTTCGGACGGGTCCATCACGTATCGTAGCTTCCGCGACCGCGAGGAGTTCATCCACAGCTATCCCTTTATCCCCTACCAATTCTCGCTTTTCCAGTCCGCCATTCAGAACCTGTCGTTGCACAGCGCCTTCGAGGGCAAGCACAGTTCGGTGGGCGAGCGCTCCATGCTGGGGGTTTTCCAGCAGGTAGCTGTGAAAATCGCAGATGCAGACGTGGGCCGCCTGGCCACCTTCGACCTGATGTTCGAGGGCATTCGCACGACGCTGAAGTCGCAGATCCAGAAATCGATCCTGACTGCGGAAGAGCACCTGGACGACGCCTTTGCCGTTAAGGTGCTCAAGGCCCTCTTTTTGGTCAAGTATGTTAAGGAGTTCAAGGCCACCCCGCGCAACATCGCGGTGCTGATGCTGAGCCGCTTTGACGCCGACCTGCCGGCGCTGCGCAGGCGCGTGCAGGAAGCGCTCAACTTGCTCGAACAGCAGACCTATGTCCAGCGCAGCGGCGAGGAATACGAGTATCTGACCGACGAGGAGAAGGACGTTGAGCAGGAGATCAAGAACACCGATATCGAGGCTGACGCCGTAGCGGATGAACTGAACCGGATCCTCTTTGACTACGTGATCAAAGACCACAAGATCCGGTATGATGAGAACGGCCAGGACTACCCCTTTACGCGCAAGCTGGACAATCGGACATTCGGCCGCGTATACGAACTGGCGATCCACGTGGTGAGCCCCTTCAACGAGCACGCCGAAAATGAGGAGATCTTGCGCGCCCAATCTATGGGACGCGACGAACTGCTGGCGATAATGCCGCCTAGTGATCGGCTTTATCATGACCTGGTCCTGTACAAGAAGACCGAAAAGTATATCCGCCAGAATATGTCGGTGACGCAGCAGGATTCGGTGAAACGCATCCTGACCGACAAGGGCTTCCAAAACAACGAACGCTTGTCGTCATTACGCAAACTGACCGCCGATCTGCTCGCCGAGGCGACGCTTGTGGCGGCAGGCCAAGAGGTCGACGCCGGCGGCAGCGACGCACAGACGCGCCTCGTGCGCGGCTTTCACGATCTGCTCGTACGGACTTACCCCAACCTGCGCATGCTGCGCGGCGTGACGTACACCGAGGCCGCCATCGGCCATTTCTTGCGCCAGGGGAACACGCTGTTCGGCAATGAGGAGACGGCTGCGTTTAGCGAGGCCGAGCAAGAGATGGCGGCGTACATCGAGGGCAACCAGCGCAACGGTCTCCGCACGACTATGAAAATGGTCGTCGAGCGCTTTGAACGCAAGCCCTACGGCTGGTATTTGGCCGCCATCCAGTGCATTTTGGCCAAGCTGTGGGCGCGCGGCAGAGTAGATGTGAGGCGCGACAGCAACTTGCTCGAAGTGGACGAGCTGGAGCGGTCGCTGCGCAACACCAACAGCTATGCGTTCCTGGCGCTGGAACCGCAGATGCAGTTCACGCCCGCCCAGGTGCGCCGGCTGAAGGACTTCTACACCGGATTCTTCGACGGCCCTACTTCGGCCAACGAGGCCAAGGCCCTGGGGAAGGAGACGGCAGACGCCTTTGGCGAGCTCTATGACAAGCTGGCCGAGCTGCGCGGCCAGGCCGCAAGCTATCCGTTCCTCGTCACCCTGGACGAGGCGATCGAACGCATCCGGGCTATGTGCAACAAGCCGTACACCTTCTACCTCGTCGAGATGATGCAGCAAGAGGATGCGCTGTTTGAACTCAAGGAGCAGGTGATCGACCCGGCGCGGCGTTTCATGGCCGGCTCGCAGCGCGAGATCTACGATGAGGCGCAGCGCTTTCTGCAGGCGCAAGAGCCGAACTTCGCCTACATCGAGGGCGACGAGGCGGCCGAGATGCGCAGGCTGGTTAGCGACCCTGCCTGTCACCGCGGGAACGGGATGACGCAGGTGAAGGCGCTGTTGGACGCCGTTAGGGCCGAGGTGCAGGCGCAGGTGGACCGCGAACGCGCATCGGCGAGCGAACGGGTCGACGAGCGCTGGGCGCGCATGACGGGTACGGATCAATTCGCCAAGCTGTCGCGCCGGCAAAAGGCCGAGCTGGAAGCGCCCTTTACCGCGCTCAAGCGCTCCATCCAGGAGGCGAGCCTTATCCCGGTGATCCGAGAGTCGGTGCGGCTGTTCGACGACACGCAGTTTCAGAGCCTGCTGCGCAAGATGGTGGAATGGGCGGAACCGACTCCGTCGCCCGATGGTGACGGGAAACAATGCCGCGAGCCGCGCGTCGAGTACATCACGCAGCGCTCGCTCACCGTGGGCTTCGATAAGCCGTGGCTCGAAAATGAAGAGGACGTTGAAGCTTATCTCTCCGCGCTGAAGCGCGCGCTGCTGGACGCTGTGCAGGTCGGGAAGCGGGTAGCCGTGTAGGCGGCGCTGCCATCCCGGCCGGCGGAGCGCAGCATGCCTTCGCCGCTGTGTCCATCGCCATCCATCACCCGAATGGAGATTGACCATCATGTTGTGTAACTGGAAACTTGTCGTGGGCGTGACACTGGCCGTGTTGCTCACAGGGTGCGGTCGCTTTGGCCCAGAGCCGGACATGGCTGCCACCGAGACCGCCATCGCCGGCGCGATCTACGCAACGCTGACCGGCGAAGCCCCATCCGGCCTGTCTGAGCAGGCGGCGCCTCCTGCCACAGAAACGCCCGTTCCCCCTACGCCGGCAGCCGAACAGCCGGCTGAGTCTGCGCCTACTGAAGAACCTGCAACGGCGACGGCAGAGCTCGTGCTGCTGCTTCCGACGCCGACCCCCTCGCCGCTTCCCCAACCGACGGCAACGCCGACGCCTGCCGGGCCTGGGGCGACCGTCCTCTCACCCGAGTTGAACGTGCGCGGGGGACCCGGCACCGGCTTCGCCATCGTGGGTTCCGTCCAGGAAAACGACCGGCTCGTCGTCACCGGACGCAACGAGGACGGAAGCTGGCTGGAAATCGTCACGCCGGACCAGGTGCAGGGATGGGTTTCGGCGCAACTGGTGGAGGCCAACGCTGCTGCGCAGACGATAGACCTAGCTGCGGCGATCCCCACGCTGCCGCCCACCGCAACGCCTTCAGCCCCGCCTACGATGGCCCCGCCTGCCGTGGCCTATGGCCTGCATGATCGCCAGACGATTTCCTGGTGGGAGATTCAGCCCGAACGGTTGCACAACGAGAAGACCGTCTGGCATTATGGCGATCCGACCACGGCCATGGGGACCTATGCGATCGTGATTATCCTGGCAAAGAATCTGGCTCCCGGCACCACCTCGCCCAACGATACCCTCTGGTTCTCTCTGGTCGACGAGCGAGGGCGCATCTACGATTACTCGGAGCCGCTGAGCACGGAACGCACGGCCATGCTCGCGGCCGCCTGGCAGTTTGTGGTGCATCCCACCATCTTCAGGGATGTGGACCCGGGGGTGGAGACGCCCATGCTGATGCTGTGGGATGTGCCCCAGGATGTGCAGTCGCTGAAGCTGGTCGTCGGCGACAACGTCAATACGGTCCGCTGGGACCTGGGCAACTTCTCCGACATTCCGCCGTTTACAAAATAGAATTAGCCGGCTAGGCGAGCAAGAATGGGCAGCCTGAGGCTTTCGTCACAGCCAATGGGAAAGGACTTGACAAATGAACCTCTCGCTTACAGAACAACTCGCATTCTGCACCGCCCGAATCGAATGTGAGTTGACCGATCACAACACATCTGTTGGCACCGGCTTCTTTTTTGACTTCAATATTTCCGATATTTCGGTCCCGGTCATTGTGACAAACCGTCATGTCGTTCGAGGCAGCATCCGTGGCAGGTTCCAGCTCACGCACTCCAACTCAGACGGAGATGCCAGCATAGGCAAATTCTCGGACATTGTTCTCGATGACTTTGACCAACGCTGGATTCCGCATCCGGACGCGGGCGTGGATCTTTGTGTTATGCCGTTGGCGCCGCTGTTTCGGAAAGCACGTGAAACAGGACTGGACTACTTCTACCGGCTAACTGACGAGTCGCTCATACCAGAGCCTTCCGTCTGGAATGACTTGACCGCAATCGAAGATGTTCTGATGGTGGGGTACCCTGCCGGGCTTTGGGATTCGGTAAACAACATGCCCGTCTTTCGCCGAGGTATCACAGCGACACATCCAAGGCTTGACTACCTTGGGCGCAAGGAGTTTCTGATTGATGCGGCCTGTTTCCAGGGTTCAAGCGGTTCTCCAGTGTTTCTATACAATTCGGGTTCGTACCCCATGCGGGATGGCGGAATTGCCTTAGGCAGCCGGATGCTCTTACTCGGAATTCTCTTTGCCGGTCCTCAGCAATCCATACAGGGCGAAATAAAGGTTGTACCGATTCCTACGGCAACGAAGCCGGTATCGGTTTCTCACATTCCAATTAACCTTGGATTCGTAATCAAGGCTAGCCGGCTGCTGGATTTCAAACCGATACTGGCGAAGATGGTCGCCCAAAGTCAGCAACGAGATTCGTCAGGGAAGCAGCAGACGCCGACATAGTACACAAGGTAGAATAGATGAACACACGCCCCCTCGAGAAATTTGCGCAGACGGCGCGGCGCACGCTCCACGAGCAGGTGGCCGCCAAGCTGGCGCGCGTACTCGCCCAGGACAGCCCCGAATCGCGCCAGCATCCGGACGCCTTGCACCGGCTCCAGCAGCAGATCGCGCAGTCCTCGCGCCAGGCCGTTGTCGAGAAGGCGGCCTACACCTGGTTCAACCGGCTGTGTGCGCTGCGCTTTATGGACGCCAACGGCTACACGCACATGGGGACCGTCTCGCCCGCCGAAGGCTACACCCAGCCCGAGATCCTGCAGGAGGCCAAGCAGGGCTACATCGACGAGGACCTGCCCGTCGACCGCGACGCCGTCTTCGGCCTGCTAGGCGGGCGGCTGCCTTCGCCAGACCCGCAGCAGGAAGCGTATCGGCTGTTGCTGGTGGGCGTATGCAACTACTACCACGGCGTCATGCCCTTCCTCTTCGAGCGCATCGACGACTACACCGAGCTGCTCATGCCCGGCGACCTGCTCTCGCAGAACTCCATCGTGCAGGCCGTGCGCGACGCGCTGACGCCGCAAGCCTGCGCCGACGTCGAGGTCATCGGCTGGCTCTACCAATTCTACATCTCCGAGAAGAAGGACGCGGTGATCGGGGCGAAGACGAAGATCGCGGCCGAGGACATCCCCGCGGCCACGCAGCTCTTCACGCCGCACTGGATCGTGCGCTACCTGGTCGAGAACTCGCTGGGGCGGCTGTGGCTGCTCAACCGGCCCGACTCGAAGCTGGCCGAGCGCATGCCCTACTATATCGCGCCCGAGCAGCCCGAAAGCGACTATCTTGCCGTGCGCTCGCCGGAGGAACTGCGCATCTGCGACCCCGCGGCCGGCTCCGGCCATATGCTCACCTACGCCTTCGACCTGCTCCACGCCATCTACGAGGAGGAGGGCTACAACCCGGTCGACATCCCGCGGCTGATCCTGGAGCGCAACCTCTACGGCATGGAGATCGACGAGCGGGCGGGCGGGCTGGCGGCCTTTGCGCTGAGCATGAAGGCGCGCGCCCGCGACCCGCGCTTCTTCCGCCGCGGGGTGCGCCCGCACATCTGCGTCTACCGGCCGCAGCGCTTCGAGCAGGGCGAGATCGAGTCCGCGCCGTGGCTGACGCGGCTGGCGGACAACCTGCTCGACCTGCCGCTGGTCGAGGCGCTGGCCGCGGACCTGGCGGCGCAGGAGCGGATCAGCCTGGTCGGGTCGCTGCTGCGCCCGCAGTTGAGCGTGGCGCAGATCGCCGCGCTGCGCCAACGCATCGACGCTGGCGAGAACCTTTTCAGCCAAGGGCTGAACGACCGCGTGCGCGCCGTGCTGGAGCAGATGGAGTATTTGGCGCGGCGCTACCACGTGGTGATCGCCAACCCGCCCTACATGGGCGGCGGCGGTATGAGCGACGACCTGAAAGAATTCGCGAAGTCAGAATACCCAGCCGGCAAGTCGGACCTGTTCGCCATGTTCATGGAACGCAACCTCGACCTGGCGCTGGAGCGCGGCCTGGTCGCCATGATCACGATGCAGAGTTGGATGTTCCTTTCCTCGTTCGAGGCGCTGCGCACGCGTATCTTGCAGACCGAGACCATCCTCAGCATGGCGCATCTGGGAGCGCGGGCCTTTGACTCGATTGGCGGCGAGGTTGTGTCTACCACTGCCTTTGTGCTGGCGAACGCGCATCGCCCGCAGCACAAGGGTGACTTCGTGCGGCTGGTGGACGGGCGCAGCGAGGAGGAGAAGGCGGCTGCGCTGCGCCAGGCCATCGCCGACCCGGCGTGCGGCTGGTTCTACCGCGCCGCGGCCGCTGACTTCGCCAAGATCCCCGGCTCGCCGATCGCGTATTGGGTGAGCGAGCGGGTACGAGACGTATTCGCCACAGCACCTAGCCTGGACAGCCTTACGACTATGCGTAAGGGTTTGGCCACCTCTGACAATGGTCGTTTTTTGCGACTATGGCACGAGATTGCAATGTCAAGTCTAAACCTGGATGCAATATCGCGCCTAGATGCTGCTAATTCCGGCGCGAAATGGTTTCCCATCAACAAGGGTGGAGCATTCCGAAAGTGGTACGGCAACAATGATACTGTGATCAACTGGTATAACGATGGGTATGAAATTCGCAATTTCGTGGACGAATACGGCAATCTCCGATCTCGCCCACAGAATATCGACCTCTCATTCCTTCCAGCACTCACCTGGACCAAGATAGCTAGCGGATCGTTTTCGGCGCGCTTCTGCCCTGGATCGTTCATGTTCGATGATGCCGGAGCGATCTGTCACTCTCCCGATTTGAAGCGATTAAAGACAATACTGCCAGTTCTAAACTCGCCGGTTGGCAACTACTTCCTGCAGATCATGAACAGCACAATGAACTACCAGATCGGGGATGTGGCGAAAGTGCCAATTGTTCAACCGCTACAGATGAACGTCATCGCTGGCGTAGCCAGATCTGTCGAAATAGCCAAGGTAGACTGGGACTCGTACGAAACGTCCTGGGACTTCGCCGGCCTGCCCCTGCTGCGGCCTGAGTTCCGCCGGGACACGCTGGCCGAAACCTACGCCGCCCTGCGCGCCCATTGGCAGGCCATGACGGACGAGATGCAGCGCCTGGAGGAGGAGAACAACCGCCTCTTCATCGACGCCTACGGCCTGCAGGACGAGCTGACGCCCGACGTGCCCCTCAGCGAGATCACGCTCACGTGCAACCCGCACTACCGCTACGGCGGCGAGCGCAGCGCCGAGGAGTTGGAAGCCCTGCTCCTGGCCGACACGATGCGCGAGCTGGTCTCCTACGCCGTGGGCTGCATGTTCGGCCGCTATTCGCTGGACAAGCCCGGCCTCATCCTCGCCAACCAGGGCGAGACGCTGGAGGACTACCTGCGCCAGGTCCCGCTGCCCACATTTGCGCCCGACGGCAACAACGCCATCCCCATCCTGGACGGCGAATGGTTCCCCGACGACATCGCGGCCCGCTTCAGGGAATTCCTGCGCGTCGCCTTCGGCGCGGCGCGCTACGGCGAGAACCTGGCCTTCGTCGAAGGCGCGCTGGGCCGCGACATCCGCAGCTATTTCCTGCGCGAGTTCTACGCCGACCACGTCAAGCGCTACCGGAAGCGGCCCATCTACTGGCTCTTCTCCAGCCCCAAAGGGAGCTTTAACGTCCTGGTCTATATGCACCGCTACCGGCCCGACACGGCGTCGGTGGCGCTCAACGACTATCTGCGCGAGTTCCGCGCCAAGCTGGAGGCGCACCGGCGGCAGCAGGAGGCTGTCAGCGTCAACGAGTCGGCCTCGCGCGGCGACCGCACGCGTGCGCTCAAGGAGATGGCCCAGGTCGACAAGACGCTGGCGGAGCTGCGCGCCTACGAGGACGAGGCGCTCTATCCCCTGGCAGCGCGCCGGGTGGAGATCGACCTGGACGACGGGGTGAAGGTGAACTACGCCAAGTTGGGCCCGGCGCTGAAGCGCGTGCCGGGGCTGGAATAGATTGTTCCCAAATTGGGAATCCTATTGTTGACATTTTCCCAATAGAGGATATACTGGTCGTGAGAGTCTATGCACGCAGTACGTTGGTGGCTTTCTGGGAACGCCACCCGGATGCCGAAGGCGCACTCAAGACGTGGTACGCCGAAACAATTCGAGCTAAGTGGACGACCTCGCAGGATGTGCTCGATAGCAAGTTCTGGGTGAGAACTTTGCCGGACAATCGAGCCGTTTTCAAGATCAAAGGGAATAGCTATCGTCTGGTCGTGAAGATTCATTACAACACGGGCTCGGTGTTTGTTCGCTTCATCGGCACCCATGCCGAGTACGACCAGATCGATGCGGAGACAGTCTGATGAAACCGAAAGTGCTCAAAACGGAAGAGGAGTACCGGGGGGCTCTAGCCTACCTCGAAACTCTGATGGACGCCGCCCCAGGCTCGCCCGAAGAAGAGGAACTCGAACTCTTTGGCTTGCTGGTCGAGCAATACGAAGACGAACATTACCCGATTGACCTTCCTGATCCAGTCGACGCGATTCTCTTCCGCATGGATCAGGAAGGCCTGACGCGCAAAGACCTGATCCCGTATTTGGGAAGCCTGAGCAAGGTCTCGGAGGTGCTCAACCGCAAGCGTCCGCTCAGCCTCGCCATGATCCGCAGCCTCCACGAGGGCCTGGGCATCCCTGCCGATGTGCTGCTCCAGGAACCGGGGAAGAAGCTGGAGCCGGCGCCGCGCTATGATGTCCGCGACTATCCGTTCGCACAGATGCACCGGCGCGGGTATTTTGGCGCGTGGCAAGGAAACCTGACGGAAGCCAAGGCGCGGTCGGAGGAATTGCTGGCGGCCTTTTTCGCCCCATTAGGCGCACTGCGCACCGCGGAAATCTGCTGCCGCCATGCGGACAATGCCGTCGACTACAATGCGCTGACGGCCTGGCAGGCACGCGTGCTCACCCTGGCGATGGAACAAGAACTGCCGGCCTATAACCCGGACGCGCTCGACGAGGGCTTCTTTAAGAAGATTGTCCGGGCCAGCTTCTTCGACGAAGGCCCGTCGCTTGTGCCGCGTCTGCTTCGCGAGCACGGCGTGCACTTCGTGCTATTAGCGCACCTTCCCAAGACATATCTGGATGGGGCCGCTTTTCTCACCTCGGCGGGCCGGCCTGTTGTCGGCATGACGTTGCGCTACGACCGGTTGGACAACTTCTGGTTCACCCTGCTGCACGAGCTGGCCCATGTCCGTCTCCATCTACACGGCGATGGGCCGGCGTTCTTCGACGATACCGAGCATGACACCCGCGAGAACGAGGACCCACGCGAGGCCGAAGCCAATGCCCTGGCTCGCGAGGCGCTGATTCCGGCCGCAATTTGGCAGGAGGAGGGGCCGGCCCTCCTCGAATCGTCACTCGAACAGCCCCTGGTGGCGTTGGCCCAGCGACTGGAAATTTCCCCGGCCATCGTAGCCGGTCGCGTCCGCTGGGAGTCGGGGGACTACAGCCGCTTCACTCGGCTCGTCGGCAGGGGGAAGGTGCGGAGGCTGTTTGAAGCGCCGACGCCGGTGGTGACGGCTCAACTCTAGATAAGCCCAAGAAGGCGCCATGACCCAACTTGCCCAAGCCCTGACTCGCCTCTTCGAACGCCATCGCATCATCTTCTGGTACGACGACAAGCGCGAACTGCGCGCCGAATACGACGCGCTCGCCCTGCCCGGCGTGGAAAAGATCGAACTGGACAACAACCAGTTCGGCGTGAAGCACCGCATCTTGCGCCAGGAGCCGGAGCAGCGCTTCCTGCTCTACCACGCCGGCCCGCCTCCCGCCGACCTGGACAACTGGCTGCTGGACGTGCAGTTGGCGCATGGCGAGTTCCGCGCCGACCAGGTTTCGCTCTGGCTCACGGAGCTGGGTCTGGGGCTGGAGTTCAGCGACGTAGCGGCTCCGCACGCCGAGTTCTTCCAGTCCGCGCGCCGCCGCGAGGCGCTCAAGGCTTTGCTGGAGGCCGGCGACACAGCGCAGCGAATCCGCCTCAAGATGCTGGCCGTCTGCACCGGTGCGGAGCCGCGGCTCGACAGCATCCTGGAAGCGCTGCTGGCCGAGCTGGCTGTGGACAAGGCGGACAAGGCCGCGTTAGTGAACCGCTGCGCCCTAAGCGACTTCCTGTGGGAGCAGTGCCGGCGCGTGTTCGGGTATGAGTCGGAAACGCCGGGACTGCGCGATTTCGTCATCACGCTGTTCGATTCCTGTTACGCCGCAGGACTGGGGGAAGGCGCTCGCCTGCGCAACGACGCCGTGGTCTTCCTTAACCGCTGGAAGGACAGCGTGCGCCACCACGAGGCCTTCGAGTCCCTGTCCGCGCAGTGTGCGGACGTACTCGACGTCGAGCAGGACCTGGTGCAGCGCGACTTCCGCCTGCTGGCTGGGCTGGACCTGTTCGAGTTGATCGACCGCAAGATTCTGAGCGACTTAGCGCCTGCTGTCGCCGGGCGCACGCTGTCCGAAGCTGAGTGCGACAAGCTCATCCGCCTGCGCCGTGAGGGCCACTGGTACGACCGGTACGCCGACCCCTACGAGGCCATCAGCGCGGCGTCGCACTTCCTGGGCCTATTGGGCATGGTCGACCTAACTGTGCGCTCCTTGGCTGACGGCGTGCAGCAGTACAGCGGCATCTGGTACCGGCTCGATCAGCTGTATCGCCAGTTCATCTTTCATGCGCAGCGTTCCGGGCAGACGACGCTGCTGGCGCCGCTGCTCGAACTGGTGGAGAATCACTACGCCAACAACTATCTGCTGACGCTCAACGACCGCTGGCAGCAACACGTCGACGCCGCGAGCAGATGGGAGGCGGCGAACACAAGACTCCCGGTACTCGCGCAGCAAGACTTCTACACACAGCGCGTGCGTCCCTTCCTTGCCAGGGGCAACAAGGTCTTCGTCGTCATCTCCGACGCTTTGCGCTATGAAGCCGGCGAGGAGCTGCTGCGCCTCATTCGCCAGGAAGACCGTTTCGAGGCGGAGATTGAGCCGGCGCTGACCGTTCTGCCCAGTTACACGCAGTTGGGCATGGCGGCGCTGTTGCCGCACGAGTCGCTTGAGGTGGCTAAAGATGCAAGCGGAACGGTCCTGGTGGACGGCGCCTCTTCGCAAGGAACGACCCAACGCGCGGCCATTCTGGACCGCGCGCTGCCCGGCAAGGCGACAGCGCTGCGCGCCGAGGAGCTCATGGCCATGGGGCGAGACGAAAGCCGCGCCCTGATCCGCGATCATGACGTGGTCTACATTTACCATAACCGCATCGACGCCGTGGGCGACAAGCGCGATACCGAAGCCCGCGTGTGCGAGGCGGTGGACGAGACGCTGGATGACCTGGTCAAAGTCATCAAGAAGCTGGCGAATGCGAATGCCAACAACCTGATCGTCACGGCCGACCACGGCTTCATATACCAGTACCGGGCCCTGGACGAGAGCGATTTTGCCAGCAGCGAGCCGCAAGGGCGGGAGTTCTGGGTGCGCACGCGGCGCTTTGTGCTGGGAAGCGGTCTCGTCGCCACGGCTAGTTTCAAGAAGTTCACGGCGGCGGAGGCGGGATTGGCGGGCGATGCCGAGATGCTGATCCCCAAGTCGATCAACCGGCTGCGGTTGTCGGGCGCCGGAAGCCGCTACGTACATGGCGGGGCGGCGCTGCAGGAAGTTGTGATCCCCGTCATCAAGATCAACAAGAAGCGTGAGAGCGACCTGGCGGTCGTGGACGTGGACATTATACGCAGCGCCAACACGACCATCACGACCGGACAGGTGAGCATCACGTTCTATCAGGCCGGGCCTGTCACAGAGAAAGTCCAGCCGCGTACGCTGCGCGCGGGTATTTATACGCAGGGCGGGGCGCTCATCTCGGATAGCCATGAGCTTGTTTTTGATTTGACGTCGGAGAACCCGCGTGAGCGCGAGCGGACCGTGCAGTTCGTGTTGACCAGCCAGGCCGACGAGGCCAACAACGAGGAGGTCATTTTACGGCTGGATGAGCGGGTGGCCGGTACGTCTCATCATCAGGAGTACAAATCTGCGCGCTACGTACTGCGCCGCACGTTCACCAGCGATTTCGATGTCTAGGCGCGAATGGATAGAGCTATGAACCCTCTTGACCAGAAGATCAACGAGTGCTTTCCGGGTCTTGTCGTGCGCAAGGACCTCGTCAAACTCGTCAAGGGAAATGCCATTGTTCCAACCTATGTGCTTGAATACCTGCTGGGCCAGTACTGCGCCACCTCCGACGAGGCTACGATTCAGTCCGGTATTGAGACGGTCAAAGAGATACTGCGCAAGCACTACGTTCACCGCAGCGAAGCCGGGCTGGTGCGGTCTACCATACGCGAGCGGGGTCGTCACAAGGTGATCGACAGGATCAGCGTGGAACTGAACGAGAAGCGCGATGTGTACGAGGCGACTTTTGCCAACCTAGGCATCAAGCAGGTGCTGGTTGACCCGGACACGGTGAAGCGCCATCCCAAGCTGCTGGTAAGCGGCGTCTGGTGCATAGCCGATCTGGAATACGCGTACTCGGATGACCGCAATACGGCGCCGTGGATTATGGAGTCGCTCAAGCCCATCCAGTTGTCACGCTTCGATTTCGAGGGCTATCTGGCGGCGCGGAGGCAATTCACCACTGACGAGTGGATCGACCTGCTGATCCAGAGCATTGGGTTTGACCCTGAGCAATTTGGGCGACGCAGCAAACTGCTTCAACTGGTGCGCCTCATTCCGTACTGCGAACGCAACTATAACCTGATCGAGTTGGGGCCGAAGGGTACGGGCAAGTCTCACATTTATTCCGAGTTCTCTCCGCACGGCATCCTGATCTCGGGCGGCGAGGTCACGGTTGCCAAGTTGTTTGTCAACAACTCGACGGGCCGCATTGGGCTGGTTGGGTTCTGGGACGTAGTTGCGTTCGACGAGTTCGCAGGCAAGACCAAAAAGGCCAACAATGCGCTCGTCGACATTCTCAAGAACTATATGGCGAACAAATCCTTTTCGCGCGGCATCGAGACGCTCGGCGCGGAGGCGTCCATGGCGTTTGTGGGCAACACGCAGCATACAGTGCAGTATATGCTGCGGCACAACGACCTGTTTGACGATCTGCCGCACCAATATCACGATTCCGCCTTCCTAGACCGTCTGCATTTTTACATCCCCGGCTGGGAAGTCGATATCATACGCGGCGAGATGTTCTCGGAAGGGTACGGTTTTGTTGTGGATTATCTCGCCGAGTTGTTGCGCTATCTGCGCGATTATGACTATTCCCAGTTGTACCGCGAGCATTTTGAACTGAACGCCGACATTTCGACGCGCGACCGAACGGGTATTGAGAAGACGTTTTCCGGCCTGATGAAGATCCTGTTCCCTCATCAGGAGGCGTTGCCCGAGGAAATGGAAGACCTGTTGCGCTTCTCCATCGAGGGACGCAAGCGTGTCAAAGACCAGCTCTTGCGCATCGACTCCACCTATGTCCCCGTGCACTTCACCTACACTCGTGCGGGCGCGCCCAGAGGGCTTCCGCCGGTTGGTGTGAAGACGCTGGAAGAGGGCCTGTATCCTCGTTACTATACCGATATGCCCGGCGCTGGCGGCCAAGTCGCCATGTTGGCCGAGGATGAACTGGACTTCCCGGTGGAAGCCCTTTTATCCGGCGGAGGCGGAGCCGAGACGTTGAAGGAGCAGCATCTGACATTCCAAGAAAATCAGCGTGGCGTGTCGTATGATCAGTTGCTCGGGCCGTATTTGAGGGGCGCCACTCGGATTGTCGTAACTGATCCGTATATTCGGCTCTTCTACCAGGCGCGAAATATGATGGAGTTGTTGGAGACAATCGCTAGAGTCAAGCCCGAAGACGAGGAGATCGGCGTGCTGTTGGTCACCACACGCGATGCGTACAATCCGCAGCAGCAGCTTGACTATTTGGAACAGATGCAGACGTCAGGCGCGGCTATCGGCATTCAATTCCAGTGGGAGTTCGATGAATCCGGTACGATTCACGCCCGGCACATCCAGACAAACCACGGCTGGAAGATTCTCCTTGATCGCGGACTCGACATCTACCAGCACTACGACATGAACGACGCCTTTGCCTTCAACAACCGGTTGCAACAATATCGGGCATGTAAGGCATTTGAGGTGACGTTTCTCAAACTGCAGAAAGCATCTTCTACTTGCTCACAGGGCTAGGGTGTTCGTCGCGGTGACAGGTCAATACTGAATCTATGCATGACATACCCCTATACCGCCGCCGCCTTTGTGCCCAATGTTATTTCTGGCCTTTCATCATGCGGGTCGGCTCTTGACTATCTCTCCGCAATTTCGGTGAAGGTCAATTTTCCTATTCTGCGATTGCCAACAGCGGATCGCCGCTGTTCATGGCCAAGGACGTAACCAGAAATAGGACGACTCCATTTCGCGGCGCTTGGATCGACTGCAGCGTATTGCCGAAGACGTCAGCCACTTTGCCCAAATCCTGCCCCGCGGTTACCTGCTCGCCGACTTTGACAGTAGGGTAGTAGACGCCATTGTGTTCGGATCGCAACCAGGACCAGGCCTCAAACCGCTTCGGTTCGGAAATCATGGGTACGGGCGCTGTCATCTCAAGGTGAGCCAGCACGCGCTGCAGTCCGTCCGTTAATATCTGAACCGTTTCGTCATTCCACACGCCTTGCCCGCCGGCTTCTTCCAATATGGCGGGCACGCCGGCTTCGGCTGCCTCCATATGGGTCGCGCCGGCAATAGCCTTTCTGTCGCTCAGCACGAGGTAGGGCAAGCCAAAGCTCTTGGCCATGCCTTCTGCAGCACGGTCAACCTTATCATTCCCCGTCTGAAAATAGGAGCCAAAAGGCAGCAGCGCCTCGATCATATCGCCGCCATGCAAGTCGATGTAGTAATCGCCGCGGCGGATGACATTGTGGAACAACCAGTAGGCAAGCGCCTGGCTAAAGGTTCCCTGGGAGTTGCCGGGGAATTGGCGATTGAGGTTCTTGCCGTCGGGCGGGGTGACGTAGATGCTGCGGGCGGCAAAGGCGACTGGGTTGGCGATGGGTACGATGATGACTTGTCCTTGTAGTGTTGCAGGATCAAGCGTCTGGCCCAGGCGCAACGCCGACTCGACGCACGGGTATTCGGAGCCGTGAATGCCCGCAGTAATACATAACGTCGGGCCGGTTCCTGCACCGTTTATGAGGAATATGGGCAATGAAACGCTCACACCGGCAACTCTGATAGGCAGCACTTCTCCTAAGCGCTGACCGGGTTCTACTGTCAACCCAGCAAATTCGAGATTGTCCTTCATGGCGAGATCCCCTGAGATTGTTGTCAACGGCGAATATTGCTACCAGTGGATGATCCACAAAGATCGTTTCAAGATGAGCAGGGGCCGAAGAGATCGCTCTGGGCAATCGCAGCGGTTCTCTACAAGATAGCACAGCGCTCGGCGGCGTCAAGCGCAGGTGAGCTTGCGCGTATTCGTGATTAGCGCCTGGGGCTTGTTGCCATTCTCTCAATTGTGTATGATGGGTAGACATCGCTTTCGGTCGAGGTAATCATCGCAATTGCCATACTTCGCAGCCTGCCCCCTTCTTGCTTCGAGGGTTCGTGTTGCGGCCTAACCGCTCTTTGAAAGGAATTGCGTCGTGATACGAGTAGGTGATTTGCTGCGTTTGGCGGCTGTCGTCGCGCTTGGCCTTGTGTTGACGAGCTGCGGCGCCACCCCAATTGACGTCGTGGACCCGGCATTGGTCGGCACATGGCAAGGCGAGTGTAGGCTTGACTTGCCGGTGGCGTTCAATCCCAATCAACTCCCGGAAAGTGTGGAGCGCTCGGCAACAACGGTGGCGATAAGCATCACGATCTTCGAGGATGCAACCGTGCAGGGATCCATTGCGGAAGCCACATTCGAGGATTGCGTACTCAAGTACAACCGAGGCGAGTTGGGGCGAGCGCTGAACGTAGCCACCGATTACATCATTATGGACGGGCATCTAGCCGGACCTATCGTGTCCGGGCACGATGAGAACGAGACGAAATCGTTCACGATCCCCTTCAATCTGGTTGAAGGCCGTGTCCAGGGCGGACTGATGTGGCTGCAAACCGGGAAGTACCCCTATCCGCTTTGCCGCATAGATCTGGAGCGGCGTACATAGGCAGGTGCAATTTATTAGTTCTGCCTGAGGATGGGGGACGGCAATACCGGTCATTAGGACGGACTTCAGGGCAACAGCGCGTTGGTTCAGTTCTCCGAGACGAACATAGCCCGCCCAGCCCGGATCCTCTCGGCGCGGATAGATGTGACCATATTTGGTTTGGCGAACGCTCTTGCATCCAAGGGAACGGCAAACAAAAAGGGAGTGTCGTGAGGTTTCCAGCGTGGTATGCCATTGCAGTTGGGGCGCTGATGGCGGTGCAATGGATCTTTTTCCTTGCGGCGGGCCAAGTTCCCGAGTTTGAAACGGAGCCGGTGGCCATAACTTTCCATCTGACCGCAGAGCTCCTGACGGCAGTTGTCTTGATCGCTGCCGGCGTTGGGCTGTTAAGGCAGGCGCGCCATGCAAAGGCTGTGTACCTGGCTGCACTGGGCATGCTCAGTTATACGGTTATCAACAGCGCCGGGTATTTTACCCAGAACGGAGATTGGCTCTTCGTTGTCATGTTTGGCGTGCTTCTGGTTCTGACCGTTGCCAGCTTTCTTCAGGTCGTGCGCCGTACCACGATGTAGATTGACGCTTAGCCCAACCAACTCAACGGAGCGATCCTGATGCCTAACAGCACAACCTTATCAGCGCCCGCCGCTTCCGTCTCAAAGTCTACGCAACGGCTTGGTTTTGTGGCTGCGATTCTTACGGCAGCAGCGGCTGCGGCGGCCCTCGGCATCGCCGTCACCACCGCACCGGCGCGTTCCGGCCCATTCTGTTTGGTGCAGCCCTGCGTCATCTATCCCTACACCGACGTCGCAGCCTTTGTGCCCAATGACTATTTCTGGATGATTCCGGCCTTTCTGATGGGGCCGCTATTTGTGATCCTGGTTGCTTGTATTCACCAGCGGGCCGCTGCCGACAAGAAGCTATTCAGCCAGATCGCCTTGTCCTTTGCCGTGATCTCTGCGACCGCCTTGGCCGCAAATTACTACATCCAGCTAACAGTCATCCAATCCAGCCTCCTAAAGGCGGAGACGGAGGGCCTTTCACTGTTCTCGCAGTACAATCCGCATGGCGTCTTCATCGCCTTGGAGGACATTGGCTACCTGATGATGGGCGTAGCCTTTCTCTTTGCCTCTCCCGTATTCGACGGTCGTACAGGGCTTGATCGGGTAATCCGCTACCTCCTCCTCGCTGCTTCGCTCCTAGCCATCGGATCGCTGCTTGCGCTTCTGCTGATCTATGGGCACAATCTCGAGTACCGCTACGAGGTCGCCGCGCTCCTGATCGACTGGCTCACCTTGATCATTTTGGGCGTGCCGCTGAGCCGCTACTTCATGCGCCCGCGCAGCGTGTAGTGCAGGGTCGCCTAAACGATCTGCGGCCGTGTATCGAGGGAAGCGCCAGTCTCACCATGTTGGCGCTCCCCCCTTGTTGAGCTGCTCCCTGCCTCGCCTAAAGTGAACAGACTGCCTTTGCCGCGCCCGGAGTAGGGCGCCTTCGGCAATCAGTCTCCAGCGGTAAAGCGCAGATAGCACCCATCCGGGTCCTATGCGGAAGTCCTCGCTCATGCGGACACCGCAATCATCTCGCTGCTTTGTGTCTGCAGCGGCTCCGGCATATCGCCCGCCACCGCGATCACGACCTTGCCTTTGGCATGGCCCTCTTCTACATAGCGGATGGCGTCCGGTACATCATGCAGCAGAAAAGATCGGTCGATGACCGGTTTCACCTTGCCGGCTTCAATCAGTTCTTTGAGGAATATCAGATCTTTCTGGTTGGGTTCTGCCAGGAAGTTGCCCAGTTGCTGCCCGCCCTTTTTCGAGCGCAGCGGCCCGAGGAGCATCGCTTCAAACATCTGCGCCGTGCTGCCTCCTGACATCACATACCTGCCTTGGGGTGTCAAAGCGCGCTGATAGGCAGAGAGCGGCTGGTAGCCATTTGCCGCCAGGATCAGGTCGTAGTGTTGGCCGGTTTGGGTAAAGTCTTGTTGCGTATAATCAATCACATGATCTGCCCCAAGTGCGCGCACCAAGTCTATCTTGCCTGTGCTGCACACGGCGGTGACTTCCGCGCCCAGGGCTTTGGCAATCTGCACGGCATATGTGCCCACGCCGCCGGAAGCGCCGTTGATCAGCACCTTCTGCCCAGGCTGAATGCGCCCGTGATCGCGCAGCCCCTGTAGGGCGGTGACAGCCGAGACGGGGACCGCCGCAGCTTCTTCAAACGTCAAGCTGGCTGGTTTGGGCGCGAATGCCTGTGCCGGTGCAGCCACATACTCGGCAAACGCACCAAAGCCATAAGGGGACAGGTCACCGTAAACCTCATCGCCGGGCTGAAACTGAGCGACGTTTTGCCCTACTGCCTCTACAATTCCTGCGACATCCGAGCCGAGGATTTTGTGTTTGGGTTTGAGCAGCCCAAACATGAAGCGCACCAAAAAGGGCTTGCCGCGCAGTAGATGCCAATCCCCCGCCGCGGTGGATGCCGCCATGACCTTCACGAGGATTTCATCTTCCTTCGGCGCCGGTTTCGGCGCCTCCTCCAGTTGCAGAACATCGGGCGATCCATAAGTATGGTTGACAATAGCCTTCATTGGTATTCTCCTTGTGTGGATTACGGCGCAATGCAGCGCCGGGTTTCTCGATTAGTGAACGCGGGGCGCTGTTATGCGGCGTAGCTGGGCCGCCATTGCATTTGCGCCGTTTTGACCCCTTTGAACAGCAACCACAGGCCAAGCGCCAGTTCTGCAATCAGCGCCGGCAGGAAGACGACCAGAGCAAAGATCGTTTCATAGTTGGCGTAGGCGGGCAAGAAGAAACTGGCAAAGCTGTCGGTGAGGTAACCCGCCGCCGCGGCAACGAGCAGGATGCCCAGCAGCTTGGGGATATAGCCCGACTTGACGATCAGGCAGCCGAGAAGCAAGATGCTGACGCCGAAGAAGACCAGGCCAAGCGAATAGCCGATGCCATGCATTTCGAGCAAGAGCAGCGCTTGAGCATGCAGTTGGGCTGCGCCAACTGCGCTCAAATACTCTGCACCGCTTAGCAGTTGTAGCGCCGCAAAAAGATTGAGCAAATTGACGCCCAAAATTACGGCCTGGGTCAGCCGGAAGAACGCTGCCAGCAGCGCCAGAGGTCGGCTGACCGGCTTTAGGAGAACATAAAAAACCAAGGCGATGGCGATATCGCAGAGAATCATGATTAGGTCGGCGGCAATTCCGCTGCGGAACAACCCGCCAGCCGCCGAAATCTGAGCGGCCGTGGCTGTGGCGTCGCCGGGAACAATCAGGCTGGAGCGCACGAAAAACTCGGCAAAGATCCCGCAGACGATGATCGCAAGATAGAGAAGCCCGGCTGCGCGCGCGTAAGCGCGGATTGAACTGGCGGTGTTGGCGGTCGAAGTCATTTTGATCTCCTTTGTTGGAACAAGCCTTCTGTGTGATAAGTAGGTTGGCGCCTGGGTTGATACGTAGGTTGATTCAATCCAAGTTGGCAACCGCGTCCGGACCACCGGTCGAACCCAGATCCATGCGCGTGACTGACAGCAATGTCATGCCCAGATCGCGCACTTTGCGCAGCAAACCGTATAGCGCCGCCTGATCCGTCACCGGGCCGGTGAGCACCGTCTCGCCGTTTTCTTCCAGAACGATGGTCATGCTGTCAAACCATTCGCTCCACTGCCGCCCCAGATGGCCCTTGAGCCGGATCTGATAGACCGACGGTCGCGGTGAGTCAGCGCAGCGATCGGGCCCATTCGTCATATCCGCTGCCTTTTGTGGTCGGTTGCTTGTGGCCGTGCGTCGAATCAACCATGCCGGCAGTCTAGCGCCAAAGCGGCGTTAGCGGGAAGATACTAAAGTACTGTCCAAAGGTATTGTTGCGTAGTTCGTCAAGCGGGAGAGGGGTAGGGTCAGCAGTACTAGGGGACTAGCAGTGCAGGCGGATTGACCGAGGAGGCGGGGCCGTAGATTGTGGCGGAAGCGCCTATGCAGACGTGCCGGCGCTTTGTTATGCCAAACTGGCCCGCGCGCGGTTTCATACTGACGACTCAGGCGGTACAGGTCGGCTAGAGCAATCCCAACTCGCGGGCGCGAGCGACGGCTTCGGTGCGCCGTTGGACCTGGAGTTTGTCGAATATGTTGCGATTGTGCCCTTTGACCGTGCTCAGGGCGAGGAAAAGCCGTTCGCCGATTTCGCGATTGGAGAAGCCTTGAGCAATGAGATCCAGCACCTCTATCTCCCGCTGGCTCAACGGTTCAACAAGGGCTGCCCGTTGGACAAGCGAGGGACGAGCAGGCACGACCACGGGCGGCGCAGGCGCATCCGGACGCGGCTGCTCCTCAGCGGCAATGACTGCCAACAGTTTCCCTACATAGTCGGGCATCATGCCTTGCGCCGCCGCCCTGGATAAGAGTTGAGCCATCGGCGGCCCTTCGTCTACAAAGAGGCGCATATAGCCCTGCGGTTCGGCCAACTCCAGCGCGCGTCCCAGCGCAGCGAGTGCAGACGTCATATTGCCCTGAGCTGCATAGGCAAGCGCCTGCAGCGCCAAAACCTCAAGTACGCTGCCCATCCTAAGTCCGGCCTCCGCTGCGTCCAGCAGGCGCGCCAGAAGCTTTGTTGCGTCTTGGATGGAGCGATCGAGATGATTTTGCCGGTACTCGGCGATGAGCAGCCTGGCTAGCGTGATATGTTCGAATTCGCGCAAGTAGTTCAGGTCGTCATCCACCGACAGACCCCGCTCATGCACCCACTGGCGCGCTTCGCTCACATTGCCCTGCACAATCCGGATGCGCGCCTTTTGCGCCGCGATGGGCGTCACATCCGGCACGGGCGTCGGCACATAGCGGTATACCGCCTCATCCAGTCGTTCGAGGGCTGCGGGCAGATCGCCTTGGGCCTTGGCGATGCGTGCTTGGCCCAGGCATAGACGATAGCGCCAATGGGCCGATCCATCATGCTCGCCTATCGCTTCAGCCTGCAGCAAGTACTTGGCGGCAGCTTCCAAATCATCTAGCTCAAGGTAGAGATCGCTCAACCCCAGGTGCAGATCAGCAGTGCCGCGCCGGACAAGCTCGTCCGCCCCTGCCGCCAGTTCGACTGCCTCGGCATAGATTTGTATCGCGTCCCGGAGACGGCCTTGCGCCAGCCGAATGTCGGCCAAGCCATAGACGCCGCGCAATGCAAAAAGAGAGTTGCCGCCTCGATGCATGTTCTCCATGCCCTCGGCCAAGGTGCGATGGGCGGTTTCAAGTTCGCCATTGGCCCAATAGGCGAGCCCGAGGAGCGCGCCTACCACGCCCCGCCGGAGATAGTCCTGTTCCGGCAGAAGGTCAAGCGCGCGGCGGCCATGCGCTAGAGTGGCCGGCAGATCGCCGAGCGACTGGGCGTAATATGCACGGGCCGTAGCGATCGAAGCCGATAAATGGCGATATTGCTCTTCATCGTCGACCACGACGGTACATTGGGTATGGCTGTGTTGCTCATGCGTCGCCGTCTGGCTTTCCAAGCATCGTTCCGCGTCGCGCAGTCGTTCTGCACCGGCTTCCAACTCGCCGGCATTGAGAAATGCCCAGGCATAGTCTAGGCTGAGCACCGGGCGAACGCGGGCCACCTCATCCGGCAGGGCCTGGGCCCACCGGAGCCAGGCCGCGGTCTGGAACGTTCCATCCATGACGGGCCACGCCCGTTCAATGAGACCGGCAGCGTGTTCGAAGTCCTGGGCGGCGAGGGCATGATGAATTGCAGCGTCGCGCAACCCGTTCTGTTCATGCCAATCGCTCGCCTGTCGATGCAGCAGCGGGACGCGATCGGGCTGCTCGGCCATCAGGTGCGCGTGGAGCACGTCGGCAAAGAGGTGATGATAGCGATACCAACGGCGTTTGTCGTCCAGCGATACGACGAACAGGTTGCTGCGCTCTAGCGCTTCCAGCAGTACGCTGCCTGCCTGTTGTCCGGTGACGGCATCGCACAGCGAGCCGCTCAAGCGGTCGAGAATAGAAGTCTGGAGTAAAAAGTCGCGGATATGCTCAGGTTGGCGCTGCAGCACCTCTTCGATCAAATAATCTACGATGTAGCGGTTGTTGCCGGAAAACGCCCGGATAAACTCAGGAATGTTTTCGCGCCCTTGAATGGAGAGCGCCGCCAGTTGCAGCCCGGCGATCCAACCTTCAGTGCGCGTCTCTAGGGCGGCAACCTCTTTCGCTGTGAGATCTAGATGCATCACTTGGTTGAGAAAGGTAGCCGCTTCATCAGGCGTAAAGCGCAAATCGGCGGCGCGCAGTTCGGTCATGTGTCCGCGTGCGCGCAAGCGTGCTAGGGGCAGTTGTGGGTCTTCGCGCGTGGCAATGACTAGGTGCATTTGGGGGGGCAGGTGCTCGAGCAGAAAAGCAAGGACCTGGTCGACCGGTTGCGAATCCACAGCATGGTAGTCATCCAGGACAAGGATCATCTTCTCCGGGCGGCTGCTGATCTCGTTGAGCAGGGTCGTCAGCATCGCCTCAGCAGAAGGCGGCTGTGGGGATTGAAGCGCCTCTAGCACCCCATCGCCAAGATTTGCCGCAACTGTCTGCAAAGCTGTGACAAGGTAAGCCAGAAAGCGCACTGGGACGTTGTCCTCCTCGTTCAGGGACAGCCAGGCGGTTGGCCGATTGCAACTGCCGACCCATGCGCTGACCAGTGTTGTTTTACCAAAACCCGCCGGAGCCGAGATGAGGGTCAGTTTGCGGTGCAGCCCCTCATTCAACCGCTCGAGCAGGCGCGGACGGAGCACGGCTTGCGGACGCGGCGGAGGGATGTAGAGCTTCGTGGTCAGAATCGGCATAGACATCGAACTGCTCGTCTCCCACAGACTTCCACAGACTTCGCCGGCAGGTGAAGGGCGTCAGTAAGTTGACGTAATTGCATCCATAGTCGCCAGGGGTGTCGATGAACTGGCTGCACGCCCGGCGTTGATCTGCGTTAGGCCGCTTGGCGTGGTAATGGCGCATAGAGTATACGTGAGGAAGCGCAAGACCTCAAACGCTTCGGCAGTGTTGCCGGTTTCGGTGGGAATTGAGGAGATTCGGGCATTTTTTCAGGGGGGGGCAAAATAAAAGCGACACCGCAACATCTGGGCATCGCTTCGTCTAGAGCTATTGCATGTTGGGGTTGAGTGGCGACGGGTGGACTTGAACCACCGACCTAGGGATTATGAAGCCCTCGCTCTAACCGCCTGAGCTACGTCGCCAGAAAAACCGCCGGTCCGAGGACCAGCGGCTTGGTGAGTAGCGGGGGTAGGATTCGAACCTACGACCTTCGGGTTATGAGCCCGACGAGCTACCTCTGCTCCACCCCGCGTCGAACGCTCAACTACTATATCACACCGCCGGGCATTCGTCAAATCGAATTCGACTGTGAATGCGCATAAGTCCTTTGCCTCGCCGCCAATGCACCCTTTGCGTTGCTCTGCTAGCCGCTGCCCATGACCGCTTCGTAACCGGAGACGATGTCCAGCAACTCGGCGGTGATCTGGTTCTGGCGCTGGTTGTGGTAGCGGCGGTTCAGTTCCTCGATGCGCTCTTCGATGTTGCGTTCGGCGTTCTGCATCGAAGCCATGCGCGCTGCATCCTCAGAGGCGAGGGATTCGGCGCTGGCGCGGTAGAGCGCCACAAACATATACTGCCGGATCAGCGCCGCAAATAGCCGGTCCCATTCCATCGTGAAGGTCGGCAACGTCTTCGACGGCCAACGCTCCTCCTCCAGCGATTGCAGCCAGTCCAGGTCGAGGGGCAGCAACTGCGTCGTGATCGGCGCGTACATCGCCCCGCCCAGCGGCCGGTTATGGAAAATGAGCACATGGTCGATGTCTTCGTCGGCGCGCCAATGTTCGATGTGCACCAACAGGTCCTGGACCAACGGTGTGATGCCCGCCAAGCCGCCTGGCGTGGGCAGAATCTCTTGGGCAGGCAGCCGAGCTTCTTCCAGCAAGGCCGCTGTGCGCCCGCCGACCGATAACAACGTGGTGTGGTCAGCTTGTTCGGGCCGCCCTTCCAATACGTCCAGCGCGTGTGTGGCGATGCGATCGTTAAACTGGCCGCACAAGCCCTGGTCCGAACCAAAGAGGATGGCGCCGAGCCGGTGATAGGACGCCGGTTTGGCCGTAACGCCGTGGCCGTCCTGAGCGCTGAGCACGATGTGCAGGCCCATTTCGACCGTCCGATTGTACTCGACCAGCGATTCGACCGCGCGCTCGTAATGGCGGATGTTGACCGCCGCCAAGGCCTTCATGGTCGTGACGACCGAGAGCAGATCCTCGGCGTTTTCGATTTTGCGCCGCAGCGACTCGATGGTCTGCATCCTACCCCGTTTCCAGTAACGCGTCTACGGCTTGTTGGGCAACCTTGAGAAATTGCTCTCGGCTTTCTTGCGGGAAGGGGTTGCCGGCGTGGATGTCGCGGCAAATCTCGGGCAATTTCTCCGTGACGGCGCGGCGGATCGCGCGCTCGGCTTCGTCGATGCGCGCCAGCGGCACAGGGTCGAGTACGCCGTTGGTCACGGACAGCAGAACTGCGATCTGCTCGGCAACCGGAATGGGCTGGTATTGCGGTTGCTTAAGGGTTTCGCGCACATGACGCCCGCGGTCTAGCGTCTTGCGCGTCTGCTCGTCGAGCCGGGTGCTGAAGCGCGAGAAGATCTCAAGCTCTTCGAACTGGGCATAGGCCAGGCGCAGGTCGCCGACCACGGACTGGTAGGCGCGCACCTGGGCCTTGCCGCCCACGCGCGATACAGAGCGCCCGGCTTCGACAGCGGGGATGATGCCCTTTTGGAAGAGGGTGGGCGAGAGGTAGATCTGCCCGTCCGTGATTGAGATCAGATTGGTGGGAATGTAGGCCGACATGTCCTGGGCGTGGGTCTCGACGATGGGCAGCGCGGTCAACGAACCGCCGCCGTATTCCGCCTTGAGGTGCGTCGATCGTTCCAGCAAGCGCGAGTGAATATAGAAGATATCGCCGGGGTAAGCCTCGCGGCCCGGCGGGCGACGCAGCAGCAGCGAGAGCTCGCGGTAGGCGCGGGCGTGGTGGGTCAGGTCGTCGTAGATGACGAGCACGTCCCGGCCTTGCTGCATGAAGAACTCGCCGATGGAGGCGGCTGCGTAGGGGGCGATGAATTGCAGACCCGGCGAGTCACCGCCGCTGGCCACGATGACCACCGTGTATTTCAGGGCGTCGTACTCCCTCAGGTCCGAAATCACTTTGGCAACCGCTGCGCTGCGTTGTCCGATGGCGCAGTAGATGCAGATCACGTCCGTATCGCGCTGGTTGATGATGGCGTCCATTGCGATGGCGGACTTGCCGGTTTGCCGGTCGCCGAGGATCAGCTCGCGCTGGCCGCGACCGATAGGCAGCAGGGCGTCGATGACTTTGATGCCGGTCTGCAACGGGGTGGCGACGGGCGCGCGATGCATGATCGGCGGGGCCGGGCGTTCGATGGGCAGGCGCTGCGTGGTCTGCGGCGGAGCCAGATCGTCCAGCGGCGCACCCGTGGACGAGAGCACGCGACCCAACAGGCTGTTGCCTACGGGGATATCGAGTACGCGGCCGGTGCGGAAGGCGAGATCGCCCGCCCTCAGTCCTTCGCTGTCGCCCAGCAGGATGACGCCGACCTCGTCCTCGTCCAGGTTGAAGACCATGCCCAATAGCCCGTTGGGGAACTGGAGCAGTTCGTCTAGCCGCGCATTGGGCAGACCCGCTAATCGGGCGATGCCGTGGCCGACGTAGGCGACTGCGCCGAATTCCTGGTCGATCAGCCCGGGCGTGTAGGTGTCGCGCACGCGGTCGAAAACGTCGAACGTGTCGTCGAGAAATGCCTCAAGCTCTTGCTGTACGGTCGTCATAGGCGTTCAGAGTCCGATGCTGTCTCACCCGGGGAGGATGCCATTGGCCGCAGCCTCCTGTTCGTAGAGGTGTGCGCGCTCCTCGACATGCAGTTCGGTGGTGAGCGCCGAGGATAGCTCTTCCTCAAATCGGGTGAGGTAGTCGTTCAGATTCCAGGCGATGCGCCGGTTCTCGAACTGCGTTTCGATGCCGCAGATCAGGTCGGGCGCCTGCTCGAAGACGACCTCGACCGTATCCGGGTTATTGCCGTCCGAGCGGTCGTGCATGACGCGGCTCTGGATCGCCTGCTTGATGCGCTGGCGGGCCGGCGGGGCCAGTTCAAACGCGCTGCGCACGATGATCGGGGATTTGTCCGGCTGGTTATCGTGAGCGGGCGCTGTCGAGGCTTCCGTTTCCTGGGCGTCCAGCTTTTGGAGGAAGACGTTGACGATCTCCGCTTCGAGTTCAGCGCCGGCCAGGTCGCTCAGCGCCGACTTGGCGATGTGGAAGACCTGTTGCCCGAGGCGTTGGCGGATGCGATGCAGGAAGAGCTGCTTTTCGTGCTCGATGGCGGCATACCAGCGGTCCTGCATGCTCTCGACCTCTTCGCGCGCTTCGGCCACCATAGCCTTGCGTCGTTCGGCGGCCTTGGCAGTTGCCTCGGTCATGAGCGCCTCGATCTCGGCGTCGAGTTCGGCGCGCTGGGCGCGGTAGCGTTCGGCTTCCTCTTCGGCCTCGCGCTTGCCGGCTTCGGCTTCCTCGAACTGCGCGGCGATCTTGGCTTCGCGTTCGGCCATCGCCTTCAGGATTGGCTTATACAGGAATCGTCGCAACAGCAGAACGACGATCAGGAAATTGACTATCTGAGCAAAAAAGGTAAACCAATCGATTTGCACCGGCTAACCTCCGGCTTGGCTGATGGCGTAATTCCAAAACGGGTTGGCAAAGAGCAGAATAAGCGCCACAACAAAGGCGTAGATGGCTGTCGATTCGACCATTGCCAGGCCGACGAAGAGCGTTCGCGTGATGGTCGAGGATTCGTCTGGCTGTTGGGCGATGGAACTGAGGGCCTGGGCCAGGGCGCGGCCTTCGCCGAGCGCCGGCCCGATGCCGCCGATGGCGATGGTGATGCCGGCTGTGAATGCTGAAACCATACCGATACCGGTGATGCTATCCATGCGTTTCTCCTTCAAACGAGAACGGTGCGGAATGAGTTCGCGCGTTGCTGCGCCTTATTTTTCGTCGCTCAATTGTGCGTCGCTCATGGCCGAGGCGATATAGACCGCCGCCAGTACGGCGAAGATGTAGGCTTGGATCAGGCCGATGAGCAGGCCGAACAATTGCATGACGACGGGAAAGAAGAGCGGCACGAGGGTCAATAGGATGGCGATGATCATCTCGCCGCTCATGATGTTGCCGAAGAGACGCACAGCCATCGCCAGCGTGCGAGACAGCTCGCCGAAAACGTTGAACGGCAGCATGAAGAAGGTGGGCTGCAGATACTGCTTGAGATAGTGTCCCAACCCCTGGGCGCGAATTCCATAGATGGGCACGGCGACGAAGACGCACATGGCAAGCGCCGACGTGGTCGACAGCGAGCCGGTCGGCGAGCGGTAGCCGGGAAAGATGCTGAGCAGATTGAGCGTGGCGATGAAGAGAAACAGGCTGCCGATGAAGGCCAGGAACGGACGAGCGCTGCTCAGCATCACCTCTTCGATCTGGGTTTGGATCATCTTCACAATCGTCTCGAGCACGCTTTGGCGGACCGTGATCGACCTGCCGGTGGAGAGATTGCGCGTGATCAGCCATGAGCCGCCGATGAGCAGGATCATGGCGACCCAGGTGAAGACCAGGGTGGCGTTGATGACGACGAAGCCGTTTTGCCAGTAGATTGTTTGATCTGGACTGATCTGCATAGAACACGTTCCGTATGGTTATAGCCGGTCCGGCCGCTTGTGCGGCGACGAATAGGCGGGCGGTCAGGCGGGCGATCCGCCGGTCTTCGACGCTTGGTTCGGCCCCCAGCGCTTAGTCAGGACCATGCGCATGATGATGAAGCCGATCATGCAAGCTGCGATGCGCTGCCATTGGCCTCCGCCGGCGAAGAAGATGCCGGCCACGACCAGAGCGGTGCGGATGGTGAAGCTCGCCGCGAAGAGCAGGCCTGGCCGCTGCGCGCTTGCCAATTGTTTGACGGTCAGCCACAGCCCGCCGAAGTAGATGAAGCCGAGGCCCAACCCTGCGGTAAAGGCCGCCAGCAAGGGCATTGCGGCGGTCAACAGATCCGAACGCATGGCTTGCTGCTCAAAGCTCCATCTTGCTGCGTTCTCGACTGACCCAGTACCAGGCGTTGACGCAGCCGAGCACGACGCCGATAAACATCATCATGAGCGTCCACGAATAGCGGCTAGGCCAGGTAGAGTCTATCCAGACGCCAATGGCAATAAAGACCAGGGCAGGGACAGCGACAGACCAACCCACGATGCCGAACATGCCCAGGCCAAACCAGACGCTTCTGTGGGCGTCGGCGCGGGCGCGTTCTTTGCGCGCTTCCTTGACGGCGATGATGGCGGCCATGTCCTCTTGTGTCTGGTGACGCCTGCGCTCTTCGATGATCGACTCTTCGTCGGGCGGCGGCGTTGGCGGCAGCGGTTGGGCCATCTGGGTTATTCCCTCAACTCGATAAACCTGCGAACAAAGTCAGCTTCCAGCCGCACCAGCGCGCTGCGCGCCCGCTTCTCGCGCTCATCCAAGGCCTCGAACCGTTCCCGCACCATCAGGCGCAGGAGGCCCAAGTCGGGGCCGATTACGGCATCGCGCACCGATACCAGCACGTCCGCGCCGTTTTTCACCAAGACGCCTTCGTCGATGGCGACGAACTGCTCCTCCTGATCTGCCGTGAAGGAAAGCAGGCCGGGAACCAGCGCCGCCGTCATGTCGATATGGCGCGGCAGCAGGCAAAACGAGCCGTTTTCCGCTTCGGCAATCACCTTGTCGACGGGGCGGTCGATCAGGATGCGTGTGGGCAGCAGGATGCGCAGATTCATAGCTGGTCGTCTGTCTTTACAGCGCCGCCTAGTCGGCGGCCTCGCGCGCTTCGTTGATCTCGCCGATCATGTACAGCGCCTGTTCGGGCAGATCGGCGAATTCGTCTTCGAGAATCTGCTCGAAGCCGTCTAGCGTCGCCTCTAGGGAGACGGCGCGGCCGCTTTGGCCCGTGAACTGCTCGGTGGTATAGAAGGGCTGCGTCAGATAGCGTTCCAGGCGTCTCGCCCGGTTGACCGTGCGCCGGTCCTCGCGTGACAGTTCTTCGAGGCCGAGCATGGCGATTACGTCCTTCAACTCTTCGTAGGCGGCCAGCGTCTCGCGGATGCCGCGGGCGATGTCATAGTGGCGGCGACCGACGATGTGCGGCATGAGCATTTTCGACTCGGATTGCAGCGGGTCGATGGCGGGATAGAGGCCCTGGCTGGCGCGCTCACGCGAGAGGACGATGGACGATGAGAGATGCGTAAAGGTATGCACGACTGCCGGGTCGGTGAAGTCGTCCGCCGGAACGTAGACGGCTTGCACCGCGGTGATCGCCCCGGAATGCGTGCTGCAGATCCGGTCTTGCAGTTCGGCCAGCTCGCCGCCGAGCGTGGGCTGGTAGCCGAGCTGGGAGGGCAATTGCCCCATCAGCGCCGAAACCTCGGAGCCGGCCTGGACGAAGCGGAAGATGTTGTCGATGAGCAGCAGCACGTCTTGACGTGCGTCGTCGCGGAAGAACTCGGCCATGGTGAGCGCCGTGTGACCGACGCGGAAACGGGCGCCGGGCGGCTCGTCCATCTGGCCGAAGACCAGCACGGTGTTATCGAGGACGTCCGCTTCCACCATTTCGCGGTACAGCTCTTCCGCCTCGCGGCAGCGTTCGCCGATGCCGCAAAAGATGCTGACGCCTTCGTGCTCGCTGACCATGTTGTGGATCATTTCGGTGATCAACACGGTCTTGCCCACACCGGCGCCGCCGAAGAGCCCGGCTTTGCCGCCGCGTTCCAGCGGGGCCAGCACGTCGATGGCTTTGATGCCGGTGGGCAGAATATCGAGCGACGTTGTCTGTTGGGTAAGGGTGACGGGGCGTTGGTGGATCGAACGAAGGTCGTCGGCAGTAGGCGGGTCGTCGCCGTCGATGACATTGCCGAAAACGTTGAAAACGCGACCCAGCATCGAGCGACCGACCGGAGCGCGCAGGGGATGGCCGAGGTCGACGATCGGCGCGCCGCGCGCCAGCCCCTGCGTCGGGGTGAGCGCAACGCCTCTGACAGTCCGCGCGTCTAGATGCGCGCTGACCTCGACGACGATTTCGTTCCGTTCTCCTGCTTGCAGTTCGTTTTGGAGAGAAGGCAGCGTGTTGGGAAAGTAGGCGTCGACGACGCTGCCACGCACCGAGATCACGGCGCCGAGATTTACGTCGTCCATAATAGACAAAGGCTCCTGGCCTTGATGAAACGCGACATAACCCAGTATAGTGCAAATCCTCCTCGGTTGCACAGGGCGACCGAGGAGGATTTTGCCTAGACTGGCGGCGAGGATCGCCCCTGGTCAGATGACCAGTTAGCGGGCGATCAGATCGGAAGAGCACACGTCTGAACTCCAGTCACGAGATTCCATC
>CAZYSJ010000034.1:0-38615 GCA_964649875.1 uncultured Caldilineaceae bacterium
CCTCCCCCGTTTTGACATTGGCGGAGGGCGCGCTTACGATAGCGATGCGGGCTGGCGGACTCGACCTGAACGATAGCGCCTTGCCGTTGTTCGCATTCTCCGATCCGCTTGACGACCAATGGAGATGATGCATGGGCAAAACCTACGAAGAGATCGACAGCGGGCTGGCTGAGTGGATTGGCCGGCAGAAGTTGTTTTTCGTGGCGACAGCGCCGCTTGCCGCGGACGGCATGGTGAACTGCTCGCCCAAGGGGCTGGATACGTTCGCCATTCTGGACGGCAAGACGGTTGCTTATCTGGATTTGACGGGCAGCGGCGTCGAGACGGCGGCGCACGTACAGGAGAACGGCCGCATTGTCGTCATGTTCTGCGCATTTGAAGGGCCGGCCAAGATCGTGCGGCTGCACGGCAAGGGCCGGGCAGTCTTTCCCGGCGATGCGGAATACGCGGACTTGCAGGCGCATCTGCCGGAGTTGCCAGGCACGCGTTCGATTATCCGCATCGATGTGACACGCGTGTCCGATTCGTGCGGCTTTGGCGTGCCGCTCTACGAGTTTCAGGGTGAGCGTGATACGCTGATCGCCGGGGCCGAACGCAAGGGGCCGGAGAGCATGCGTGCGTACCAGGCCAAATACAACCGGCGCAGCATTGACGGGTTGCCGGGCGTGCCGGAATAGCAGCGGATCGGGCGCTGTGCGTGGGGCGTGCTTGTTGTATCGGTGTAGACCGGCGCGCTCTGCCTGAGGCCGTCTGCTTTTACCGCTTTCGCCAAAGCGGGACTGTCGTCGTTGGCACTGTTCATATTTCCTCTGCAGCCGCCTTGACAATCCGATGGCCAGCCAGACCATGAAAGTAAGGATTGTCTCCGCTCTTGCCATCGGCATGGGCGGATTTCTGTTGTTCTTTGTCGTCTCCGGCCTTTGGATCGGCTATGAAGTGCGCAGCCAGTGCCAGGCCGCCACGGAGACCTATGGCGGCGATTGCGTTGCGGCGCTCGTACAATTGCTGGATGACGAAGACAACGGCTTCAGAGAGAGGAATAATGCCATCTGGGCGTTAGGGCAACTCGGCGACAGCCGCGCCTTACCGTCCCTGCAGCGCTACTACACGGGCGACATCCCGCCGCGCGAGCTTCTGGACCAGACTATCAGCCAGTACGAACTGAAGAAGGCGATCAACCTGACAAGCGGCGGCGTGAACCTGGTCGCTTGGGTGTGGCGACTTTGGCTGCCCGCAGACGAGGACGGGCAGAGAGAGGTTCGTGACACAACGGTCATCGTCGCACAGAAGACCGATCCGTACTATGCTCTCGCCGAGACAATTGCCAAAGAGGAAGGTCTGGAACTGTTTGAGGAGTTCACGGACATACTCGAACTCCGCCCGAAATATGTCCTCCTTGTTGCATCGCCCGACAATCTCTCTGCTGAGCGGCTATTGGGCATCGGACGGGTTTACAAGAATCAGGATTACTATCCGGCGCTGGGCATCATCAGCGGCTCGACACTGGAGAAGGCGGAGCAGCTTTGGGCAAGGAGAGATTCCGCCAAGGCGAACGTCGCTTATATCGGCGGTGATGTTGACATCTTGCAGCACGTCTTTGAGCCGACGATAGTCGACATAACCGGCGGCGTAAACCGGGCGATTCCATTGAAGCGCGCCAGCCTGGTCGAGGCGCTGCGCCAGGCCGATTACTTCTACTATACGCGTCACACCGGACCGAGAGACTGGTCTTGGAATGAAGAGTACGGCCGATGGACCGAAGATGACCAGTTACGCGCCGAGCATATTCCGGAGTTGAAGCCGGTCGTTATCTACAGCCCGACCTGCAGACCGTTCCGTCCCTGGGTAGAAGACTCAATTGCCCTCGCTTTTGTGGACAAGGGGGCGGCTGCATTCATCGGTTATATCGATACGCCGCATTCGGATGTCACGATGAGACACGGGCTAGACGTGCCCGGACTGAGCTCTTGGAGCGAGTTCCCCTTGGGGATTGTGGCCCAAGTCCAAAACAGGATGGCGACGAAGTTTGTCTTTGACTCCCCCCAGATGTTCATGCTGGGCGACCCGCGGATTCATCTGTCCAAAGACCGGCCTTACCGGCTCAGCGCTGATGCGGTCATGGCAGACGGGCGCCGCGCCATTGCGGGCGAATCAGACGTTAACGGGATACTGTCTGTCAAGATTGACGGCGGCGCGAAGTATGGCTTCCTGTCGATCGACGGGTTGTCCTCTGTCAGCGAGGGGGACCTGTTTTACAACCATAAGCTGCACACGCTCGATCTGGGCGCGGACAAATACATCCTGTTTCCGCATGACGGGGGACGTTTTGACATAACGCTGGCGGAACGCGCCCCTTGGGGCTGGAGATGGCGAGATGCGTTGCGGGACGCCTTCGACTACGCCTGGGTAGTCATGTGGCTAAGCACCTATGCTGACAGCAACCCGCAGACCCTTCTGTTTGCGCTGGCGTTATTCGCCGCCATATTGGTCCATAAGGTCGTTCGACAGAAGAAACCGCTGGCGAGCTACAGCAAGATACTCCTGTTTGCCTTGGCGTACGCCCTGGTGCGATTGGTCTATTACTTGCTGCGCATGGATGCGTATAGCGTCAGCCCCAACCTCGTGGACTATCCGGCTTGGCGTGTCGCTTTGGGAAGCGCAGGCGTCTTCGCCTGTGTCGCCGGCGGGATGATGATCATGAAGGACAGCCAGCGCGGCTGGGTCAAAGCGCTTGGGTTTCTGCTGGCCGTGTCGCGCGAGTTTTGGATGACGGGTTTCTACCTCGTCTTTATAACGGCCGTGAATGCTATCCGGCCAATCACGGACAATACCGAATTGTGGCAGTTAAGCTACGATACGTTGTGGCTGTCGTTGATCGTTTTGGTGTTCGAGGCGCTGGTAATCTATGCCGCGTACCGCTATGTAGCTTCGCAAAAAGAGCCTCGTCCCGTATGAGAGAGGCGCTTGCTGTCGGGCGGGTTGCCGCACTGCGGAACTGATAACGAGTACGCCAAGACTGAAAGCAAAGGATGTGCGGATGGCAGTCCATCATTTTAAACCAACGCAGTATTACACGACGATAGGGTCGCACGCGCCGGCGCTGGTTGTGGAGGACGGCGACACGGTGGTGACGACGACGGTGGACGCGCACGGGCAGGACGCGAGTGGCGGTCAGGTCACCCCGCCGGGCAACCCGATGACCGGGCCGTTCTATGTGCGCGGGGCGATGCCGGGCGATACGCTGGCGGTGACGTTCGACAAGCTGACGCCGAACCGGCCGCACGGCTGGTCGCGCAAGATGGTCGCTCCGAATGTGGTAGAGCCGGAGAGCGTGCCTGCGCTGCCCTGGCCGGCGGATGAAGCGCGGATGTATGCTATCTGGCAGGTGGACAACAACGCGGCGACTGTAACGCTCGTCGATCCGGCGGATACGAGCGTCGGCGGGCTGACGCTGCCGGCGCGGCCGATGGTCGGCTGTTTTGGCGCGGCCCCAGCCGATGGCCAGGCGATTTCTACGGCGACTTCGGCGGAACATGGCGGCAACATGGACTACCGCGGTTACTGTGAGGGTGTGACCGCGTATCTGCCGGTGTTTGTGGCGGGGGCGCTCTTTCATATCGGCGACGGCCATGCGCTGCAAGGCGACGGCGAGATCGTCGGGACGGGCGTCGAGATTTCGTTTGACGTTCAGTTTACAGTGCGGGTCGTCAAGGGCATGCGCAGTCGCTGGCCGCGCGGTGAGAACGATGAGTATATCTTTACGGCGGGCAATGTCAGGCCGTTGGACCAGGCCGTGCAGCACGCCACGACGGAGATGCTGCGCTGGCTGCAGGATGGCTATGGGCTGGATGCGGTTGGGTCGCACATTCTGATGGGGCAGTGCGTCGAGTATGACCTGGGCAACGTCTATGATCCGGCGTACACGATGATCTGTAAGATGCCAAAGCGCGTATTGCCCAATAGGTAGACGGCGCTGCAATAGGCTCGGAATGCACACGAGGCTTGGCGAGGCGACACAGACAGCCGCCTCGCTTCTGTTCATCGGGACCGCGACTCAGCCTGCAATGTTGGAGAGCGGTTCGACGGCGATGACTCATCTTTCATCTGCAGTATAGGGTACACAATTAGGAGCGATGCGTTGACTCTGCAAAGCAATGTTGCCGGTGAGCGGCCTGCTAAGGCCTTGCGCCCCATGGCAAGCACCTATGGGTATTTCGCTGCGATCATGGCCTTGGGGCTGATGTCGGCTTCGCTCGGCCCGACGCTGCCCGGTTTGGCCGCGCAGACCGGTTCCGCCATCAGCCAGATCAGCATTCTGTTCCTGGCGCGCTCAACGGGCTATATGCTCGGTTCACTCTTGGGCGGCAAGGCGTTGGATGTGCTGCCGGCCCACTCGGTGCTGGCCGTGGCGGTGGCGGCGATCTCGGTGGCGATGTTCGCCGTGCCGCTGCTGCCGGTGTTGTGGGTTTTGGCGGCGGTATTGGCGATCGCGGGGCTGGCGGAAGGGTCGGTAGACGTAGGCAGCAATGCGTTGCTGGTGTGGGTGCATCGCAGCGCGGTTGGGCCGTATATGCAAGGACTGCATTTCTTCTTTGGGGTGGGGGCGTTTCTGTCTCCGATCATCGTGGTGCAGGTGATGGAACTGACAGGCGGGATCAAGGGACCATATTGGGTGCTGGCGTTGATTGTTCTTCCTGTAGCCCTGTGGATGGCGCGCCTTGCCAGCCCTCGGCCGATTCACGAAGACGAAGGCGAAGATGCATCGCCGGCGAACTGGATGCTCGTCGGCATGATCGCCCTATTCATGTTCATGTACGTCGGCGCAGAGGTGAGCTTCGGCGGATGGGTTTACACCTATGCGACGACGCTGGGCTTGGCGAGCGCACAGGCTGCGGGCTATCTCACCTCGGTGTATTGGGGCGGGCTGACAGCGGGCCGAGTCCTTGCCATCCCCATTGCCAACCGCTACCGGCCGCGTACGATCTTGTTGGGCGATCTGATCGGCTGCCTGCTCAGCGTGGGCATCATCCTGGTATGGCGGGAATCCAGCCTCGCCCTCTGGGTGGGGGCTATCGGGCTGGGCTTGGCGATGGCGTCGATCTTCCCTACGGTGATCCTGTGGGCGGAGCGGCGCATGACGCTGTCCGGGTCGGTGACGCGCTGGTTCTTCGTCGGCGCCAGTTTGGGCTCGATGGCGTTTCCGTGGCTGGTCGGGCAGTTCTTTGACCGACGCGGTCCTTCGATGACGATGGTGATCGTATTCGGCTTGTTGGTTATGAATGTGGCGATCTTCTACTTGCTGATGCACTTCGGCGGCGAGGCGCGTCCGGTTCCGGAGAAAGAGCGCGTCGCGCAGGCTTGAGCAAGCTGCCGCAACCGCTGACGGTCGCAACTGCGTCGTTGCAGAAATCGGTAGACAGCGCTTACTATCCACATATCCTTTAGGAGGAGTGACGACGATGCCCCTGCTGTTTGATATGCCGTATGAGGAGCTTCCTCGCTACACGGGCACGAACCCGCGGCCCGACGACTTCGACGAATTCTGGGATCGGGGCCTGGCGGAGATGCACGCGCTGGGCACGGAAGCGGAACTTGTGCCGGCGGATTTCCAGACGCCTTTCGCAGAGTGTTTTCATCTTTACTTCACCGGCGTAGGCGGCGCACGCGTGCACGCCAAGCTGCTGCGGCCTGTGAACAGAACGGAGCCAGGACCCGCTGTGTTGATGTTCCACGGCTATTCGGGCAGTTCCGGCGATTGGAGCGACAAGCTGGGCTACGCGGCGCTGGGCTATACGGTGGCGGCGCTGGACTGCCGCGGGCAGGGGGGCTTGTCGGAGGACAGCGGGCATGTCCGGGGATGGACGTTGCGCGGGCATATTGTGCGCGGGCTGGACGACAGACCGGACAAGTTGTTGTATCGCCAGATCTTCCTCGATACGGCGCAACTGGCTCGCATTGTCATGGCGATGCCGGGCGTGGACGCGGAGCGGGTGGGCGCGACCGGCGCCAGCCAGGGCGGCGGGCTGACCTTGGCCTGCGCCGCGCTGGAGCCGCGCATCCGCCGCGCCGCGCCCGTGTACCCGTTTCTGTGCGACTATCAGCGCGTGTGGGAGTTGGAGTTGGCGCGTGACGCCTACGTCGAACTGGAAGAGTATTTCCGCCGTTTCGACCCGCTGCACCAGCACGAACGAGAGGCTTTCACCAAACTGGGGTATGTAGATGTGCAGCACCTGGCGCCGAGGATTCGCGGCGAAGTGATGATGAGCGTCGGGCTGATGGACAAGATCTGCCCGCCGTCGACGCAGTTCGCCGCCTACAACAAGATTACGGCGCCCAAATCGCTGCGCGTCTATCCGGATTTCGGTCACGAGAACTTGCCGGGGAACGCCGACGCGGTGTTCCAATTTCTGGGCAAGCTATAGTAAAAGGAGAAATGACACCGATGGAGTATCGGCAACTTGGCAATTCAGGCGTACGCGTATCGGCCATTGGCCTCGGCACGAACCAGTTCGGCGGCAAGGTGGACCAGGCGGGCGTCAACAACATCATCGACGCTGCTCTGGACCTCGGCGTGAATCTGATCGACACAGCCGACGTGTATACCGGCGGCCACTCGGAAGAGACGCTGGGCATCGCGCTGCAAGGCAAATGGGAGCGGGTCGTGCTGGCGACGAAGGTTTTCGGCGTCACGGGCGAGGGGACGAACGACACCGGCGCGTCGCGCTACCACATCATGAACGGGGTAGAGGCCAGCCTGCGCCGGCTGAAGTCGGACCACATCGATCTCTACCAGATTCACCGTTGGGATGCCAATACGCCCATCGAGGAGACGCTGCGCGCGCTGGACGACCTTATCCGCCAGGGCAAGGTGCGTTACATCGGCGCGTCGAACTTCGCTGCGTGGCAGTTGGCGAACGCCAACGCGCTGGCCGTATTCCGCGGGCTGACGCCGTTTGTCAGCATTCAGAACCATTATCACATGCTGGAGCGTCAGCAGGAGCGGGAGATGCTGCCGTATTGCCAGGCTTTCAACGTCGGGATGTTGCCCTACTTCCCGCTGGCTGGCGGCTTTTTGACCGGCAAGTACGAGCGGGGCAAGGCGGCGCCGGCGGGGTCGCGCGGGGAGGATAACCCCTATGTGCAGCGCTACATGACGGACGCCAACTACGACAAGGTGGAGGCGCTGTCGGCTTGGGCGACGGAACGCGGCCATACGATGGCCGAACTGGCGCATGCCTGGCTGTTGGCGCACCCGCAGGTAAGCTCGGTCATCTCCGGGGCGACGCGCGTCGATCAGGTGCGCGCTAATGCGAAGAGCGCCGGCTGGAAACTGACTGCGGAAGAACTTGAAGAGGTCAACTCAGTCCTAGATAGCAGCGCAACACAGTAGGAGGGGACGCCCATGCGGATTTCCGATGTCGTTGTCTACGAAGTGACGGGACGCTACGCCGGGCCGGAGTTTCCGCCCGGCGACCGGCAGGCGAAGCAGGCGGACGTCTACCCGGAGTTTAACCGCCAGGAAGCGCCTGCCGCGCCCGTCGCCGGGCAGACAGTGACGGCCTTCTACGTGGAAGTGCAAACGGATGAGGGGGTCAACGGGCTGTACGGCCCTATCTACGAGCAGCAGGCGTACTTCATCCTCTACGAACTGCGCCCGATGCTGCTTGGGCGGGATGCGTTGGCGACGGAGCAGCGCAATGATCAGATGTTGCGGCTGGACCGGCATGGTCGTTCCGGCGCGCAGATCACAGCGACGAGCGCGGTGGACTGCGCGCTGTGGGATCTAAAGGGTAAGGCATGGGGCAAGCCTGTCTACCGGCTGCTGGGCGGGCCAACGCGTGAACGAGTGCCGGCATACGCGAGCATGTTAGGCTTCTCACTCGAGCCTGAGGCCGCGGCGGCGTTGGCGGCGGAGTACCGCGATAAAGGTTATGGCGCTCAGAAGTGGTTCTTTCGCTACGGCCCTGGCGACGGCGATGCGGGCATAGCCAAGAACCTGGCGATGGCGCAGGCTGTGCGCGAGGCGGTAGGGCCGGACTACACGCTCATGTTCGATGCGTTCATGGGCTGGAGCACGAGTTATGCGCTGGCGATGGCGCAAAGGCTGGCGCCGCTGCGGCCTCTGTGGCTGGAGGAGCCGATCCCGCCGGAACGGGTGGGCGCGCTGCGCAAGATCCGCGAACGCGGCGGCGTGGCGGTGGCGACGGGCGAGCATGTCTACACCCGCTGGCAGACAAAAGAACTGCTGGTGCAGGAAGCAGTTGATTTTCTGCAGAACGATCCTGACTGGACGGGCGGCATTTCCGAACTCGTCAAAGTGTGTGCGCTTGCCTCAGCGTTCGAGGTTCCGGTCGTGGCTCACGGCCATTCGCTGCTGCCGGCGCTGCACAACGCCGCAGCGCAGTCCCCGACGACCGTGCCTTATGTGGAATATCTGATTCGCAACCAGGAAGTGAAGCAGTGTCTGCAGAAGACGGTCTACAGGCCGGAGAACGGTTCAATTGCCGCGCCGGACGCGCCGGGCCTGGGGATCGAACTGGACATGGACAAGATAGAGCGGATGGAGCCGGTATCCATTGGCATGACGCGCTTAGGCTGAGAAGCGGCGAAGGAGGAGGCGACGATGCGCAGCGCGGTCGTGTTGGCGGCAGGCGCGGGGACGAAGTTCTGGCCGTACAACGTCGTGCGGCAAAAGGCGGCTTTTCCCATCGCCAATGTGCCGGCGGTGCGACGCATCGTCGACAGCCTGGCGCAGATCGGCGTGGACCGGATCGCGGTTGTAACAGGCGCGGGCGAGCCGTCCGTGCGGGCTGCGCTACGCGGCTGCGCGGGCGACGTACGCTTCGTGCGGCAGCCCGCGCCGGCGGGCACAGCGGACGCGACGCTGTACGGCGCTGAGGGCATGGACGAGGACTTTCTCGTCGTGTATGGGGACGTGGTGACGGACCCGGCCAACCTACGGGAGGTGATCCGCCGCTTCGAAGAAGAGCGGCCTTTCGCCGCCGCGCTGGTGCAGCCGTTGGGTGATGAGCGGCCGCAGGATTGGTTGATCGCGCATACGGAGGGCGAGCGGCTTGTGCGCGTCGAAGGGCACGGTCGCGGCGGAAGTCGCCGGCTGTGCGGCGTCTATGTGTTGCGCGCCGACGCCGTGGACTTGCTGCGCGACAACCCAGGCGTCATGCACAGCGTGCCGGTAGGCGGCATGCCGCCGCCGGAGGCAGAGTTGGCCCAGTCGCTGCAGGCGGCGCTGGACGAGGGGCAGCCAGTGCTGGCAATAGAGGCCGCCGGCTATTGCGTGGACCTCGACAAGCCCTGGCACATCCTGGAGGCCAACTATCAGGTGATCGAGGCGATGCGCCGGGAGACCGAAAGCGACGTGATCCCGGCGTCGGCGCGCATCCACGACGGCGCGGAGATCGAAGGGCGCGTCGTGTTGGGAGAGAATTGCGTGATCGGCAACCGCGTCGTCGTGCGGGGCGATCTGTGGATGGGCGCAGGCGGTCGCATTACCAACGGCGCGATTGTGGATGGGCCTGCCGTGATCGGGCGGGGTGCGCGGCTGCGCGACTACTGTCTGATCGGCGGGCATTCCAGCCTGGGGGCCAACGGCGTGTACGGCCACGGCGCGGAGTTTTCGGGCGTGGCGCTCGACAAGGTCTATTGCTATCACTATTGCGAGGTGTGGGGCGTGGTCGGGCTGGCGGTGGATTTTGGCGCGGCGACCGTGTGCGGCAACTTGCGTTTCGACGACGGCGAGACGGTGTGGCGAGTGAAGGGGCGGGCGGAGATGCCGCGCATCGCTTCGAACGCGGCTTATTTCGGCGACTTCTGTCGCACAGGCGTCAACGCCATCGTGATGCCGGGGCGCAGGGTAGGCGTCTATAGCTGCCTGGGTGCGGGCGTCGTGGCGTATGACGACGTGCCGGATCGGCAACTCGTCACCGTGCGGCAGGAGTTGACGACGCGGGCGTGGGGGCCGGAGCGGTACGGCTGGTAGCGGGTGGCTGTCATTCTGAAGCGAGTGATACCGAGCTGAAGAATCTCGTTGTACCAGATGTAGAGATGTTTCGCTCCGCTCAACATGACAGGATGCGTATTTGGCGATCAAACCGCTTGAGGCTGCGGGGCGCCGGCGCGCACCGCCAGCGCCACGGTGATGTCGTCGCCGCTGCCCGCGGCAGAGGTGGCGCGCAGCCAGGCGGGCAGTTGGCTGCCGACTACGGAGAGGCCCTCGTCGCGGATGGCGGCGAGCAGATCACTCCCGGCTTGGAGTAGACCGCCCTGGTCTGCAAAGGAATTAGCGTAGCCGTCCGTGGCGAGGAGTATAAGCTGCGGCGCGGCGGCATGCGCAGGTTGGAGGTAGGTGCGCACATGCCGCCAGGCGTCCGGGCTACAGAGCGAGGTCGTTTCGTTGGCGATCAGCAGCGGGTCGGGGGCGAGCGGCCAGTGCGCCGCAGTTCCGTCGTCGCCAACCGTCAGGATATCCCCATCTCCAAGTTGAACCGCCAGCAGATAGCGCTGCGTGAGGACGGCGGCGAGCAGCGTAGCGCCGTAGGCTAGGCGCGGGTCGTCCGCTAGACGGTCGAACGCAGCGCGCGAGGCGCGTTGCTCTGCTGCTGCGATTTCCCTCTTTCCAATCGGTTCGGCTGCCAGATCGTCGGCTACTCCCTGGTTCCAGGCGAGGACGAGATCGCGCGGCAGGCGCTCGGCGGCGATGCGCTTAATTGCGGACAAGGCCGGCGTGGACGCGTGGGCTGCGGCGAAGTCCGCCAACAGCGAGATGGCTGTATGCACGGCAATGCGTGCGCCGCGATCGCTGCGGATGTAGAGCGGGCCGCCGTGCCCGTCGGCGACCGCCAGCACGGCAGGCGCGTCCGAGGCGGCAGGCGACCGCCAAGCTAGAGCGTCCTGGTTGGGCAGGCCGCTGCGGCGGTGGCTTGCCCCGCGGACGGTTGCGCCGGTGATGCGCCAGGCGAGCGGTTGATCGTCGTGCATAGAAGCGGTTTCGCCGGAGCGTTCTGCGCCGGCTGCCTTGTTACCTACCAGACGTCGGCTGCGGACTCGGGGCCGGGCGCGGCTTCGGGCACGGCGGGCAGCGGCACGTTGACCGCGGACTCGCGCGCATCGAGAATCTGGCTGGCGGGCGACGAGGCGGACTTGAGCACCTCGGTCGAGGCCCATTTGATGTAGCGCACGAGTGCGTCGGCGTTGTTGGCCTGGAGCGGCTTGAATTCAGGGTGTCCGATGAACTTCTGGAGGACGTTGAGGTCGGCGTCGTCGCCGATGGCGATGGCAATGCGCACGGCCTTCTTGCCCCAGGGCTGCTCCATCAACGCCTGTATCCCCGCGTCGAATTTGTCGGTGGGCTGGCCGTCCGAGATGAGGACGAGGACAGGCGGCAAGGCGCGCGCGGGCATAACTTCAGGCTGTAGCTGCTCGGCGAGCAGCTTCATCGCCTGGCCCATGTCGGTGACGCCGCCGGCTTTGAGGTCTTGCCAGCGGAAGTCTGCGACGGGTGTAGGCTGGGCTAAGTGCCAGCGTGCGCCATCCGAGAAAGCGATGGCGCGGACGAGCACCTGTGCGTTCGGGTTTTCGTCGGCGACCTGCTGCATGTGCGGGATGGCTTCGCGGATGGCGTTGTTGAGCGCTTGAATCTTGCCGTCGAGGCCCATCGAGCCGGAGCAGTCCGCGATCCAGAAAAAGTGTAAGGGCCGGCTGGCGAGGGCGCCGCCAGGAAGCTTGCTCATGGTCTGTCCTCCTAGAAGAGGTGGTCGTTCAACTCGAACGGGGCGGGGCCGGGGCCGCCGGCGATGGTGCGGCTGACGCCGGGCAGCGCTTCGAGGTTGCGGCGCACCGTGCCGGCGTCGTGCGCTTCACATAGGACGTGGACGTTTGGGCCGGCGTCGATGGTGAAGAACGCGGCCAGGCCGTCGTCGCTGCGCCAGCGCTGCACGGCGTGGATGACCTCCAGCGTGCCGGGCTGCCAGTAGATGAGGTTTGGCGTGCTGGTCATCATCACGGCGTGCATGGCGAGCGCATCCATCTCGACGAGCAGGCCGAGATCGGCCAAACTGCGGTTGCGGATGGCCGCGATGACGTCGGGCAGGAGCTTGCCGGCGTGGGCGACGCGCGCGTCGTTGAGCGGGCTGGAGGCGGCGAGAAGGTGGCCGCCTTCGCTGCTGACGTGTTTGGGCGCGCTGCTGACGACCGCCACGATGTCCGTGAGGTCCCAGTGATCCGGCGGGAAGAGAGGGCGGGCGACGCTGCTTGCATCGTCGACGCCGCGTTCCCACAGTACGAAGCCGCCGAAGAGGCTGCGGCTGGCCGATCCGCTGCCCAGACGCGCCAGCGCCGAGAGGCGCGTGGCGTCCAGGTCGAGCTCCAAGGCGCGGCAGGCGGCGACGGTAAGGGCGGCAAAGCCGCTTGCCGAGCTGGCGATGCCCGACGCCATAGGGAAGTTATTTCGGCTTATCACTTGGGCGCGATGGGAGACGCCGGCCAAACTGCGGATGCGGTCGAGGTGGCGCTCGATGCGCTCCAGCGGGCCGCCGGTGAGCGGCGCGCCGTCCACCGTCACCGCGTCGGCGGGCAGGTCGCTTGCGGGCTGCCAGGCCACTGTGGTGGTGGTGTGGGCCTCGTCCAGGGTCATGCTGACCGAGCTGGTGAGGGGCAAATTGATGGCGGGATCGGCAACGCCCCAGTATTTGATGAAGGCGATGTTGCTGCCGGCGCGTACGGTGACCTTTTGCATGGCGCGGCAGCCCTACAGTTCTCGGTCCGCCATGTCCTCGAAGCGGCGGACCAGGTCGTCGAGAAGCTCGTCGTGGGCGTCGAACTCGATGGAGACGCCATCCGCGGTTGGGGTAATGACGGCGCGCCAACCGACGCCTTCGAGAAGTTTGCCCTTTTCGGCCACGCCGCCGCCAAGCCGTTTGAGCAGCGTCTCGGCCAGGTCCGGCGTCATGCCGGGGAAGGCGAGCGTCTGCTGCTCGAACATATTCTCTTGGTCGTATTCCGAATAACGGCTGTCTCGTTCATCACCGAAGGACGAAGTGCTGATAGGCATGCCTGCTCCTGGCGTTGTGGTAATCGGGCGCCCGTATAAAGCGGCGAGTGCGTTCGCTGCGGGCGCGTTGCCGGCGACCGCGAAGGCAGTATAGCATTGCCGGATCGATGCGCAAAGCGGACGGGGATTGCCGCCTATCCGGCATGCCAGGACGCACCAAGCGTCGCAATCGTTTGGCGGCGGAGGTTATGACTGAACGGGCTCTGCCAGGAGGCGGTCGATCTCGCGCAGAACGGTGATGCGATTCTTGTGCGCTAGTTCGTAGGCGCGAAGCGACCTCAGGTCATGCGGTTCAAGCGCCGGCAGTCGTTCGATGACCTGCTGGACGTTGAGAGCGTCGTAGCCGGGCCAGGGAGGTTCCTCCGCGAACTCAACGTCGATTTCGACGCCCTCATCTGTCTCATGGCTGCGTTCGGCTTTGTTGGGAACGATGCGTTCGAGCCGTTGGCGACAGCGGCGACGCCGTTCGTCTATCTTCCCGGCGACCTTGTCTTTGAGCGCCGCAAGTTGCGCGTTGGCATCCTCTTCAACCTGTACGCCGCGCACTTCGGCCTTTTCACGAGCCTGTTTGGCGCGTTCCAGCAGAGATATGCCGGCGTCGTAGGTCAGGCCGGCAAGGCCGAGCCAGGTCAATGCGGCTTTACGTCTGCGCTCTCGGACGAGCGCCATGCGCTCCTCGATGCGCTGCCGGATGTTAGGCGTTTCTGAAGCGGCTGTCATGTGCGATCCTCACCTTTCTTCCCGCCGAAAGCCCGCTGGCCTTCGAACACAGCCGGGATCATCTTGATTGTAGCGCGGCGCGCGGGGCGGGTCAAGCGATTCATGAGGCGCGGGTCCATTTCAAATCGGGGGCGAGTTGTCATGCTGAGCATGGCGAAGCATCTGTTGGTCGGCTAGACCCTTCGCTGCGCTCAGGGTGACAGCTTGCGCGTCCCAAAGATGAAATGCACCCGTGAGCTAGGATGTTGGCGGGAATGGCGTTCGGGGCTTGGCGAGGAAGGGAGCTAGAGGGTTAGCAGGGACAGGCACGAGGCCTGTCCCCATTTAATGATATCCGCCGAGGTCGTTACGCGTTCAGTCCCAGTTCGAGGATCGTGTAGGACGCGGGAGGAAGTTCGCAGGTGAAGCGGCTGCCAAGCCCGTCGACGGTGCGCACGGACGGCGAGACATTGTCGGGGTGTGCAGGGGTGTTCATGGCGAGCGGATCGGCGTGCTCCAGGCGGCGGAGCGTGCCGGTCTCGCGCACCGAAGCTTCGGGGAGGGCGATGTCCAGTTCGATGGCGTCGGACTGGTGTTGGTTGACCAATGACAGATAGAGGGTTTTCTTTTCCGGGTCGAAGGTGACGGAGCTGTCGAGATAGGGGATGCCCGAAATGCGCAGTTCGGGTGCGTCGAAGGCGTCGCATTCTTGCCATGCATCGAGTGCGATCGGGCCGCTGTGGTTGGCCTGCATCCAGAAGGGCCAGTAGACCGGCTCGCGCCACACGCCATCTTGGGTGACCATGATCAGGCCGACTACGTTAATCGACTGGGCGACAGTCGCCAGCTTGACGATGTTGCACCGGCGCTGCATGAGGTTCATGAAGGCGGCCACGGTCAGCGCGTCGCGCATGTGGTAAGTCGGCCCGAAGGGGTTCAACTCCGGATGGTTCGCCATCATGGTGCCTTCGGGGGAGGCGTTCCACTCGGTGACGGCAATGGAGATGTCGCGGCTGCGCGGGTTGTTGCGGCGCACTTTACGGATGACCGCGGCCATTTCCTCGATCACCTGGCCGGTGCGGTGCGGTCCCGCCATGTGGGTTTCCCAGCCGCTGAGCGTCGGGCTGCTGTGCCAGTAATCGTGGACGGAGAGGTAATCGACGTAGGGGCAGACCTCAGGCGCGACATCCAGCACCCAATCCTGGGCGGCTGCCGGGTGGCCGCCGACGGCGATCAGTTCGATGGACGGATCGAGACGACGCAGCACTTTGGCCCATTCGCGCGCCTCTGCGCCGTATTCGCTCGCCTTGCAGTAGCCGATCTCCCAGGGGCCGTACATCTCGTTGCCCAGCTGCCAGTAGTGGACGCCGTAGGGGTCTTCTTGGCCGTGTTGGCGACGGAGGTTGGCATAGTAGGTATTGGCTGTGCCGTTGCAGTATTCGAGCCAAGCGGCGGCTTCTTCCAGATCTGCCGTGCCCATGGCGAAGTTGAGGTGCGGCTCGGCGCCGATACGGCGGCAGAACTGGATGAATTCGTGCGTGCCGAACTCGTAGCGGGCGGGCCAGCCAAAGTGGAGGTCGATCTTGCTGGGGCGCTCTTCGACCGGGCCGACGCCGTCTAGCCAGTGGTAGCTCGTGCCGGTGCAGCCGCCGGGCCAACGCAAGATCGGCGGGCGGAGGTCCTGGATGTATTGTACTACGTCGCTGCGCAGGCCGGCGGCGTCGGCATTGGCGGCTTCCGGTTCATAAAGGCCGCCCTCAGAGCAGCCGGGCCGGCGGCACATGAACTGGCCGTAGATGTTCGGGTTGATCCGCCCGATGCGGCGGTCCAGGTCGATCTTGAGGCGTGCTTTCATATGAGATGCAACTCCTTATCCCTTGATGCCGGTGAAGACGATGCCCTGAATGAAATATTTCTGGGCGAAGAAGAAAATGAGCAGCACCGGCACCATGGCGACGAGCGAAGCGGCCATGAGCAGGTGCCATTCGGTATAGTTTTGGTCTTGGAAGGATCGCAGACCGAGCGATAGGGTGTAGCGTTCGCGCGAGTGCAGGTAGATGAGCGGCGCGAAGAAGTCGTTCCAAGATGCGTTGAAGGTGAAGATGCCCACTGCGGCCAGCCCCGGTTTGGAAAGGGGCAGGATGATGCGCCAGTAGATGCCGAAGATCGTGGCCCCGTCAATGCGGGCGGCATCGTCCAGTTCCAACGGTATGGACATAAAGAACTGGCGCAGCAGGAAGGTGAGGAACGGGCCGCCGAACCAGTTCGGCAGGATCAGCGGGAAATAGGTGTCGATCCAGCCGAGGTAGCGGTAGATGACAAACTGCGGGACGAGCGTAACCTGCGTCGGCAGCATCATAGTCGCCAGCATAATGATGAAGAGCGTGTCGCGGCCGCGCCAGCGCAGGCGGGCGAAGGCGAACGCGACCAGCGAGCAAGACAAGATTTTGCCGACGACATCGGCCAGGGTGACGAAGGCCGTGTTGCGGATGTAGAGGCCGAACGGGACGACCTGAAAGATTTCGACGTAATTGCTCCAGAGCGGCTCTTCAGGAATCCATTCAGGCGGGATCACCATGACCGTGCCCAGGCTCTTGAGCGAGGTCGAGAACATCCAGAGCAAGGGCACCATGAGAAGGGCTGCGCCTGTTATCAACACGGCGTGGATGACGAATTTGCCGAGGGTTTTGCGTAGGCGATACGACCCGCGCCGGTTATGGGCGGCGAGCTGAGAGGGGCGTTGGGCTTGCGTATTGAGGCTCATGGCGCTAGCTCCTCTTGACCTCGCCGCTGTAGAAAACCCAGACGCTGGACGAGCGATAGACCAGCAGCGTCAGCAGGAGAATGTAGAAAAACAGGATCCAGGCGAGCACTGAGGCGTATCCCATTTTGAAGAACTGGAAGGCGTTGCGGTAGAGATAGAGCACGAAGAAGAGCGTTGAATCGTGCGGGCCGCCATTCGTCATGATCAGGGCTTGGGTGAAGACCTGGAGCGCCGTGATGATGCCGATGATGAGTTGGTAAAAGAGCACCGGCGTGATGAGGGGGATCGTCACGTTCCAGAAGCGCGTGAGCCAGCCCGCGCCGTCGACCTCGGCGGCTTCGTAGATTTCGGTGGGGACGCCTTGCAGACCGGCCAGGTAGATGACGATGCCGCCGCCTACATGCCAGAGGGACATGCCGATCAGCGAGGGCAGCGCCCAGCGTGCATCACTGAGCCAGCCGGGGCCTTGGATGCCGAAACCGGCGAGAAGGGCGTTGATCAGCCCATAGTTCGGCGCGTAGATCCAGCGCCAAAGCAGCGCAACCGCTACGCCCGACAGCACGGACGGCAGGTAGTAGATCGTGCGGTAGTACTGGAGGCCGCGGATGTTGGTGTTGAGCAGCAGGGCGATGATCAGGCCGAACACGATCTGGAGCGGGACGCTGACGAAGGCGTAGATCGTCGTTACTTTCAGCGACTGCCACACGAGCGGATCGCCGGTCAGGGCCTTCTCGATGTTCGCCGTACCGACCCACTGCGCCGGCTGCAGCAGGTTGTACTCTGCAAAGGCGAAACCGGCGGAGATTAACATGGGGCCGGCGGTAAAGAGCAGAAAGCCGAGTATCCAGGGAGAGGCGAAGAGCCATCCCGCCAGTTCTTCGTTGCGGCGCATGGGGCTGAGGCGATAGGCGCCAGTCGTCATAGAACCTGCCTTTGTTCGTAAACGCCTTTGCGGCGGAGGGGCGTGCGGGGCCGGCGCAGCGTCTGACTCGGCGCGCCGGCCCCGGAACCGCGAAAGCGACTAATCGATGGCGTACAGCCGTGATATTCGGCGAATTACCCTTGCAAAATCTCGTCGATGGCGGTCGTCATGTCCACCGCGACCTGTTCGGCCACTTTGGAGCCGTCCCAAAGAGCGTCGAGGTTGGTGTTGATGGCCTGGAAGATTTCCGCTTCTTTGGCATGGGACGGCCAGGCGCGCGCCTCGCCGCGCAGCAACATTTCGGGGAAGACGGTGTTGACCGCGTAGGAGTTGCACTTTGGGCATTCGTACTTGGCGTACCAGTCCTGATCGACGAGCGACTTGCGCGACGGGTGTGCGAAGCCGCGGCTGATGCGCAGGCGCTGGCCTTCGGGGCTGGCGACCCAGGCGGCGAGGAGATAGGCCTCGTCCGGATGCTCCGTCTGATTCCAGACCGAGGTCCATCCGATGAGCAGGCGCGTCAGGCGTGTGCCCTTGTTGCTGGTGGGGATGGGGGCGGCGTCGAAGGCGAAGTCTTCGATGGTGCGCAGGGCGCCGAGTGAGCCGCGCACGGCCCAGAACGAACCGAGGCGTCCGCTGGTGAAGCGATCGGTCATGCCCAACTCGCTGAGGGCTTCAGGGCCGGGCGCGACGCCGTGCTTGATGACGAGGTCCTGCATCCAGGTCAGGGCTTCGACGGCTTCGGGGCTGTCGAGCAGGCACTTGGTCCCGTCTTCGCTCAGCACTTCGCCGCCGTTGCTCCAGACCGTTTCCAGCCAGAAGGGGTGGCCGATGCCGTGTTGGACCGTGATGTTGTTCTCTTGCTTGGTGATGGCCGTGGCGGCTTCAAGCATGTTGTCCCAGGTGGTATCCCAGGTGGGGTAGGGCTGGCCTGCGGCATCATAGAGGTCGACGTTATACCAGATGCCTTCGGGCGCACCGTCATTGGGCAGAGCAAGAAGCTTGCCGTCGAAGTAGCAGGCTTCGACGTGCGCATCGAAGAAATCGTCGAAGGCCGTCTCCTCGACATACTTGGCAGCAAGATCATCCATCGGCAAGTAGACGTCGGAAGCGGCAAAGGCGCCGAACTTGCCGAACTGCGTCTTGAACACGTCGGGGGCGGTGCCGCCGGCGAGCATGGTCAGGAGCTTGTCATCGTACTGCGGGGTGTAGCCTGTGCCGGCGGGCGTATATTGGCCGTCGATCTCAGGATAGCGCTTGTTGAACTCCTCAAAGACCGGCGCGAAGTCGGCATCTTCCTGGGCGCTGCCCGGAACCATGAAGGTGACTGCGACCTTTTCTTGGGGCGCAGACGGTCCGGCTTCGCCGCTAGGTTGGGCTGCCGGAACCGGCGCGCACGCGGCCATCAGACCGGCTGCAGTGACCGCGGAAAGCTGTAGGAAATGACGTCGACTGAACGGTTGGCGTTGCATAAGGTTCTCCTTCTCCAGATGGAACAGGCGATGAACGATGCGTGGAACGGTTGGCTTGTATGTCGGAGGGGCGTACGAAACTTGCCGGTCGGATCGGCTTGACCTCGCTTATGGTACAGTATAGTATCCTTGACAGGGCGATTCAATAGGATTCTGCCAAAAACCTGCCGCCGATCTGCCATGTTTCGGCGCACACTAGAGCGGTCGATATCTATGCAAACGGGCGTTCCCGATGAGTTTACAGAGCAGGTGCGCCAGGTGTTGGAGCGCCTTTTTGATTTACCTTATCTTTACCAGCACCCTCTGGCGGCGGAGTGGCGCACGTCTGACAATGAGACGGCAGGCAGCCATGCGGCGGCCTTGCGCCAGGCAGTGCAGGGGGCTGTCGAGGCGTTGAATCCGGGCGATTCGACGCCTTTTCGCGCGCCGCAGGCCCGTTTGTACCAAGTGCTGCATCTGCATTTCGTGGAAGGCCTGTCTGTGCAAGAGAGTGCGCGTGAGTTGGCGATCTCGGAGCGGCAAGCTTATCGCGATCTGCGCCGCGGGGTGGAAGCAGTCGCCCTGACGCTTTGGCAGCAGCGCGCACGCGCGGCGCAAACGCCGGCGCGGGCGACGGATCTGTCGAGCATCGACGCGGAGATGGAGCGCTTGGATGTGCGGTTGAGCCAGGTCGATCTAGGCCAGTGCTTGGTTCGTTCGGCGCGCTCTGTAGAGCGGCTAGGGCAAACGCGCAACGTGGCGCTCGGAATCGTGTCGCCGGCGTCGCCGGTTCAGATATGGAGTTATGCGGCGGCCGTACAGCAAATTCTGACAAGCGTTGTCAGCCTGGTTGTGCAGCGGGCGGAACCGGGGCGCGTGCAAGTGACGCTTGTTCGGCAGGGAGAGGCGGCCGCGGTCGAGTTCCGTTTCCGGCATGACGGGGAGACTGGGCGGCTGCTGGATCACCTTTCGCCTGCCGCCGGGACACTGGCAGGTCGGCTCGGCTGGCGTATGGCGGAACGCCCTTTGGCGGGCGGTGAAACGCTGTTGACGTTTCAGATCGCGGCGACCGGGCCGAACGTTCTGGTCATCGATGACAATGAAGAGCTGTTGGAACTCGTGGCGCGTTATTTGTCGGACCACACCGTCAGCGTGACGACTGCGGCGAGCAGCGAGGAGGGGTTGCGCTTGGCCCGGTCGACTCGCCTGGACGCCATCATCTTAGACGTGATGATGCCCGGCATGGATGGGTGGGAGGCGCTGCAAACTTTCAAGACTTGGCCGGAGACAGCGGATATCCCGATCGTGGTTTGCTCGGTTTTTCACGACCCCGAATTGGCGTACTCGCTGGGGGCTTCAGTCGTTCTGGCGAAGCCGGTGCGCCGCGGGGAGGTTCTGGCTGCGTTGCACGAGTTGGGCATCGTCTAGCGACGTTGCCGGGGAAGCGTCGTGTGGATTGAGGGGCGTCCCATGCCGCGGTTCCAAGGCGGTGATCAGCGCGGCCACGCCGCGCAGGATTTCGCCGGGCTGGAGGCCGGCGGCGCTGGAGACCACGATACGACCGTCCTTCGGGGAGAGATCGTCTTCGACATAGCTGGTCGCCGTGAGGAGGATGACGGGGACTTTGCAAAGCGTCGGGTCTTCGGCCAACTCCATTAACACGTCGAAACCGTTCTTGCCGGGCAGCAGCAAATCCAGGAGAAGCAAATCGGGCGTTTGGCTGCGCATGAGGTGCAGCCCTTCTTCGCCCGTATAGGCCGCGCTCACTTCAAGCGGCATGCCTGCCGATTCGATGTGGCGCGTCACCAACTGGCAAAAGCCGCGGTCGTCATCCACGATCAACACCGTGCGGACGCCGGCTGCGCTGTTAACCGCTTCGAGCAACTGCTCGCGTGTGACCGGCTTGGAGAGACACGACATCACTTGGCGCGCGCCCGCGATCCAGGCGCGGCTAGGCAGGCAGCAACTGATGACCGGAAGGGGCAAAGCTGCATAGAGGTCTTCCCTTTCGGCGAAGTCGGGGCGCCGGTTATGAATGATGGCGCGCGGCTTTTCCTGCGCAGCGACCTCCGCGGCATGCTCGATATTGGCTATACGGATCACATCCCAGCCTTGCAAATAGCTCGCCAGCCGGCGCGTCGTCTCGATGTCCGGGTCGACGACGAGGACGCAGCCCTGCGAGGCGCGCAGCGGCGCGTCGACCGTCCGCTCCAGATGCGGGCGCGCCAAGGGCGTGTGGCGGTCAGGGAGGGGAAGCGTGAAGTAAAACGTCGCGCCATGTCCCTCGACGCTCTCCGCCCAGATGCGCCCGCCGTGCATCTCGACGAAGCGCTTGCTGATAGCCAAGCCCAATCCGGCGCCCTGACGGCTGCGGCGCAACGAGAGATCGACCTGGTAGAACTCCTCAAAGAGATAGGACAGCTTGTCCGCCGGGATGCCTGGGCCGGTGTCGGTTACAGAGATGGTAACGGCGTCGGGGTCGCTCCGGGCGCGGACGCGCACCTCGCCGCCTTCGGTGAGCCGCAGCGCGTTGGTGAGCAGGTTGAGCAGCACTTGGCGGATGCGCGTTTGGTCGATGATCACGGCGGGCAGGTCCGGCTCGACGTCGAGGGTTAGCCGGGTTGCGGTCGATTGGAAAAGGTCGCGCATGATGTCGACGACGCCTTCGATAAGCTGCTCCAGCGACGTCGGTTCGGCGTGCAGATCGAAACGCGCCATCTCGAAGCGCGACAGCGACAAGATGTCGTCAATCATGGTCAACAGATGCTGGCTGCTGCGGTGGATCTGGTAGATATCGCGGCGCAGTTTCGGCGGCCATGCAAACGCGCCGTAGACTTCCGGCGTGCGGTACATCAATTCGCTGAAGCCGAGGATCAGGTTTAGCGGCGTGCGCAGTTCGTGGCTGACGTTGGCGGCGAACTGCTCTTTGGCGCGCCGCGCTTCGTCGGATTGTTGCCGCGCCGTGACCAGCTCATTTTCCACGCGGCGCAAGCGGGCGTTGGCCAGTTCGAACGACTTGAGGGCGCGGCTCAGTTCGCCGCGATGCGCCCGGACTTCGCCGAGCAAGCGCGCCGCCTGCTGTTCGCTGGTCCACGCCCATTCGAGCGCGGTGTAGAGGCTGTGGCGGATAAGCCAGGCCAGGGCTGCGCCGAATGCGGCTGTTGCTGCCAGCGCGACTAGCGTTGCTTGGTCGAGGGGGCCGGCAGGCGACCAATAGCCGATGCCAAGCAGAAGAAGCCCGATGATGACTTCGCTGCCAGTGATGAGCATAGCGCCCAGCACAATGATGAGGACGCCCGTGAAGGGCAGCCAAGGGGCTGGGGCTGCCGTCATGGCGAGCAACAGCGTCGCGGTGGGGCCGGCTGCCAGCAGCAAGCGGGCAATAAGCGGCCAGCGCGGTTCCGCCAGAAAAACGACGATGCCTGTAGCCGCAAGAAGGAGCGGCAGCCCGAACGTTATGGGCGAGAAGCCGTTGCCGGGCAACAACGCCCAGGAGCCTGCAGCGCCGGCTAGCCCGATCAGAATGGCAATGTGGCGCGTCAACTGGCGGCGCAGGTTCACTAAATTCGTGCGGCTATCCGGCGACGTGGGAAGGGAGAGTGTTATTGAATTCACCGGCATTCTCCATTTCGCCGGATGCGGCGAACGAGCCTGCGGTTATGCGTCCGCCGCAGCGGCATGCATGTAGAGGGCGAGCGCCAATCGCTCAATCTCGTCGCGCAAAGCTACCCGTTCGAGCCATTGCGCGGGGATGGCCTGGATGCCGTAGAAGGCCCCCGCCACCTGACCGCAGATGGCGGCTGTCGTATCGGCATCGTTGCCCAGGTTGGCGGCGGCGAGAATGGCGTCGCGATAGCCATCGGTTGTATAGAAGCACCAGAGCGCAGCTTCGAGGCTTTTGACCACGTAGCCGCTGCCGTCGATTTCGTCGATGGACTTGTCGCGGTACGCTCCCTCTGCAATCTCCTGGATTTTGGGTGCGATAGGCGCTTCGGCAGGGATGTGCGCCGCCTGGGCAAACAGCGCCGGCTCCTTGCCGGCTCCGGCAAGGAGGGCATGCAGGATCGCCGCCAGGAGCCGGCAAGCGTCAAGGCATTCGATTGCGGCGTGGGTGGTGCGCGAGCTTTGCGCAGCGAAGTGCATGGCTGCGGCGCGGTCAGGGTAGAAGAACAGGGGAACCGGCGCCAGACGCATGATCGAGCCGTTGCCCGCGGCGTAGGGATCGGCGGAGCCGCTGAACGGTTCGCCGGTGCGCTGGTAGCGGCGGAGGGCTTGGGAGGTGGTGGCGCCGATGTCGAAGCAGCGGCCTGTGCTGCTGTAGTAGCCGTCTTCCATCCAGCGGACGTAGCGTTCCATTTGGTCGCGGGCGTCGAAGCCGTTGCATTCGACCAGGCTGGCGGCGAGGCAGAGCGCCATCGAGGTGTCGTCGGTCCATTGACCGGCCGTGAGGCCAAACGGGCCGCCGCCTATCATGTCTGTGAGTTGGGTGAACGAGCCGCGCGGCCTAAATTCGACGGTCGTGCCGACAGCGTCTCCGCACGCTAAGCCGAGAAGACAGCCTAGATAGCGGTCTTGCAGGTTCATAGGAGTCCTTTCCATTGTTGAACTGAAGCGCTTATGTCTCGCCCGCCGAGCGCCTAATCGGGCACGGTGATCTGCTGCACCACGGCGCGGTTATCAGGCAGGGGTTGCCCGTGGTCAGCAACGGCGTTGAGACGCTCTGCGCTGATCGGGTCATAGAGGCCGGTGACTACCGTATAGTTGCCAGGCGCTAGACTCGCCGGCAGTTCAAGCAGATGGCTGTCCAGCACGACCTCGCCGGCAAGCCAGCGATTGGTCGGGTAGTCCGGCCCCGGCGTAGCGTCGGACTGTGCGACGATGGCGCCTTCCGCATCGAGCAAGTGGACGAAGGCCTTATAGTTGCCGTGGGGGGCGGTCTGGGCCTGCCAAACGAGCGTTAGTTCCAGGCTGGGCGATGGGCTATCGAGGGTTGCGGTCGAAGACAGCGCGCCGAGCAGGCTAATGTGATCGAAATCGTTCGCATCGGCAAAGCGTGCGGGCGCGGCGACTTCGAGATCCGGCTGCTCAAAGAGGCGGGTTGAGGCGCGGACGTCCAACTCCAGCAGATCGGTTGTCCAGAGTGCGTCCTCTACTGCGCCCGTCAATTGCGCCTGCAAGGTGTACGGGCCTGGCGGGGTGTCGACCGGGATCTGCAGGCGTACGCGGCGGCAAAGTTCTTTGCCTGGGTCCCAGTCGGACATGGGCGCAAGTTCGCCTTGCCAAATGGGCATTGAGGCGCCGGCGCTTTCGAGGCGTATGGCAATGGGCAGGGCGGCGGATGGCGGATGGCTGCCGCCGGCGTGGTCGCTGCGCCAATAGAGATCGACGACGATGGGCGAGCCTGGTTCGAGGTCGCTGCCGGTGAAGTTGAAGCCGAGGTAGCTGAGTTCGTGCGTCACCGGTTGTTCGGCGCGGACCTGAGGCTGCAAATAACCCGGATCGTGGGAGAAAGTGAGGAGCGTGACGACGCCGGCTAGGGCGGTTTCGCCGGGGACGTCGGCACGCGGGCGCGGCGCGTGGTCTTCGGCGAGGGCGTACCACCCCACCTGGGCGCGCAGAGGAATACCGCCGGTGCAGGGATCGAGGATGGACGGATAATAGCGGTCGAGCACGCGCTCGCCCACAGTCCACGCGGTAGTGGGGTAGCTGCCGTTGCCGGGCAGTTTGTCGATCTGGGCAACGCGCCGCCCGTCCGGGTCGATGAGGTGGATGTAAGAGGTGAGGCTGGCTGTGTACGGCTCGTCGGCCTCCCAGAGCAGGGTGATCTGCTTGTCCGGGTTGGCGGCGTACAGGCCGAGCAGGTTGGGCGCGTCGACGAAGGCTGCTGCGTTAGTTTGCAGCGGCGCATAGGCGGCGGGAATCTCAGTTGCGGTCTGCGGGTCAACCTCGACCAGATGAAGCAATACCGCACCGAAAGGGTCCTCTACCTGCCGAACTTGGACATGGGGCCAGAGTTTGGCTAGTTGTTCGGCGCGCTCCAGTTGTTCTTGGGGGAAGGCAAAGACCGCACCCATGCCCGGCGGCGGCAGCGCCAACGTGTCGCTGGCGTCGAGCGATTTGATGTTCAGCTCGCGGCGCAGCATGGAGACCGTGGCGTGGCGGTCGCCCCACAACTGCGACAAGTAGACCTGGTTGTCACCGGTGAGGGTTTGCAGATAGGCGAGTGCGTCGAGCTTGTCGGCGTCGTACAGGTAATAGACCTCTTGGCGGTCGGGGAAGACGACGAAATAGTCATAGACGGCGCGATAGCCGCTGTAGAGCAAGATCAGCGCTGCCGCTGCAACGCCTGCGTATTGGTGCGGGCGCTGCAGATGCGAGATCCACGCAAGTCCCAGGCCTGCTGCTAAGAACAAGGCCGGCAGCGAGGGCAAGGTGCGCGAGTAATTGGGAGCAGCCTCGCTCAACACGGAGGGCAGCAGCATGACCAACGTCCACGCGAAGAACAGGAAAAGCGCGTCGGCGTCCGGCTCAGAGGCGCCCGATTTGCCGTCGGGACGCGAACGCACAGCGCGGCCCAGGCGCAGCGCCCAGATGCCCGCCCCCACGAAGAACGCGGCGGCCATCAGCAGGTCGAATACGGGACGACCGGCGAGATTGTGGGTCCATTCCCAATCGCCGGCTACGCTGAACATGCCCAGGACGTGCAGAATGTTTGCAGCCAGCGTCGAGAGGGGAGAATCGCCGCTGACGCGCTCGGCAAAGATCGAGACTTCGGAGGCGTGCCCGACGAAGAACTCAGGGTGGCGGTAGAATTCGATGCCAAGCGGCAAGAAGACCACGAACGCAATGATGCCGGTGAGCAAGAGGCCGCCCAGCGGGCTATCGGGATGCAGACGCAACCCGGCGGCGCGTGCATTCGGGTTGCGCCATAGGAGCCACAGCGTGCAGAGGATGGGGACGAAGGGCGCCAGGCGTCCGGTCGGGTGGGTCCACACGCTTAGGCCGATGAACAGGCCGCTGACGGCATAGGCGGCAATGCGCCGGCGCGGCGTTGGTGCATGATGGCCCAGCCAGTAGGCGCCGAAGGCTAGGCTGAAGATGACGGGCATCATGATAACGCGGATGCCGTAGTGGCTAAAGTGGATGTGCCAAAGGCTGATCGCCAGCGTTAGGCTTGTGAATAGGGCGATGCGGCGGCTGTCGCGACGGAGAACGATACGCAATAGGATATAGGCGACAGGAACGGCGAGAATGCCGAAGAGGGCGGAAGCCAGGCGCAGCGTCCAGACATTCAGGCCGAAAAACCGGATCAGGGCGGCTTGGACATAGGTGTATACCACCTCGCGCCCGGCGTTGGCGGGCAGGAAAAGCGGCCGGTTGCCCGCCAGTACGGCGCGGGCGTCGATGGCGTTGAAGGCTTCGTCGAACTGGAACCCAGGGGGCACAACGCCAAGTTGATAGAGGCGCAGCGCGGCAGCTAGGCCGGTGATCAGAACAAGTGCAAGCCAATCGCGACGGGTCCAATGCATCGATAGACTCATCCTGTGGGCGGCAAGGACAGATCGAACGCTGCCCTTCAGCTATCGCCGCCGGAGCCGGCGGGCAGCAGCCGTATTGTACCATCGATTTCGACCAGCCCCAGGATGATGGGCGCGGATGAAGACGACGGACCCTCGGGCGTCTGATATGGCAGGGGCTTGAGCGTGACGGGATCGTAGACGCTTGCCTGCAGCGTGTGGCGACCGGCGGCTGTCGGGGGAATGGTGAGAGCCATGTAGCCCGGTTTCCGTTCTCCGGCTGACCAGACCGTGGGCGGCAACAGCATGCCGATGGGATATTGGTCAAGTTGGGAGACGATCTGTCCGGCAGCGTCGACCAGCCGGAGCGAGACCGTGTAATCGATAGACGGCGCAGCTTGCGCAAGCCAACCGAGTTCTGCAAAAAGAACGCGGCCTTCGTTAATGACTACGTACTGCGGGTCCGTGGCGACGCGAGCGTATTCGAGGGTCAGTTCGCCATTGACCGTCGCCATGATTTGCGTCTCTAGATCGGGCGTAACGATGCGAGGGCTGACGAAGCGGCAGAGACGCACGTCGAGCCAGAATTGGCAATCTGCGTTGTAAGAGACGGCCGTCAGGTACTTGGCGAGGAACTCGCCGCGGTCGACCTCGGACTCGGCGCTGAATGCGGTCCACAATGACGAATAGGTGCGCAGATAGCGCTGGATTTGGTCGTCTACTTTTTCGGGCACGACCGGCGGGGCGGTCACAGGCCAGTAGTCCGGCAATGGAATGGCGGGCGCCGTTTCCAGGGGAAAGTCTTGCCCAAGATAGTATTTCGCCAATAGGTGTTGGCGGGGCGCTTCGATGATGACGACATCTTCGGCGGGCGAGTAGCGCGCCGACAGATAGCGAGACATGTCGCGGTATTCGCTCTTCTGGTAGGGGCCAAAATAATATGCCTGCCCCAGCAGGGCAACCGTGAGTGTGACGGCCGCAGCGACAAGACCCCAGGTTCGATGCCGGCGTCGGATAGCGATGACGCCCAGGGCGATAAAGGCGTAGACGAAGGGCGAAATGTAGAGAATGTAACGGGCTGCCAGGGTGCGGAATAGCGCAGCGCTGATGACGATGGGCAGCAGCGCGATTGTGAGCAACAGGAGCAAATAGGGCGTCGCATGGGCGGACGGCGGCGCGTCGCTGCGTTGATAATCGGCTCGCGCAGCCACAGCCCCGATCACAAAGAGCGGCAGGAGCGCCAGGCCGATGGCGGAGATATCGGGCTGCCATCGAAACGCGCCGAAGGTGATATCACTCCAGAGATCGATGAGGAACGCGCCTACGCCGAGCTCCGGCCGGCTTGCTTCTTGGAAGACCACGGTCACCGTTTCGTGAAAGCCGGGCGACAGCGCCATCCACAACAGCAAAGGGGCGACGGATACCGCGGCGGCCGGTACAATCGTGCGGATAAAGATGCGCCGCGATGCAGACCGCTGCGCAGCGGTTAGGGCTGCGAAAAGCCCATGTGCGCCGATAAGCAAGACGGAGTAGTATTGCAGGCCGAGCATCCCCCAGTTGACAAGGATATAGGCAGCCATGTGGGATGCCGATGGTCGCTGGATGAGACGCGCCGCCAAGTAGGTGGAAGCGACGGCAAGCAGGACGACCAGCGCATACATGCGCGCTTCCTGCGCATACAGGGTCAAAACAGGCGAGGACGCGATGAGTACGGTCGTTAGCAGACGCCATACAGCCTTCTCCGGTGCGAGCCGTTTCAGCAGCGCCCAACACAGCGGGACCGTAAGGACGGCGGCGTAGGCGGGCAAGAGGCGCAAGGCGAACTCGGACTGACCGGCAAGCAGCGACCAGCCGCGCATGAGGAGAACCCAGAACGGCAGATGCTCGAAGGCCGCCTCCCAGTGGAAGAGGATAATATCGAAGACGGGCGCGCGCGCCATGACGGCGGTGGCTGCCTCGTCATAGCCGAGGCCTTTGGCATCCAGATGCCAAAGGCGCAGGGCGAACGCCGCCAGGGTTATGGCGGTCAGGAGAATGTATTCTCGGTTTGTATGCCGAGGCGTAGGCGCATCCGGCGGACGAGATGGTCGCATCGTAAGACCAGTATAGCAGGTGTGCGAGAGTTAGTCGCCTGCCGGTTGGGCTTTTTCCGACGTTGTTTCGCCGGAGGCGCCGGATCGGTCTGATCCGTCCTCGGCGCGCTTAGCCAAGCGGCGCGCCTTTTTAGCCTCTTGGGCAGCCTGGCGTCGTGCGCTGAGGCGATCCAGCCCGCCGACGACGGCGCTATAGGCTGTGGGCACCATCAGCAGGGTAAGGAATGTGCTGGTGGTCATGCCGCCGATAATGGCGATCGCCATAGAAGAACGGAATTCGCCGCCCGCTCCCATGCCGATGGCGACGGGAACCATGGCCAGGATGGTCGAGAAAGCGGTCATGAGGATGGGGCGAAGGCGAATAGGCCCGGCTCGCCGCATGGCCTCCTCTGCCGTGGCGCCGTTGGCGCGCGCTTGGTTGGCGAATTCGATGAGCAAAATCGAGTTTTTGGTGACGAGACCCATGAGCATGATGAAGCCGATAAAGGCGGTCAAATCGAGCGGACGGTTGGTCAACGCAAGCGACAGGACCGCGCCGATTACGGCTAAGGGCATGGCGATCATGACTAACAGCGGCTGCACGAAACTGCCGAACTGGCTGGCAAGGGCCATATAGATGAAGATGACGGCCAGCAACAGGGCAAGGCTAAGGTTGCGGAAAGAGTCCTCTTGCAGATCGGCAATGCCGCCGAGCCTGACCTCAACGCCGGGAGGCAAGTTGAGCGTGGGAAGCAGAGCGGTCACGTCCGCCACCGTCTCGGCTTCGCTGCGCCCGGACACATTGGCGCCGATCGATACGGTAGGCCGGCGGTCGACGTGGGCGATTTCACTGGGACCTGAGGCAATCGAGGCCTGCGCGACGGTGCTCAACGGGACGAGCTGGCCGGTGGGCGAGAGCATGTTGAGGTTCAGGACATCTTCGACGCTGGAGCGGCTGGTTTCATCCAAGCGGACGATGATCTCGGCCTCTTCTCCCTCGCCGCGGAAGACGGACACGACTTCGCCGTTGATGAGCATGCGCAGCGTCGTCGCGATCTGTGCTGTGCTTAAGCCTAGATCGCCGGCCCATCGCCTATCGATTGCGACTTGGAGTTCCGGCGTGCCGGGCTTGTAGGTCGATTCAATATCGGCAACGCCGGGGATGGCCGCCATTTGCTCCATGATCGCTAAGCTGGTTTCTCCGAGCGTGGCGTAGTCGACCGAATCGGCGCTCAGTTCGACGACCATGTCTTTGCTGCCCATCAGGTCGCTGGCGGTGGACATCTCGTCGATGACCTGAAAAGAGATGCCGGGCACAGTGGCGAGAGGGCCGCGCAGGTCACCGATAACGCCGCGCGTGCTCCATTCGTCCCGGTCAATGCCCTCTTTGTCGAGGATCACGGAGTAGGAGGCCTTGTTGGGCGCGCCGGTTCCGCCTATGGTGGTGAAGACATGGACGACAGCGGGGTGGCTGCGCAAAATTTGTTCGACTTTTAGGGCTTCCGTATAGGTGGCCTCCAACGGCGTCCCTACCGGCAGTTCCATTCTGACGTCAATCTTGCCGCGGTCTAGGTCGGGCAAAAAGACTTGGGGGATGGCTGCGGCGGCAAAGACGCTGGCGACGATGATGCCGACGGCGAGAATGGCGACAATGAGTTTATGCGTAAGCGTCCAGCCGAGAATTTTGGCGTAGATGCGGCCCATGAGGCTTTCATGAGCGGTCTCCTGCGCGGCATCGTCTGGGGCGGCATCGTCTGGGCGCTCAGAATCCGTTTGCGGCTCGATGTCTTGGGCGCGGAAGAACTTGGCGCTAAGCATGGGCGCCATTGTTAGGGCTTCGAAAGTGGAGACGGCGACGGCGATGGCAACCGTCAGGCCGAAGTCGCGGAAGAGCTTGCCGATAAAGCCCTCGGTATAGGCCACCGGCAGAAAGACGGCCAAGATGGTGGCGCTGGTAGCAAGCACGGGCAGCGCTACCTCGGCTGTCGCCCGGCTGGAGGCCTCGTGCGGTGTGTAGCCTCTGCCAATCCAGCGCATGATGTTTTCGCGCACGACGATAGCGTCGTCGATCAGAAAGCCGACCGCCAGCGCAAGGGCCAGCAGGGAGAGTTGGTTGATCGAGATGCCGAACATATTCATGAAGAAGAGCGTCGAGACGATGATGACAGGCAAGCCGATGATGGTAATGATCGTATTGCGAACATTGCGGAAGAAGATCAATACAACAAGAAAGGCCAATGCAGTCGCCCACAGAAGGTCTTCGAGCGCGCCGTTGGTGGCGCGCAACACCACGTCTGATTCGTCATCGACGATGACAATTTCGAGTTCGGGGTTAGCGGCAATAGTTTCGTTCAGCGCCTCTTTGACGCCGGCGGCGACCGCCGCGCTGTTGGAGCCGCTCTGTTTGCGGACGCTTACGACGACCGATTCCCCCCCGTTGAGACGTGTGATGCTTTCCCGTTCCTTGAAGCCGTCGACGATCTCGGCCACATCGCGCACATAGACAGGGGCGCCGCGTTGCATGACGATAACGTCGCCAATGTCGTTGACTGTGGCAAAATCGCCGGGGGTGCGTACCAGCAATTCTTGGCGGGAATCATTCAGAGAGCCGGCGGGAACGTTGAGATTTTCGACGGCGATGGCTTCTGCGATCTGTTGCGGGGCGATGCGCCGAGCCTGGAGCGCGTCCATATTGAGCAGCACCTGAATCTCGCGCTCTTCCCCGCCGGCGACTTCGACAGCCGCTACATCTCGCACGCGTTGGACGCGTTGTTGGATCTCGTCCTCGGTTTTTGTGCGCAATTCGGACGGGGATAACCGCCCGGTTTTGTCGGTGACGCCAAAGACAAGCACGGGGGAGTCCGTGATGCTGAAGCGCGTGATGATCGGCTCTTCGATGCCGCCGGGCAGATCTCGGCGCACCAGATCGACTTTTTCGCGGACTTCCTGGCTGAGTTGGTCGGGAGACAGGTCCATGTCGAACTGCATGACGACCGTGCTGACGCCTTCGGAGGACTGGGACGTGATCGTGTCAAGCCCGCCGATGGCGCTTAGTTTCTCTTCGAGAGTCGTCGTGACGAGGTCCTCGACTTCTTCAGGGCCGGCTCCGGGGTAGATGGTGGTCACCACGATGACGGGGTATTCGACGTCCGGGAAGATGTCGACGGGCATGCGGAAATAGGATGCCACCCCCAGCACAACGCCGGCGAGGAGGATCATGGTCATAAAGACCGGCTGCCGGATTGAAATGTCCCAAATCTTCATGAAACCCTCCTGAGTTCAGACCGAGTTAGGGCAATGCGACGGTGGCGAACATACCGGGGGCGAGTTCTGCGGCGTCGCCGGTCGGTCGAATGGTGACCTGGACGGTGCGCGTAGCCGGGTCTAAGGTCGGCGCGATGATGGCGATTTCGCCGTCGTAGGAGCGGTCCGGGTAGGCGTCGACGCGGATCACAGCCTGTTGGCCGACGCTGAGTTGGGCGAGGCGAGATTCTTCTACGGCGACGACCACCTCGACTTTGGACGATATCAGCGCTGCAAGCGGCGCGCCTGGTGCAACCATCGCCCCTGCGGCTGTGTTGACCGAGGCGACGATGCCGCTGATGGGCGCGCGCACGGAGGCTTTGTCCAGTTGCAGTTGTGCAAGGTAGAGGGCAGTCTCGGCCTGGCGGACCTGGGCTTGAGCGGCTTCGATCTGCGCAGGCTTGGCGCCATCTTCTAGCCGCTTGAGTTGGGCGCGGGCGTTCGCCAGTTGGGCGTAGGCGCCGGCGATGACGTCGGCGGTAGCGCCTAGGACGAGTTTGTCATACTGGGCTTGAGCGGCTTCGAGGGCGAGCGTGGCTGCTTCGAGCTGCATGCTTTCAGGCAGGGCGGCGATCAGGGGATTCCAAGAAACCTGGTCATAGGCGGCCTGGGCCTGTTTGACTGCGGCCTCGGCCTGGCGCAACTGCGCTTCGGCCATGCGCAGTTCTTCGGCGGTCGGCCCGGCGAGCGCCCGTTGATAGGCTTCGTCGGCAGCTGTGACCGCAGCGCGGGCGGCTTCGATGTCTTCTTCGTCCGGCTCGTCTTGCAAGAGGTCTAGCTGGGCTTTGGCCGCTTCCAGGCCGGCCATCGCCTGGGCGCGCTGCGCCTCTAGGGTGCTGCTGTCGATGCGGACGAGCACATCGCCGGCTTCCACGCGATCCCCGACCTCGATATTGAATTCGAGCACCTGTCCGGCGACTTCGGCGACGACCGGCACCTGGTCTTGGGGGATGATCTCGGCCGTGTAGCTGGTGCGCGCCGGGGCTGCGCTCTGTTGCCGAGCGGGAACCGCTTCGGCTGCCGGCGCGCCGGCGGCGATAGGCTCCGCCTCTGCCATAGGCGTATAGACGGCCAGCGGCGCCGGGGTGGGCGTGGGCTGGCGGCTGGGCAGCGAGCAAGCGGTTGCCAGAAAGGCGAGCGCGACGGCAAGAGGCGCGAGCATATGCTTATTGATTGGGCGCCTGGGTTTGTCTCGAAAACCGGCAACAGTTGAGTTGTTCGATGTCATATCGCCTCTTTATGGGGATGATTGCGTGTAGCGAGCGGATGGGTAATTCTTGAGAACTGCGTATACTGTCTGCGCCAAGATATAGGTCGAGGGCGCCAGTGTAGGATGCAGGCCAGTTTGGTGGTGCACAAAAATGTCGGCATAATGAATTAGGCAACGGTCGATCGATGATTGCCGATGCCGTTGAGCAGCATCTGAAGTGTGTATTCGACCAGTTCGTCAGCGCTCTTCACGTCGCCGATCAGTAGCTGGTGGGTGACGAAGCTGTGCATGATGCCGAAGATCGTTACAAGCGTCATTTCATCGTTGACCGGCCGGAAGAGATTTTCACGTTCGCCGCTTTCCAGTAGTTGGCTGATAGGCGCGAGCAGGTCATTGCGATAACGCCGCAATAGACTACAGAGCTGAGTCTCATTGTTCGACATTTCGCGTAATGCAGAGATAAATACGACATGACGTTCGGCCTGGAGGTCGTAGAATGTACGGATAACGGCGCGCAGCCGGTCGACGGCATTACCCGGCGAGTTGGCTGCTGCTGCGGTTCGTTCGTGAATGAGTGCGATTTCGCGCTCGAGGACGCTCAGGTAGATGTCCTGTTTATCGGCGAAATGGTGATAGATGGTGGCTTTGGCAAGGCCGCTTTTGTTGGCGAGTTCGCGCATTGACCAACCGGCATAGCCGTGATCGGCGATTAAGGCGCGCGCCGCGTCCAACACCGCATCGCGCGAGGGGATTTCAAGAGTGTTTTGGACGGTCACGAATTCCTCCTTCACCTCGGAAATCAGACGGCCAGACTGTGTTGTGCGACCGTATGAGATGGCTATGCTGTATGGCCTCAAGTCAAAATACTAAGCTTCGGTCTGCGGTTTTTGACAAAGAATCAACCGCTGTTCGATAATGTGACTTGCATTTGTCGACCGGACGGTCGGTCGATCCTATTATAATGAGTTGTTATTTACGTTGTCAATTACGGGGGTGTTTATGCGAACTCAACTTAGCGCTGCTGGTTTGAGGTCCGCTCTCTCCCATGCGCTGGCGGTCGCAGGCAACAGGCGGCTGATGCGAATTGTGGCGAGTGCGATCATGATCGCAGTTTTCATTGCCGGAGGGCTGCCGCGCGTCGCTCATGCAGAAGGTCGATATGCTGTGCAGGGGGCGGCGGAAGAGAGCCGGAGCGCACAGGAGGCGGGCGTGTTGGCGATTGTCGGCGCGGGCGAGGCGAGTCTGTACGAGTCGCCTGGCGGTGAGCTAATCCGCGTGTTGCCTGCCGGCACGGTATTGACCGCGGTCGGGCGCTCTTCGGATAGTCTATGGGTGTTGGTGATGACAAACGACGACAAGGCGGGCTGGGCCGAGACTGCGCAGGTTGTGATGTTCGGCGCGGAGCAACTGCCGGTGATGATGGGCGAGGCGGCGACTGAAGCGCCTGCGGCGGGCGAGGCGGATGCCGCGCCTGTTGCGCTGCCCACGCCGACGCCCACCCCTTTGGCGACTCCTACTCCGACGCCCAGCCCGACGCCGACGATGACGCCGACGCCTTTGCCGACGCCGACGCCAACAGAAGTCCCGCCGACGCCGACGCCCGCCGCATCGTCGGCCCGATCCGGCCAGGTGAGCCAGGTGGCAGTCGTACGCTCCGGCGGGGCGGAGTTGTTGGCTGTGCCCGATGGCGAGACGCTGCAAGAACTCGCAACCGGTACGGCCTTGACCGTGTGGGGCCGAAGCGAGGACAGCCGCTGGCTCGTGGCGCTGACCGCGGCAGGCATGGGAGGCTGGATCGAGGCAGAGCAGGTCGTGGCTTTTAACCTGGAAGCTCTGCCGGTCGTGCCTGTCGGCAATACGGCGACTTCTCTTGCCGAGGCGCAGCCGGCTGAAGCCTCGCCTGGGGTGAGTGAGGAGGAACCTGTCCCTGCGGACGCGATGCCTACGCCCCGGGTGACGGCAGCCGTGCCGCCGGCAGACGCAGCGGCGGCGGTGGATACCGGCGTGCGGGCTACGGTGGCGATCACTGATTCTCGGCTGAATGTACGCAGCGGCCCAGGGACCGGCTACCGCGTCGTGGCGAAGGCCATGCCCGGCGAAACGTTTGCCGCTGCCGGACGCAATGCCGATTCTAGTTGGATCGAGATCACGGGCGGCGACGTCGGCCCCGATGGGGGCTGGGTAGCGGCGGAGTTTGTGCAGTTGAGTGCGCCGGTTGAGCGGTTGCCCGTGACGAGCCTGGAGATGGATGCGGACGAAGAAGAAAGCGCGGCGGAAAGCGCCGCAGCGACCGCTCCGTTGGCGGCTCCGCCCCTGCCCGCCGTACGCGCGGCTTCCGCTCCGTCTACCGGCGGGTTGACGGGTAATCTAGTCATCCAAAGCAGCACTGGCGGAGAAATTTATGTGACGGACCTGGCGAGCGGCGCCGCGCGCCTGTTGACGTCCGGCTTTGATCCGTCCGTCAGCCCGGACGGTAGGACGGTGGCGTTTACACGCGCCAATGGCGACCATGGGCTGTATCTGATCGACATTGACGGCAGCAACGAACGGCGCATCTACCTGAGCGGCGAAAGACTGCGTTCGCCTGCGTGGAGCCCGGACGGCGATTATATTGTGTTTAGCCGGCGGTCGGGCGAGTACGAGTGTCGCGACGTGGGGTTCGGCATCTGTCTGCCCGACAATCCCTTCCTCGACAGTTTTCCGATGGTGACTAGGCCGGAGTTCGGGCTAAGCCGCGTCAATGTCAACGGCGAGGAGTTTCGCGATTTGCCGGCGTTGACCTCCGCGGTGGCGCCGTCTTGGTCGGACGGCGGCGGCATTGTGTACCAGTCGGTTTCCGGGCTGGAGATAACGTATGATGAACCGGACGCGCGCACGCAGATGCTGATCAACGCGCCGTACTACCAGGACCCGGCCTGGCAGCCGGGCGGCGATCGCATCGTCTTCCATAGCCGAGAGGGCAATCACTGGGAGATCTTCACGGTCAATGCCGATGGGACGGGGCTGGCTGCGCTGACGCGGCCCGTCACCACATTGGTGGACGAGCTGCCGAGCAATGTGGCGCCGGCGTGGAGCCCGGATGGACAGTGGATCGTCTATTTGAGCAATCGCGGCGATGATAACAGCGCCGGCGACTGGCGGGTGTGGGTGATGCGGGCGGACGGCAGCGATCAGCGCCCGTTGGCTCTCGACGTGCCGTTGGCATATGACTTCGCGGCGGAACAAGTTGTGGATTGGGGCGTCAAGCCTGCTGGATAGAGAGACGCCGCCGCGGTTACAGCTTAGGGGGAAAACAAAAGCCGGCTCGAATGAGAGCCGGCTTTTGTTTGGGCTGCGCCCGTGCGGGTTGTTCTGAGGGCTTACAACACTTTCTCGGCCAGATAGTTCTGGCTATCGGGCATGCGATTGAACTCGAAGCCCAGCTTGGTGCAGACGCGGCGCATACCCGCGTTTTCGGGCATGATCTCGGCGACGACCTTTTCCATCTTCTCGTCGCGTGCGATCTCAAGCAACTGCGTGAGAATGTGCGTGCCAAGGCCGGAGCCCTGGTATTCGTCGCGTACTTGCACCGCGAATTCGGCATCGTGGCGGCCGTGCAGTTTGGTGAGCTGCCCGTGGGCGATGATCTCCGGCCGGTTGGTCTTGGGGTCTTCGCGCACGGCTACGAGCGAAATCTCGCGGTTGTAGTCGACAAAGCAGAGCCGGGTCAGCTTCTCATGCGAGATTAGCGTGCTGACCGATACGGAATGGAAGTAACGCAGGTAGAGGTTGTCCGGTGAAAGCGAAAGCGTGAAGTCGATCATCATCGGCTCATCTTCCGGCTTGACCGGGCGGATGGTGAGCGTCGTGCCGTCGGGCAGATTCCACTCATGGCTGTAGCGGATCGGGTAGGGGCGAATCGACGGGCGCGGCAGGTCGTCGTCCGCAACGTCCGGGTCATGTAGGACGATGCGTGCATCCAGGGCGATGATGCGTTCGGGCGAGGCGAGCAGCGGGTTGATGTCGATTTCCTTGATGCGGGGCTGCTCGACGACGAGGTTGCTGAAGCGCACCATGAGCCGTTCAAGCGCGTCGATGTCGACGCCCTTGCGTCCGCGCACGCCTTGCAGAGCCTCGAAGATGCGGGTCTGCTCCATCATGCGGCGGGCGAGGGTGGTGTTGAGGGGCGGCAGGCCAAGCGCGCGGTCGCGGAAGACCTCGACCAGCGTGCCGCCGGTGCCGAAGAGCAGCACCGGGCCGAACTGGACGTCCTGGCTGCTGCCGATGATCAACTCGTAGCCGTCGAGTTTTTCCATGGGCTGGACGGTGACGCCCTGGAAATGGCCGGGGCCGACGCGTTCGCCGACGGTCGTCTCGATGACCTTGTAGGCATTGCGCACGGCGTCGTCATCGCTCAGGTTTAGCTGCACGCCTTGTACATCCGATTTGTGGGTGATGGTTTCGGAGTTCAGCTTGAGCACGACGGGATAGCCGATCTCCTTGGCGATCTTCACGGCTTCATCCGGGCTGTTGGCGAGCATGGTCGGCACAGTGGAAATGCCGTAGGCGGCGAAGACCTGCTTCGACTCGAACTCGGTGAGGATGGTGCGTCCCTTGGCGCGCACGGCCTCGATCAACTCGGTGGCGTGGCGCTGATTGGTGGCCTCTGCTTCGCTGGCTACGGGCAGCGAGGGCGTCTCGTAGATGGAGCGGAGGTTATAGGAGTAGCGCCACATGTAGTTGAAGATGCTGGCGGCTGTGTCCGGGTAATCGAAGGTGGGGATGTCGGCGCGGTTCAACACGTCCACGCCGCCTGCCACTTCGGGCCCGCCCATCCAACTGGCGAGGACCGGCTTGCGCGTGTCAGATAGGGCGCGGGCCATCTTCTCGGCTGTCTGGGTCGGGTAGGTCATATCCTGCGGGGTGAGGATGACCATCAGACCGTCGGTGTTCTTGTCTTCGATGGCAATTTCGACGGCTTTGGTGTAGCGGTCGGGGTCGGCGTCGCCGATGATGTCGACGGGGTTGTTGTGACTCCAGTGGCGCGGCAGCACCTCGTCGAAGGCGGCCATGGTTTCTTCGGACAATTCGGCAAGCTTGCCGTTGCCGGCCATAAGCATGTCTGTTGCCAGCACGCCGGGACCGCCGGCGTTGGTCAGGATGGTCAGGCGCGGGCCTGCAGGTCGAGGCTGCTTGGCGAGAACTTCAGCCATGGCGAATAGGTGCGAGAGGTGCTCGACGCGCAGGACGCCGCAACGCCGGAACGCTGCGTCGAGGACGTCATCGCTGCCGGCGAGCGAACCCGTGTGCGACGCGGCAGCCTTGGCTGCGGCAGCGCTGCGGCCGGCCTTGATGACGATGATGGGCTTGGTTAACGAAACCTCGCGCGCGGCGGACATGAAGGATTCGGCGTTGCCGATTGACTCCATGTACATGACGATGCTGCGCGTGCGGTCGTCGTCGCCCAAATAGTAGATCAGGTCGCCCCAGTCTACGTCGAGCATCGAGCCGACGGAGACAAAGGCGCTGAAGCCGACGTGCTCGCGGAAGCTCCAGTCCAGCACAGCGGTACACAGGGCGCCGCTCTGGCTGATGAAGCCGACGTTGCCGGGCAGGGCCATGCCCTTGGCGA
>CAZYSJ010000035.1:0-36957 GCA_964649875.1 uncultured Caldilineaceae bacterium
TGGCAGGCGGCTGTCTGTCTGGACCCGGCGGACTTTGCCCTGGGCGCGGTGCGCGACGGGCATGTGCGCATCGGGGACGCCGTGGCCGTCTTCGGTCTGGGCGCTATCGGGCTGATGGCGGTGGGGCTGGCCAAGCTGGCCGGGGCGTATCCCGTTTTTGCTATCGACCCGATCCCGCTGCGCCGCCAGGCGGCGCTGGCCTGCGGCGCCGACGCGGTCCTCGATCCGACGGGCTGCGACGCCGGGCTTGAGATCAAGCGGGCGACGGCCAAGCGCGGGGCCGATGTCTGTATCGAATACAGCGGCAGCCACGCCGCGCTGCAAGCGGCGCTGCGCGGCGTCGTCTATGGCGGCGCGGTAGTGGCAGGGGCTTGGCCAGGGGCGTATCCGGCGGGGCTGGACTTCGGCGCCGAGGCGCATATGAACCGGCCGCGCATCGTCTTCTCGCGCGCATGCAGCGAGCCGAATCCGGACTACCCCAACTGGGACGAGAACCGCATCTTCGACGTCGTCTGGCGTCTGTTGGCGAGCGGCGCCTTGGTCTCAGAGCCGGTCGTGCATCCGGTCGTGGCGTTCGACGATCTGATGACGGAGTACCCGAAGATCGCGACCGAGCCGGAGACGAACATCAAGCTGGGCGTGCGCTTCTAGCGGAGATCGACCGCGACGGCGGGCGTGTGGCTAAGCGTTTCCTGCGAATTGGGGGCAACCGGTCATCCTGAGCGACGGCGAAGGGTCTCCGCGCTGGGAACGCGAGATGCTTCACTACGTTCAGCATGACAATGTTCAGCATGACAATTTGCCCCGAATCTGTGATGCGCCCGTCTTTGTCCTATCCTTGACAAAGTGCCATTGATCTAGCACAATGTGTTTAGTGCAGTATGCTTCCCAGCACATTAGGTTGTGGTTTCACTTTTGTATTCACACTTGCGGTTGAGAAGGGTTGCCGAGCGTTGCGTCGCAAGCTTCGCGGGGCGTTTGCGTGGGCGAGCGTCGCAGGCACGTGCATCAACCTTGGTCGCCATCCCACAAGCCAGAAATAACGCCGAAAAATGACTTCCATCCTAGAGGTGAAAGACCTGCGTGTGTACTTCCACACGCTGCGCGGCACGGTTAAGGCTGTCGACAACGTCACCTTCGACGTTCATGCCGGGGAACGGTTCGGCCTGATCGGCGAGTCGGGATCAGGCAAGTCAACGATCGCATTGGCGATCATGCGTCTGATTCGCTCGCCTGGTCGCATCGAGTCCGGGGAAATCCGGCTGGAGGGCGAGAACCTGCTGGCGCTGGGCGATGAGGAGATGCGCGAACGCCGGCTAGCCGGGGTGGCGATGGTCACCCAGGGGGCGATGAACTCGCTTAACCCGGTGATGCGCATTCGTCAGCAGTTCGCCGACGGACTCAACAGCCACGGCGAGACCGTCACCGTCGACGAGGCGCGCGAGCGGCTGGTCGACCTGTTGGCGCGCGTCGGACTGAAGCCGGAGGCGGCGGACGTGTATCCGCACCAGTTGAGCGGCGGCATGAAGCAGCGCGTCTGTATTGCGCTTGCCATGAGCCTGCGTCCCAGCCTGATCATCGCAGATGAGCCGACCAGCGCGCTCGACGTGGTGGTGCAGCGCCAGGTTGTGCAGACCTTGCGCCAGGTTCAGGAGGATCTCAATGCAGCGGTCATCCTGATCGGGCACGACATGGGGCTGATGGCGCAATTCGCTAGCCGCGTCGGCGTGATGTACGCCGGCAAGCTGGTGGAGGAAGGGCCGGTGCGCGCCATCTTCCGCCGCCCGGAACATCCCTATACGCGCATTCTGATGGAAAGTCTGCCTTCATTGGACGAGAAGGAGACGTTGCAGGTCGTCAAGGGCGCGCCGCCATCGGCTGCGGATCGACCGGCGGGCTGCGTTTTTCACCCGCGCTGCCCCTTTGTGATGGATCGCTGCATCCAGGAGGAGCCGCTCTTCCGCGAGGTGGCGCCGGAGCAGTGGGCTGCATGCCACCTGCACGATGAACCCGCCGCTGCGCACAGCTTGAGTCGCGAGGTTGCCGAATGACTGCGTTGCTGGAAGCCGACGACATCACCAAAATCTTTGGCAGCGGGGTAGGCCGTCGCATCGAGACCGTCGCCCTGCGTGATTTTTCGTTTCGCATCGAGACGACGCGCCCGCTGATTACGGGCGTGGTAGGCGAGAGCGGCAGCGGCAAGAGCACGATGGCGCGGCTGTTACTGGGTTTGGAAGAGCCGACGAAAGGTGCGGTGCGTTATCGCGGCGCAGACTTGCGCCATCTTACCAACGCCCAGAGCGCGGCATTTCGCCGCGAGGTGCAAGCCGTCTTTCAGGACCCGTTTGAGTCCTTCAACTCTTTCTACAAAGTGGACCACATGTTGGAGACGCCGATCCGGAAGTTCAAGCTGGCGAACTCCAAAGGAGAAGCGCGCCAGCTTATCCTGAACGCGCTCAATGCAGTTGGCCTGCGGCCCGAAGAGACGCTTGGACGTTTCCCGCACCAACTGAGCGGAGGGCAGCGACAGCGTGTGATGGTGGCGCGTGCGCTTCTGCTCAATCCCAAGCTCATCATCGCCGACGAGCCGGTCTCCATGATCGACGCGTCGCTGCGGGCGACGGTGTTGACCGCGCTGCGCACGCTGCGCGACGAGTTCGGCATATCGCTGATCTATATCACACACGATCTGACTACCGCTTTTCAGATCTGTGACGACATCATCGTCCTCTACCGCGGGTATGTTGCCGAGGTCGGGGATGTGACCAAGGTCGTGAAGGACCCGAAACACCCTTATACGCAGTTGTTGGTCAGCTCGATTCCCAGGCCCGATCCTGACCGCCAATGGTCAGAGGAGCCGGAGCCGTCGGCGCTGGCAGGCAAGGCGAACCCCGACGAGGGCTGTCTGTTTGCCGCGCGCTGCCCATACGCGTTTGAGCCGTGTCTGCGCGCGATGCCGAAGCTGTATCGCACCGATGCCCGCCGCGCAGCCACTTGCTATCTTCACCAGGATGCACCGACGTTGGCGCTCGATCAGATGGATGAGTTGCTGATGGCGGCTTCGGGAGAGACGGAGTCGCAGGCCGTCCATCCGACGGAAGCGTCAGCGTAAGAGGCTGCGGCCGGTTCGAAGGAGGTGATGCCGGACGAGCGTATGAGTCCGATCAGGTCAGGCAATACGCAAAAGATTTGATTGACCCGAAGACAACCAAGGGAGGAAAGGACAAAGATGTTAAGAAGCAGAGGTATCCTACTGGTTTCGCTTCTATTGCTCGTGGCTATGGCGGTCACGTCGGGGTGCACGGCGGCCGTGCCTGCCGGCCCGTCGGCGGCTGACATGGAGCGCGCGCAAACGCTCAACATCGCCGTTTCAAGACCTTTCGCCGATCCAACCCTCTTCAACATTTATGCGCCAGGCTTTGATCGCTCTCGCACCGGCCTCGGCGCGATGGTTCATGAATATCTGTTTTACCTGAATATGGAGACCGGTGAGTTTGTTCCGTGGCTGGCCGAGAGCTACGAGTACAACGACGACTACACCGAGATCACGGTCAAGCTGCGCGATGGCGTGAAGTGGAGCGACGGCGAGGCTTTTACCGCCGACGACATCGTCTTCACCTACGAGATGTTGCGCAACAACCCGGCATTGACCTGGGCGAACGAGGCCAACAAGGCGGTCGCCAACGTCGAGAAGATCGACGACCTGACGGCGAAGTTCATTCTGACCGAGCCGAATCCGCGGCAGCACCTTGTGCGCGAGACGTTCCCGGCGGTCGGCGTGTGGAGCGGCATCACGATCCAGCCTGAGCACATTTGGCGAGACGTGGAAGACCCGGTGACCTTCAAGAACGATCCGCCGATCGGCACCGGCCCGTATCGCCTCGAATCGGCCACAGAATCGGCCTTCTCATACGTGCGCCGCGATGACTGGTGGGGCACGGAGGTGTTCGGCGTGACGCCTGCGCCGGCTAAGGTTAACTTCATGCATGTCGGGCCGGAGACGAGCGTGGCGCTGTCGCTGTCCGCCAACGAGATCGACTCTCCCGCCATCGGCATTCTTTCGCCCGGCGCCTTCCTGTCAGTTAAAGAGCGGAACCCCAACGTAAAGGCGTGGACAGAGGACGCGCCGTATGCGTGGTACGATCCTTGTCCGCGTGCGCTCCTGTTCCAGATGGCGAGACCGCCGATGGATGACCCGCTGGTGCGCAAGGGCATTTCCAGCCTGATCGATCGCGATCAGATCGTGGCGCTGGCATACGAGGGCGCGACGGTGGTGAGCGACAACGTATGGCCGGAGTATTCGGGCTTGCAGCCCTATAAGGACGCCATTGCCGACATCATCGCCGAGTCGGCTGTCACCTACAACCCTGAGGCGGCGGAGCAGTACTTCACCGAGGCCGGCTATGCCAAGGATGCAGACGGCTTCTGGGCCAAGGACGGCGAGCGGCTTGCGCCCTTGCTGATGACCAACGGCGACACGCCTGAGGCGATGAAGGTCACGGCGGTGATCGTGGATCAGTTGGAGACCGGCGGCGTAGCGGTGGAATTCCAGCCGTTGGGCGGCGCGGTCGTCGATGCGGCCATCTTGGCCGGCGAATACGATCTGTACGGCCCGCAGGCGTTCTGCCCCGGCACGATCTACGAGAACATGGAGCTCTTCCACGGCAAGTTCTTCGTGCCTCTGGGCGAACCGGCGCCGTGGTACGAGCGCAACTCGTTCCGCTATGCCAACCCCGACTACGATGCGGCGGTGGACGCCATGCTGGTCGCGCTCGGCGAGAACGCGGACGAGGCGACGCTGATCGACATCTTCCGGCAGGGCATGGAAGTTTGGTACAACGATCTGCCTGTTACCCCGCTGAACCAAGCGCCGGCGTTGGTGCCGTTCAACTATACGTATTGGGACGGTTGGCCCAGCGCGGAGAATCCGTGGATGATGCCCGTTAACTGGTGGGCGACCATGAATCTCCTGCTCACCGGCTATGAGTCGACAGAGACCGGCGAATGGGTCCCCGGCATTCGCGCGGCAGGTCAGTAGCACACAATTGGCAGTTCTAGCATTTCCGGGCTTGGCGGCGCGCAGGGTAATGCCGCCGTCAAGCCCGGAAACACCGAAGGCGCGCCATGAACCCATACATCCGTTACATCGGTGAACGTCTGATTCTACTGCTGGCCACAATCTTCATTTCGATGACGGTGGTCTTCTTTGTGCCGCGCATGGTGCCCGGCGAACCCATGAACGCCATCTTTGCCAATATGGCGGCTGTGGGCGGCAGCATGAATGCACAGGAGATGATCGTCGAGTATCGCGTGCGTTTCGGATTGGACCGGCCGGTATGGGTCCAGTATCTCAGCTTTTGGCGAGAGCTGGCGCAGGGCAATTTGGGCATCTCGATCAGCAACTTCCCGTCCGAGGTTTCGGGGATGTTGCTTACGGCGCTGCCCTGGACGATCGGGTTGTTGACAGTGACGACGTTGGTGAGTTGGGTCGCCGGGTCGGTGATCGGCGCGGTGATCGGCTGGCGCGGGCGCAAGGCGGGCTTGGCGCGCTTAATGGTGCCGGTGGCTCTGGTGCTCTACACGACGCCCTACTACATCTTGGCGCTGATCCTCGTCTTCGTCTTCGCCTTTCATTGGCCCATATTCCCGCTGTCCGGCGCGTATTCGGTAGGCGTGCGTCCAGGGTTCAACACGGAGTTCATTCTGGACGTGCTGCAACACGCCGTGCTGCCCGCGCTGAGCATTTTGCTCGTGTCGTTGGGGTGGTGGTTCCTGAGCATGCGCAGCCTGATCATCTCGCTGAAGGGCGAAGACTATATCCTTAATGCCGAGGCGATGGGCATCAAGGAGCGGCGCATTCTGTGGGGCTATGCCTTCCGCAACGCCCTGCTGCCGCAAACGACGGGCTTGGCAATTTCGTTGGGTCACATCGTCGGCGGCGCGTTGATCACCGAAGTGATCTTCGCCTATCCGGGGGTTGGCTACCGCATCTATAACGCCATCAAGAGTCTCGACTACCCGCTCATTCAGGGCGGCGTGCTCTTGATCATCATCTCGGTGGCGCTGGCGAATTTCCTGATCGACGCGGCGTATCCGTTGATCGACCCGCGCATCCGCTTTGAAGGATCGGGAGGCAGTTGACCTATGGCCGTTGCTCCTGTGCAAGACACCATCGTCGAAAGCCGCAAAGGCATTTTGTGGGAGTTACAGCGCAATCGCAAGTTCACGCTGGGCGGCGCTGTCTTCTTGGCATTGCTGCTGACTGCGTTGATCGCCGGGATGGTGATCGACCCTGACTTGCGCAAGTCGGGCAGCTTTCCGCAGCGGCTGCCGCCCGGAGAAGGGACGCTGTTCGGCACAACATCGCTAGGGCAGAGCGTCGCCATCCAGTTGACGGAGGCGATCCCCAACTCGGTCCAGGTCGGGTTAATCGCGGCGGCGGTAGGCACGATTCTCGGCGCACTGATCGGCTTTGTCAGCGGCTATTTCGGCGGCAAGGTGGATAATGTGCTGCGCATCTTGATCGACGTCTTTCTTTCCGTGCCTTCGCTGCTCTTTTTGATTCTGATCGCGGCGTTGCTGCGCGGGGTGGGGGTGACGGCGATGGCGCTAATCATCGGCGCGTTCGCCTGGCCGTCGCCGGCGCGGCAGGTGCGCGCCCAGGTGCTGAGCCTGAAGGAACGCGGCTTTGTGCAGGTGGCGCGGCTTTCCGGCATGAACGGCATGGAGATCATCCTGATCGAACTGATGCCCCACATGTTCCAGTGGCTGGGGGCCAACTTCGTCAACGCTTTCATCGCCGCGGTGCTGGCCGAGTCCGGCCTGTCGATCCTCGGCCTCGGCCCTTCGCGCGAGATGACGCTGGGCATGATGATCTATTGGGCGCTCAACTACAGCGCCATATTCCAGAATCTGTGGTGGTGGTGGCTAGCCCCAGTCATCACGTTGATGGCGCTGTTCCTCTCGCTCTACCTGGTGCACATCGGCTTCGACGAGGTGAGCAACCCGCGCCTGCGGACAGAGGGGTGAGTCGGCCTTGCGGCGCTAGGGCGCTGGAACACGAAATCGAGTAGAATAATCCTGCGCGACGTGCGCGCGTACTCGTCACACGTCATCCGCCAGCTTTGACGCGTGGCGTTTTCGCGTTTTCGCCTAGAAGAGTAAAGGGAGTATTGACTTGGGCACAAAGATTCGCGCCGTCTTTTTGGACTGCGGCGATACGTTGGTGGACGAAGGGACTGAGGTCAAGACCGAGGCGGGCGTGTCGCTGCGCGCCGACCTGATCCCCGGCGCCGGTGAACTGCTGCACGCGCTCAAAGCCAGGGGCTATCCCCTGGCGCTGGTGGCCGACGGGCCTGTTGCTACGTTTCCCAACAATCTCGGCCCGTATGGCCTGTATGAACTCTTCGACGCCTACGTCATCTCCGAGGAGGTGGGCAGCGAGAAGCCGGATGCGGCCATGTTCCAGGCGGCGCTGAGCGCGCTCAATATCCCCGAAGGCGAGGCCGGACGCGTGGTTATGGTCGGCAACAACCTGGAGCGCGACATCGCCGGGGCCAACGCACTCGGTTTAATTTCGGTATGGCTGGACTGGGCGCCGCGCCGCAGCAAAACGCCGGCCGGCGCGATGGAGGTTCCGGATTATACGATCAAAGCTCCCCTCGACCTGCTGGGGGTGCTCGACCGGCTGGAGAACAGCGCAACATAGGACCGGTCGCATGTGGGCGGGCGGATGCCGCACCCGCTCACCCTTCGCCCCTTTGCCTGCGGCGTGCTATACTGCTGCCTAGCGCGTTGTGCTGGATGCTGTTCACAGCACAAGCCCTGGTCTGCTTTATGAACGCCAACCACTGGTTGCAACCTCTCTGATGCAGTACATTCGGCGGCGCCGGCGTCTAATTCTCATCCTACTTTCCGCCGCGGTTCTCATCGCCCTGGGCGCGGCGGGGCTTTGGCTTGCCAAGTCTTCTCCTGCCGGGACGTGGTCGGGAACGCTTGTCCCCTGGCTGATCGAAAACGGCGACTTACTGCGCGCGGTTGCGGCGGTATTGAGCATCATCGGCTTTTTCGTGGGGTTGATGATACGGCGCTCGCGCAGGACGGCGGAAATGCGCGAGACGCCGCCGTTGACGCAGGCGGCCCTGGAGGACCTCTTTGCCCGCTACGGCCGCGGCTTCACCGTCCCTTGGCTGACGCGCGACATTTTCTATGCGTTTGACCTGGCGCGCACGCCGCGGGTTGTGATTACGGGCGGCCCGCGCCAGGGGAAGACCCGCGCCGCTCTCGAACTCATTCGCGAGGCGCAAGATGCGACGTTGATTGGCGCTGGACGAGTTTTCGAGCCGTACCCCTTTGCCTTCAACACGCGCCGTGCATCTACGCTGGTGCGACAGATTCGAGCGTCAATCAGCCTATACTCGCCGCTTGTGGTGTTCATCGACGATCTGCCGCTGCACTTCACCGGCGAAAACTCGCCCCTCTCCACGGAGACCGGCGAGCAGGGCGAGGATCAGCCTGACGAGGTGAACGACCTAGAGAACCTGGCCGAGGCGCTTGGCGCGCTGGCTCAACGCCAGGCCTGTTATGTGGTGGCAACGGCGCGGCCGGAGCAGATGCGGGCCGGCGTTCACGATCAGTGGCTGAGACGCAACGGCTTCACGTTTGTCGAGATGCATGATGTCACGCCGGACGAACAGGAAGAAATATTTATCCGGGCGGCGGAGACGTGGGGGCTGGGCGTGGACGACTCGGCGCGCGCCGCGCTGCGCGCACGCTACACGGGTGCGCCGGGTTTGCCGGTGCGCATCGTCGGCCTACACGCCGCGACGAAGTTCGGCCCGACGTTGACCGCTCATAGCGTCGATACCGTCGCCGCAGCACTGGACGGCAAAGATCCGGATGCGGACCGCAATCGTGCACGGGCAAAATCGCGCGGCCACATCGGCCTCTTCGACGGCTTTGGCGAGGCCTTTCAGACAAAGGCGGCTTCCTTTCGTTCGACCATGCAGCGCATCGGCGGGGCGGCGCTTCGGGTCGCAAGCGGGGTTCGCCGTGCACCGCGTCCGTTTAGGCGCTTGCGCAGTTCCGCCGAGGAGGAGCCGAAGAACGACCGATCATCTTGATGGTCTAGGTTGGATAAGCACTGTGCGGCATCAGAATTCCTCGCAGGCCGCATAATCCAAATTGCCTTACAAAAGAAAGGACCGCAATTACTATGCAGACCGCAAAAATCGTCGCAGACCCTGAGTTCAGGATCGGCGAAGTTGACCCGCGCCTGTTCGGGTCTTTCCTCGAACATTTGGGTCGGGCCATCTATGGCGGCATCTACGAGCCGGAGCACCCGGACAGCGACGATATGGGCTTCCGCCGCGACGTGATTGAACTAGTGCGCGAACTCGACGTGCCGGTTGTGCGCTATCCGGGCGGCAATTTCGTGTCCGGCTATAACTGGCTCGACGGCGTCGGCCCCAAGGAGAAGCGACCCAAGCGGCTCGACCTGGCCTGGAAGACGCTGGAAACCAATGCCGTGGGCACGGACGAGTTTTGCGAGTGGGCGCGGCGGGCCGGCGTCGGGGTGTATATGGCGGTGAACCTGGGCGAGGGGGGCATCAACGAGGCGCGCAGCCTGGTCGAATATTGCAATCATCCCGGCGGCAGCCTGTACAGCGACATGCGCATCGCCAATGGGCGTCGCGAGCCGCATGACATCAAGCTGTGGTGTCTGGGCAACGAGATGGACGCGCCCTGGCAGTTAGGGCACAAGAACGCGGATGACTACGGCAAGCTGGCGGCTACGACAGCAGCCGCTATGAAGTGGGTCGACCCGACGATTGAACTGGTGGCGTGCGGCAGTTCGCATCGCGGCATGCCGACCTTCGGCGACTGGGAGGCGACCGTCCTCGACCACACGTACGATGCGGTGGACTATCTTTCTCTGCATCAGTACTATTTCTGCGACCCGGTCAAGGCGCCGCCGCCGCTCGATACCTACTTCCCGCAGGAGCCAGTTCCGCTGGGCACATACCTGGCGAAGCCGATCCTGATGGACGATTTCATCCGCTCGGTGGTGGCGACGTGCGACTATGTGCGCGCCAAGAAGCGGGCCAAAAAGCATATGTACTTGGCTTTTGACGAGTGGAACACGTGGAACCCGCGCGCCGACGACCTGCAGGGCGTCAACGACAACCCCTGGCAGGTGGCGCCGCCTCTGTTCGAGGCGCCCTATACGCACCAGGACGCGCTGGTGGTCGGGCTGATGCTCATCACGCTGCTGCGGCATGCCGACCGCGTGAAGATCGCATGCATGGCGCAGCTCGTGAACACGATCGCGCCGATTCGGACGGTCGCCGGCGGCGGCGCGGTGCGCGAGACGATCTTCTACCCGCTGCTGCACACCTCGCGTCTGGGGCGCGGGACGGTGCTTGACCTGCAGGTCCGTTCGCCTCACTACGAGAACGACGAGTTCGACACAGTGCCGATGCTCGATGCGGTGGCGACGCTCAACGAGGCGAGCGAAGAAGTGACCATCTTCGCCGTCAACCGCAGCCAGGATGGCCCGCTGCCGCTCGAAGGCGATCTGCGCGGCGTGGCCGGCTATGGCGTCGTGGAGCACCTGGTGATGGAACACGCCGATCCGCGCGCGGTGAACACGGTGGAGCAGCCGAACACGGTCGTGCCGCATAACCGCGGCGACGCAAGCTTAGCGGACGGGCGGCTCACGGCGACGCTGCCCAAGCTTTCCTGGAATGTGATTCGTCTTTCCAAGGCGGCGGGCCGGTAGAATCGGCAACTGCTGCAACTGAGCGGCAAGCGGTATCGAAACAGCCCCGGATGCGGTCGGCTAGTGCAGCGATCGCTTTCGGGGTTGTTCAATTGCATATCCCTTCACTTCATGTTGTCCGACGCCTCTTTTCTCACGAGCCGCAAATTGGCGCGCGCAAAGCGTTGCGATTGTGATAGACTGAACAATGCGAGGCGTTCTCTTTCCTCGTCACTTTCCCCTAACGCTTCGACAGGCCGACTGTTAGCGTTTCGTTTGCCAAATATGCACAATGTCATGCTGTGCGGCGCGAAGCATCTCGAGTCATGGCGCAACAAGATTCTTCAACTCGCTAACGCTCGCTGCAGAATGACAGACAGTAGGCGAACACACCAGATGGTTTGCGTCGCTCCCGCTTGAATGTTGCGATTCCTCCGCTCATCGTTCGCATGAAAGCCCTATAGCATTGCGCGCCGTGCGCACGGCGCAAGGAGGTTGTATGCCGCGAAATGCCGGCGGCGGACAAGCCTGACGCGGGCCTCGGCAACCGGCGTACCGGCTGCGATGAGCGTCGGCATTCGCTACGCTCTTGACGCAACCTTACCCAGGCCGCTCCGGCAGATCTTCCAATTCACAGGTTGATCCCAGTAGCTGATTGGCCCGCTCGTCAGGCATGGCCGGTGTGTGATCGAACTGCATACTATGCGATTGGATGACCCGATTGAGGGGCGAGGAGGTTTCCCATGAACTGTAGTCGATGGTCATTCGTGCCGGCGTGTGCAGCCTTAGCGCTGCTGCTCGCCGGCTGCGTCCCGGTTGCGCCAGCCGTGACCCCCGAACCGGCCGCTCCCGTCCGGCTTTCCGTCTCGATGCCGCCCACGGTGTGGACGCCAATTGAGTGGCAGCGCGATGGCGGCAAACTGCGCAACTGGGTGCGCGATGCGGACGGCAATTACGTGGACGACCTCATCGACGCGTTGCCGGCGGATGAGTACGTATCGGTTACCGTGGACCTGAACCGCTGTATCAACGAGGATGCCGACCTAGGTTTCCTGCACCAATACGGAAACGTCGAATTCGTCGGCCAGCATCTCAGCTTCGTGCTCATGAATGAGGTTCGGGTCGATCGCGCCGCTGCTTTGGCGCAACTGCCCGAAGTCGCCGGCGTGGAACTGAACGTCTCCGGCGAGTGGACATCCGACGACTTTGGGGCCGCCAAGGTCGAGAATAGCGCCGCGTATGGCACGGCGACGCTGCAGGGCGCGTTCGGGTGGCCGCAGACGCTCAACGGACAGGGCGTCAACATCGCTTTGCTGGATTCCGGCGTCGGCTCCGCCTATGACGCCCACTTCGTGCACGGCTATGATGCAGTCCGCGACGTCGAGGGCAACCCAGACGCCGACCCGCAATACGATCACGGCACCGCGATGGCAAGCTGGATCTGGTCGACGGGCGGCATGGCGCCGGGCGCGGGGCTGATCGACATTCGGGCTGACTGCGCACCGCCTGAAAACCCGGACGATCCGGACGAGGTGGATGCGAGCTATCAGATCTGTTACTCCTCTTTGATGAAGGGGCTTGAGAAGATCCGCCAAAGGCAACTGGACTGGCAGATCCATGTCGTCAACATGAGCGTCGGCATTCACGGGCCGCAGGATGACATGGGCGCGTTGGCGAACCTTGTGAATCTTCTGTCCGACAGCGGGATGGTGATGGTGGCAGCGGCGGGCGGGAACTACAAAGATGCGCCAGTGCATCAGCCCGGCGGCGCCGCCAGGGCGCTCGCGGTTGGCGCGGCCGATATTATGGATACGGTTGATCGCGCTGACGATACCGCCACCCAGGTGAAAGGCCCCTGGCCCGGCGCAGACCCCGCCGCGCTCAGCGCGCACAAGCCTGAAGTGATGATGCCGACTTTGGCGCTGAAAACACCCGAGGGCGAGAAACTAGGGGTGTCCGGCTCCATCGCCAGCGCCATGACGTCGGGGCTGACGGCGTTGATCCTGCAGCAAAATCCCGACTGGCGGAATCCCGATAACAAGGCCGCGGGCCTGGTGAAGGACTTGTTGATCCGCAGCGCCGAAGCGAAGGGACCTTCCTCCACTGCGTTGGCGTATCCGAGCTCCACGCCAACCTGGAACCCGTACTGGGGCTTCGGGGAAATCGACGCATATGCGGCTTTCACTCAACTGACCGGCAACATGCGCACCGATCTGACGTTTGCCGGGTTCGACGGATCCGCCCACCCTAGCCAGCCGTGGTACTTTTCGCGCGCCGTGGAGACGGAGAGCCAGCGCAACAACGATAACCCGACAGCCGGCAAGCCGGACAAGATCTACGCGCGGATAGTCAACAAAGGCTCGCAGGACGCGCACAACGTGCCGGTGAGTTTCCTGTTCCATCCGATCGATGCCGGCATTCCTAAGTTCCACGATATTGGGACCGTCATTGTTCCGACGATTCGCGCGAACGAGACTGTCGACATCGTGATGCCGTGGACCCCCGCTGCGCTCCTGCCGGGGCAAGACCACGGATGCATCGTCGTCAACATCGACTATAACCTGGACACCAATGTGGCCGGCCAATCGAATTTTGCCCAGCGGAACGTCCAAATCAAGACGGCTTCGTCGCCCGCCGTCTTCACCTTCGGCCTGGCTAATCCGCTGCCCTTCGCGGCGCAGATCGATCTGGAGGTGGTTGCAGATTCTTCGACCGCCGCGGACCTTGCGACGTGGCGTGTGGAGATGAACGACGTATCGAACGCGCCGCCCGGACGTTGTGGTCGCCAGATTGAGGTGGCGGTGACGCCGCCGGAGGGAACACCTTCCGGAACCGAGGCGATCTTCTTTGTCAACGCCGTCGCGTCCGGCGAGGGCGAGTCGGGCGAAGGGGTTGATGAGAAGGAAATCGGGGGCGTGGCGTTGAAGGTGATCGTGCCATAGGCGCAGCGCTGCTGGATTGGCATGCAACCCCGGATGCGGTCGGCTAGTGCAGCGATCGCGTTCGGGGTCGCCTTTTTGTCCCGGCGGCGTTGGCGGATGCAGGGACCGGCTGTCGTCTTGGCGACGCGAACATAATCCCCGACAACAGAGGAGAGAATAGCGGGCGCTGGGTTCGGCCTTGCGCGCCGGCGGTTGTATACTGCACAAATTAACTTGCCAATGAATTTGGCGGCGGCTTACCGGCCGCGCCCACACCGTTCGCCCAGGTCTTGAGGAGGGGACATCATGTCGAGTGCGAAGTGGTTTATGGAGACAAGGCCGCAATTCTTATTGTTATCCGTGGTTTTGGTCGCGCACGGCGCCATGTTGGCGTTGTGGCAGGGAGCGTTTAGCTGGCGGCTCATGCTGTGGGCCGCGCTTGCGCTTCTGTTGATGCACGCCAGCGTCAACGTGCTCAATGACTGGCACGACTATTCGCGGACGGGCATTGACAAGCGGACGCGGCGCACGCCTTTTTCCGGCGGCAGCGGATTGCTTCCCGCCGGCGCCATGACGGCGAAGGGCGCGTTTGTTCTTGGCGTGGGCACGCTGATCGCCGCCTGCGTTATTGGGCTGTATTTGGCCTGGGTCTCCGGCTGGCCGCTTCTGGTGATTGGCGTGCTGGGGGTGTTGTCGGTCGTCGCCTATACCCCCGTGTTGACGCGCATCGGGATGGGCGAAATCGCCGCGGGGCTGGCGCTGGGCACGCTGCCCGTCGTGGGCGCGTATTTCCTGTTCACCGGCCGGCTGGACGCGGTTGCGTGGGTGTCGGGCATACCTGCCGGGCTGCTGACCTACAACCTGCTTCTGCTCAACGAGTTTCCGGATGCCGAGGCCGATGCGGCGGGCGGGCGGCGGCATATGGTGATCCTGTTGGGCAAGCGGCGGGCAAGTTGGCTGTATGCCGTAGTGGAGGCGGGCGTCTACGCGGCGGTGATCGCCGGCGTCGTGGCGGGCGTGCTGACGCCGTGGGCGCTGCTTTCTCTGGGCGGCGCGGTCTTTGCCGTCAAGGCGATTCAGGATGCGCTTCGCCATTATGACAGCCACGAAGCGCTGATACCGGCGCAGGGCGCCAACGTCGCGGCTGTGCTCGTGACCAACGCGCTGCTCGCAATCGGCTACCTGATCGCGGCGCTGACGGGCTGATGCGGCGGCGAGGCCTAGTTGAGCGCGACAACGAGACGCAGGCCGAGGATGTTCATTTGCCGGTCGGGCGGATAGAACATGTTGTAGAGCGCGGGCAGACTGCCCGCCAGTTCGTACCACGACCCGCCGCGCACGATGCGGTCATCAGCGAAATCGACTTTGCCGGCGGTCCATTCGGCCACGTTACCTGCCATGTCTAGGGCGCCATAGGGGGAGGCGCCGGCGGGGAGGCTGCCTACGGGCGCGGTGCGGCCTAAGGCGGCGGCATAGTTGGCAAGCGAGAAATCAGGCGCCGCGTCGCCCCAGGGGTAGCGGCGGCCAGCGGTTCCGCGCGCGGCCTTTTCCCACTCCTCGACGCTTGGCAGCCGCACGTCCAGCCCTGTCTCACGGCTGAGCCAGGCCGCATAGGCGTTTGCCTCGTACCAGTTTACGCACGTTATGGGTTGGTCGGGCGCGTTGAACGCTGCATCTTGCCAGCAGCCGGGCGCAGCGTGGGCTTGGGCTGAACGCCATGTCCAACCGTCCTCAGTCCACAGGTCTCTATCGTCATAGCCGCCGGCGTCGATGAAGGCTGCGTACTGGGCGTTGGCGACTTCGGTCAGGCCGATCCAGAATTCGGCGAGCGTGATCATCTCGGCGGTCCGGCCTAGATCAGGGTTGTCTTCGCTGAAAGTGAACTCGCCGGCGGGGACGCGCACGAAGTGCAGCCCCCAGCGCTCCGCCAGTGGAAGCAGGGCGGGGTGCGACTCGCCGAGGGCGACGAGCGCCAGGGCTGTAGCCGTTGCTTCGACGGATGGCGCGGCTGCGGTGGCTGTGGCGCGCGCGCTTTGGGCGCGGGCTGTTGCCTGGGCGCTGATGGCCGAATCGGTCGCCCGCTGGTTTTCCGCATAGGGCGGCGTTTGCATGTTACAGGCGAGCGATACGACGAGGACGGCCGCGAGGGGAAGCGCGAAAAGAAAGGCGAGGCGTTGCCGGGCGGAGCCGGGCGCCGGTTGGCGAGTTGCGGACATTGGCAGCCTCTTACTGACAGCCTCTTACTGACATTGACGAGAACCGGATCGACGCCCGGCGACTACTTGTGCAGCGCCGGATGCGTATCATAGGTGCATCGTTCGCTTTGCGCAACTCGGATTGGCGAGAAGGACTGTACTTGTCAGGCGATTACTCTCTGCGCCTCCATTTGTTCAGAACCTCACGATCCGTTACTATTTTCGCGTTAATCATGCGTTGTCGTTTGTTCTTATTGATCCTAGGCGCAAGTTGACCGCTTTCGGACAATGGCGTTTGAAAGCCGCCTTTTTTCATCCGGCAAAGATGCCGCCATTGTTGTCAACTCTGACGCAAGGGGAGGTAATTCACTGTGTCGTACAAGGATGAAGTGCTTGCGTATCTGCATCAGAAAGACGCGCACGAAGCGGAGTTCTTGCAGGCGGTCGATGAGGCGCTGGACGCGATCGAGCCGGTGTTGGAGCGCAATCCGCACTATCGCAAGACGCGGCTTTTGGAACGGATGGTAGAGCCGGAACGTGTGATCATGTTCCGCGTGCCGTGGATCGACGACAAGGGCAATTGCCAGGTCAACCGCGGCTATCGCGTGCAGTTCAGTTCGACATTAGGCCCGTATAAGGGCGGTCTGCGTTTTCACCCAACGGTCAATCTAAGCGTACTCAAGTTTCTCGGCTTCGAACAGACGCTGAAGAACTCGCTGACGACGCTCAATCTCGGCGGCGCCAAGGGCGGGGCTGATTTTGACCCAAGGGGCAAGTCGGACGATGAGGTGATGCGTTTTTGCCAGTCATTTATGAGCGAGCTGTTCAGACACATTGGCCCGTACATCGACGTGCCGGCGGGCGACATCGGCGTGGGCGGCCGCGAGATCGGGTATCTGTTTGGGCAGTATAAGCGGCTTGCCAACGAGTTTAGCGGCGTGCTCACCGGCAAAGGCGTTCAGTGGGGCGGTTCATTGGTGCGCCCCGAGGCGACCGGGTACGGGATGGTCTATTTTGCGCAGGAGATGCTGGCGGTTCACAAGGATTCGCTGGCAGGCAAGACTTGCGTCGTGTCCGGTTCAGGCAATGTGGCGCAGTATGGCGTGCAGAAACTGCTTGAAGTGGGAGCAAAGCCGGTTACGCTCTCGGACTCCGACGGATTTATCCATGACCCGGACGGGATCGACGAAGACAAGTTGGCGTATGTGATGGAATTGAAGAACGTGCGGCGCGGGCGGATTAAGGAATACGCCGAGCGTTATAACGTCGCCTACTACGAAGGCAAGAAGCCGTGGGATATCCCTTGCGACGTGGCTTTTCCGTGCGCCACGCAGAACGAACTGTGTGAAACGAGCGCGAAGGCGCTCTTGCGAAACGGCTGCCGGCTTGTGGCGGAGGGGGCTAACATGCCGACCACTCCTGAGGCTGCGCATCTTTTCGTCAAGCACGATATCCTCTATGCGCCGGGAAAGGCCGCCAACGCCGGGGGCGTTGCCACCAGCGGTTTGGAGATGACGCAGAACTCGATGCGCGTATCGTGGAGCTTCGAGGAAGTGGACCGGCGGCTGCATGGTCTGATGCAGGCCATTCACGAGTCGGCTTATAAGGCGTCGGTAGATTACGGCGTGCGCGGCAACTACCTAGCCGGGGCCAACATTGCGGGCTTTATGCGCGTGGCCGATGCGATGGTGGAGCAGGGATTCGTGTAGTTTATCGATCTGCCGGTCTGTGCACCGGAAGCGCCCGTCATTAGAAACATCGTTGAAAACGTATGGCAGTGCAGGGGGAGAATTCCTTCTGCACTGTTTGTTTATTAGCGCCCGGTTCCGGCGCATTGATGCGGGCGAGCCGATGGAGGATACCGAGTAGAGTCGTCTTCATATGCGCTTGACAAAATGCGGTTGGCGTGCGACAATCTGCACGGATGTGCATGCACATCCGTGCAGATTGCATTCCCCAGCACTGTAAGGTTCGCTTCGCGAGCAGCCATGCATTATGTCCATGTATGATGAACAGACTGCCCTATTGAGCTTGGCATCCAAGCTCTATTACCTGGATGGATTGGGCCAGACCGAGATTGCCGACATGATCGGCGTGTCAAGGTCGAAAGTGTCCCGGCTGTTGACGCGCGCCCGCGATACCGGCATCGTCAAGATTACGGTACAGGACTACTGCCCGCGTAATCAGGAGTTGGAAGAGCAGTTGATCGAGCGTTTCGAGATGAATCACGCCATCGTCGTGAGGACATTTGCCGAGCAGACGGTGACGAGCGCCCGGCAGACGATCGGCTACATCGCGGCTCCGGTGATCTCGACGGTCATCCGGCCAAACAGCGTGTTGGGGATGGCAGGGGGGCGCACGCTGTACGAACTGGTGCGCTTCATGCAGCCGCCGGGCCCGATCAAAGGGATCGTGGTGGCGCAGCTTATGAGCAACATCGGCTCGCTGGTCGGCGAGATCGACGCCATTGAGTTGGGCCGCGTGATGGCTCACAAATTTAACGCCAATTTCTATGCGGTCAGCGCGCCGGTTTATGCGCCGGATGCGGCGACGCGCGATGCGTTTCTTAGCCATGAGCAGGTGCGTCTCGTGTGGCAGTTGTTTGACGCGATGGACATCGCCTTTGTCGGCATCGGCACGCTGGAGAACTCGGCTTTTGTCGAGCGCCAGGTGCTAAGCGCGACAGATGTGAACGAGCTGCGCAACCGGGGGGTCGTCGGGGAAATTTGCGGACGCTTCTTTGATGCTGCGGGACGCGAGTGCGATACCGAACACCGGCAACGCGTGATCAGCATCGAACTGGACAAGCTGCGCCGTATCCCGGAAGTGATCGGGATTACCAACGGGGCGGACAGGGCGAGCGCCGTTGGCGCGGCGCTGCGCGGCGGGTTGCTGAAGTCGTTGGTTATCGACGAGGCCGGGGCCGTCGCGGTCTTGGCGGAACCTGCATTAACCATGCATTAATCCGGGCGTGCGATAATGGCGCAACGCCTACTGGATGACCGCATCAGCGCGGTAAGCGCGGAATGAACGAAACGGGAGAACATCATCAATGACGGCAGATGCACATCGGGCTCGGACGGCAGGAACGGGGCGCCGGCAGATGACTGAACGCCGGCGAGAATACATCGCCTTCGTTCTGTTCGTCATGCCAAACCTGACGCTTCTTATCATCTGGACGTATTGGCCCTTTTTTCATTCATTCTATCTAAGCCTGACCAACTGGAATCTGCTCAAGCCGACCTGGGATATGGTGGGCGTGGACAATTATGCGCGCTTGCTGCGGTCGCCCGAATTCTGGCAGATCACGCGCAACACGCTCATTTTTTCGTTCGGCACAGTGTCGATCGGTTTGGCGCTGTCGCTGGCGCTGGCAGTGGCGCTGAACCAGTGGCTGGTCGCACGCGGCTTCTGGCGACTGGTAGTCTTCTCTCCGCATATTACGACCTCGGCGGCGATGGCGCTGGTGTGGATCTCCATGTATGACCCGAAGCACGGCATCTTCGCCGCAGTGTTTTCGTGGATCGGATTGCGCTTTCCCAATGTGCTTGCCAGCCCGACTTTCGTGCTTCCGGCCATCATGCTGGTGGCGATCTGGAAGAGCCTCGGTTTTTCGACTGTTGTGCTATTGGCGGCGTTGCAAGGGGTTGACAATACGCTGAAGGAAGCGGCGGCCATCGACGGGGCCAATGCGTGGCAGATCTTCAGAAATGTGTCGTTCCCCGCGATTACGCCGGTATTCTACTTCTTGACGATCACGGGGTTGATGACCGCGATCAAGACCTTCGATATTGTGTCCGTCATGACTGGCGGCGGCCCGGCCAATCGCAGCAACATGTTCGTGTATCAGATATACCGCGAAGCGTTTGGGTTCCAGCGTATGGGGGTCGCCTCTGCGTTAGCCGTGATTATGTTCGTGATCGTTATGCTGTTCACCTATCTGCAGACGCGCTACAAAGAGCGTTGGGTGAGCTACTAGGATCGAATTAACGATTGGAAATGAATGAGAAAAGACCATGCGTGAGACTATGGCCGCCAACGCAGTAAAACCGGGGAATGCGGGTCGGCGCGACATGTCGCTGCGTCGCACGGCAAGAAGCGTTTTGGTGCACCTGATCGTCATCGGCGCTGCGGTGCTGATCGGATTCCCTTTCTTTTACATGCTATCCACATCGTTGAAGACGGTGAAAGAGGTCTACACCATTCCGATGGTGATGCTGCCGGCGGAGCCGCAGTGGCGGAATTTTGTCGAGGTGTGGAACCTGCTTCCGTTCGGACGGTTTACCTTTAATAGCGTCGTCTATACGGTGAGTATCACGTTCGGCGAGTTTATGATGGGCCTGATGGCCGGATATGCTTTTGCGCGACTTCGTTTTCCCAAAAAGGACCTGATCTTCTTCCTGGTTTTGCTCACCTTTATGATTCCAGGGGAAATTACGCTTATCCCCCGCTTCATCATGCTCAAGCAACTCAACTGGATCAACACCTATCCCGGTCTGATCGTGCCGGAGTTGTCGAGCGCCTTTGCCACATTCTTGCTGCGCGAGCATTTTCAGAGCTTGCCGGATGAGCTGTTCGATGCGGCCAAGATCGACGGGGCGGGTTACTTCCGCCAGCTTATGCAACTTGCGCTGCCGCTGTCGAAGCCGATTGTCAGTACGCTGCTGTTGCTGGCCTTTGTCGCCCACTGGAATGCCTATATGTGGCCGCTGGTGGTGACGAACTCGGAGAGCATGCGAACGCTGCCGATCGGCGTGCAGAGCTTGCGCGACGTCTTTGAGTTTCCCGAATGGCAGTACATTATGGCAGGAGCAACGATCGTCGTATTGCCGCTTGTTGCGCTTTTTCTAATCGCTCAGAAGCAGTTCATCGAAGGGGCGGTGCAAGGCGCGCTCAAAGGTTGATAGTTGATACGGCCGAGCAGCTTTGTCTTGCATGCGGGTTTGGTTCATTTCACGTCTTGGTTTAGCCATGACAGAGGACAGGGTTAAGCGGTTCGTTCGCTCAATACGCACACTGTCATGCTGCGCGGAAGGAAGCGTCTCGAACTCTGATACAACGAGATTCTTCAGCTCGCTAACGCTCGCTTCAGAATGACGGACACTTGGCGAACACGCCATTAACAAGGAAAGGGGGCCGCGAACACACTCGAAACGTGTATGCGCAGGGGCGGAAGTACATGCCTGATGCAGAAGAATGACAATACGAACGAAGAGACGAACGAAGAGAATCGCTCACACAAATTCAGGAGGAACAGGATGTCTAGTATGACGAATCAGCGCGGTTATTCACGTCGCACCTTTCTCAAGGCGGCGGCAGGCGCAACCGGCCTGATGGCCTTGGCGGCCTGCGCGCCTGTGGCGCCGGGAGCGGCTCCGGCGGCTGAGGGCGGCGCGCCCGCAGCGGAAGCGGTGTCGGTCCTGTGGTGGCGTTCGCAGAGCGGCAGCATCGGCGATCTGCTGGCGAAGTTCGTGACCGACTTCAACGCCGAGAACCCCGGCGTCGTAGTGCAGGATGAGTACCAGGGCGACTACATCGAGACGATGAACAAGGTCATCGCTGCGGCCGCGGCCAACGCGCTGCCCGACATGCTGCTGGTGGGTGACGGGCAGTATCTGCCGCTTGCCCGCAATGGGATCCTCTTGAACATGAACGACCTGATCGATGGTCCGAACGGTCTTGATCTGACCGAGTACATGGAGCCCATCAACCGCGGCAAGTTGGACGGCAATATGTACCAGTTGGCCTATGGCGTCAGCACGCCGATCTTCTATACAAACAAGGAACTTTTGGATGCGGCCGGCCTGTCGGGCGCGCCCGATACGTGGGACATCGCCTTCAACGAGTACTTCCCCAAGCTGGCGACCGAGGACGTAGTGGCTTTCGCCTATTCCCCGGGCAACTGGTGGCAGCAGAGCGCAGTGTGGAGCGCGGGCGCCATGGTGAATGACGAAAACTGGGAGATTGACCTGGCCAATCCTGCCGTGGTCGAGTGGTTTGAGCGCATGCAGGCGGCGCGGCAGAAGGGCGAGGCCCACGTGCCCACGGCGGCGGACGGCGGCGCTTCGGCCTATTTCGGCAGCGCCAAGGCGGCGATGACGATCGAATCGACCGGCCTGATCGGCTCTATCGACGAGATTTCGGGCGGCGCCTTTACGGCAGAGGTCGGTTACCTGCCGGCCGGCCCCGGCGGACGTTGGGTGCCGAGCGGCGGCAACGGCCTCAGCATCATCGAGGGCGTGGACGAGGCGACGCGCGATGCGGCCTGGCAGTTCATCACCTACATGCATGCGCCGGAGCAGTACGCGGCTTATGACGAACTGACCGGCTACATCCCGATCCGCGCTTCGGTGCAAGAGGCATTGGCGGATGTTCTCGCGTCGGACCCGCGTCGCCAGGTGGCGATTGACCAGTTCGAGTTCTCACGCTGGCACATGAAGATTCACACGGTGGCGCGCGCCAGCCAGGAGATGAAGGACGCCTGGGATGAGTGCATTACGACCGATGTGAACGTTGCGGAGCGGCTCCAACGGTTGCAGCAGACCTGTGTCGAGATCGCGATCGAAGAAGGCTTTGAACCGACGTTGCCGTCATAGGACAGCATCTGGAAGACTACATCGAAGGGGCGCGGCTTGCCGGGGTTTGGCGGGTCGCGCCCCGCCACGATTGCTCGAAGGAGCGATGATGAGCGGTGAGAGCGACGCCGGAGCGCGGCGTCTGAAGATTATGGGACATCGCGGCGCCAGAGAAGTTGCGCCGGAGAATACGTTGGCATCCTATGGCTTGGCGATAGAGTCGGGTGCAGACGCTATTGAATTGGATGTTCACCTGAGTAAGGACGGCGAGCTGGTCGTTATGCACGACGCCCGCCTGGAGCGCACTACCGACGGCCAAGGGCAACTGCGCGATTACACGCTGGCCGAGTTGAAGAAGCTGAATGCCGCGGCGAATCATGCAGGCCGGGACTACGGCGTGCAACGCATCCCTACGTTGCAGGAAGCCTATGACTTCGTGCAGGGCAGGGTGCAGATCAATATCGAAATCAAAACAGACGCCGACGGCAACCGGTATGGCGGCATCGAGCAGAAGGTTGTCGATCTGGTGCGCCGGAACAACGCCGTCGGGTATACCGTCATTTCGTCGTTCAATTTCCCTTCGTTGCACGCTGTGCGGGCGCTTGCCCCGGAGATTCAGCTTTACGCCATTGTGTCGCACGAGTTTTTTGACCTGAAGGGCTCGACAGAAGCGGCTGCGTTGGCGGCGGAGATAGTCGAGAACGGCTTCGACTGGGTAGCGGTGAACAAGGCATATTTGAGCGCGGCCATGGTGGAGACGCTGCGGGCGAAAGGAATCAAGGCGCACGGCTGGGTGGTGAACGAGGTCCCGGAAATGTGGTCGATTTTCGATATGGGCGTGGACTACATTACCACCGATCGACCGGATATTCTGATTCCGGCTTACCGCCAGGGCCGAGCGGCGCAGGCGTCCTGAGGCGGACCGGCAAGCTTTCCTGAGGCTCGGGCTGCTTGGGCGGCGGACGCCGCTGTGTTATGTTGATAGGACTATTATTCGTGTGGGCGAGCGGTCTTGATTGGATCGTCCGCCGGACTAGGCTTAGGAAGGCCAAAAAATGCCAGTGAATCCATTGGTGACAATTGGGGATGATGCACTTGACCGTTTGCTGGAGTTCTGCAAGGCGCAAGACCGTCGCCGGCTTGTGTTGGTGGCGGATCGCAATACGTATCGCGTGCTGGGCGAGTCGGCGGATAAAGGTCTGCGCGACGCAGGCTTTGACGTGATCACTGTGGTATTGGGGGGCGAGGAAGTCGTCGCCGACGCTCACGCCGTTATGCAGGTCTTGCTGGCCTACGACGCCACAGAACGCACGTTTATTGCGGTGGGTTCGGGGACGATCACGGACATCACGCGCTTTGTCAGTCACCGCACGCGCAACCCGTTCATCTCGATGCCTACGGCTCCATCGGTGGATGGTTTTGCATCGGTGGGGGCGCCTTTGATCGTGGGCGGGGTGAAGAACACCTATAAAACGCATGCCCCAATCGCGATCTTCGCGGACCTTCCCACTTTAGTGAACGCGCCGCGGGCTATGATCGCCGCCGGTTTTGGCGATATGATCGGCAAGTACACGTCTCTAGCCGACTGGCAGATTGGCCGCTTGCTGTGGGATGAACCCTACGACGTGGCGATCGCCGATGGCACGCGCCGCGCCCTACAGATTTGCATTGATAACGCCGACGCCATCGCAGCGGCCTCGCCCGAAGGCATTCGCAGCCTGATGCAAGGGCTGATCGAGTCCGGCGTCCAGATGTTGGCGTTCGGTTCGTCGCACGCGGCATCGGGCACGGAGCATCATTACTCTCACTTCTGGGAGATGAAGCTGCTGTGGGAGAAGCGTCCGGCTTTGCTGCACGGCGCCAAGGTCGGCGTGGCGGCGACCGAGGTTGCCAAGTTGTATGCGGCGATTCGCAATATCTCGCGCGATGAACTGGCGCAAATTCTCGACCGAGCCGGCATGCCCAAGCGCGAGGAGGAGATGGAGCAGATTCGCGCAGCTTTCGGGCCGGGTATGGCCGACGAAATCGTCGCGATCCAGAAGCGTTTCCTGAACATGGACGAAGCCGGATTCGAGGAGTTGACGCGGCGCATATGGGAGCATTGGGATGAGATCCAGTCGATCGCCCGCCAGGTGCCGGAAGCGCAACAGATCGCCGGCTGGCTGCGAGAGGCGGGCGGCCCGACCACGGTGGATGAACTAGGGTTGAGCGCGGAGGAACTGGCCCTGGCCGCTACCAACGGGCATTACCTGCGCGATCGCTTCACGATCCGCAAATTGCTTCACTACCTAGGCCTGGATGCCGTGGCAACAGGAGGAGAGGCGTAATACTTCCGCCTTGATGCTGCCCGGCTACAGTTGAATCTAGGCTATATGGTCGACGCCCGGCTACATTGGCCGGGCGTCGCGCTGTCTATGGCTGGTTGGCGGCTAGAAGGCTTTCGGCGTCGAGGACGGCGCCCCAGCCGTGCAGCCGCGGTACGTCGGCCAACAGACGTTGGGTGTACTCGTGCTGCGGATTCGAGAGCACTTCCTTCACCGTGCCCTGTTCGACCAGATCGCCGCGATACATGACGAGCACGCGGTCGCTGAGGTAGTAGGCCTGGCCCAGATCATGCGTGATGAAAAGGATGGTCATGTTGCGATTTTCGCGCAGGTCTAGGAGCAGGTTGAGCACCGTGACGCGCAGCGAGGCGTCGAGCATGCTGGTCGGCTCGTCGGCTAGGAGCAGCTCCGGCCCTGCCACCAATGCGCGTGCAATCATGATGCGTTGCAGTTGGCCGCCGGAGAGTTGGTGCGGGCCCTTGTTGAGCACGTCGGACGGGTCTAGGCCCACTTCCAGCAGGGCGGAGTCGATGCGCTCCTCGCGTTCGGCGCGGGACGGCTTATGGTCGAGTAGTTGCAGCGGCTTTTCCAGCACGCGGCGGTTGGTATAGAACTGGTTCACCGCTGCGAAGGGGTCCTGGAAGACGCCCTGGACTTTGCGCCAATACGGTTTGAGGTCTCGGCTCTTGGTCAGGTCTGTCACGTCCCGGCCATGAAGGTATATGCGGCCGGCTGTGGGGTCTAGCAAACGCAGGATCAGGCGTGCGAGGGTGGATTTGCCGCTTCCGCTTTCGCCGACGACGGCGACGATCTCCCCCGGTTGGACATGGAAAGACACATCCTTGACCGCGTGGACCGCGTGCTCGCCGTGCCCAAAGGTGCGCGAGAGGTTTTTGGTTTCAAGTAGCGGCGTTTGCGATGGTTGGATAGTCATGCCTGTACCTTTGCGAAAGTAGTAGCGTCAGTCTGTTTTTGAACCCACCAGCAGGCGCAGAAGTTTGTCTCAGAACCGACGAGGGGCGGCGCCTCTTGAGAGCAGATGTCCATCACGTAGGGGCAGCGCGGGTGGAATCGACAGCCGCTTGGCGGGTTGCGCAGGTCCGGCGGCGCGCCTTTGATGCCCTTGATGCGGTGTTCGCGCACGCGCGGGTCGGGGTCCAGCGTAGAGCCGATCAGCGTCTGTGCGTAGGGATGTCTCGGCGAGTCGATCATCGATTTGGTCGAGTCGATCTCGACTATCTCGCCGGCGTACATGACGGCGATGCGGTCGGCAATATTGCTCAACATGGGCAGGTCGTGGGTGATGTAGATGATGCGTTTGATGAAGCCCCGTTCGAGCAGCGCCTGAAGCAGAAGCACCAGTTCTTTCTGCGAGGAGACGTCGAGCGCCGAGGTCGGTTCGTCTGCGATCAGCGTGCTGGGGTTGAGCAGCGTCGAGACGATGGCGACGACGCGTTGGCGCATGCCGCCGCTTAGTTGGTGTGGGTAGCTTTGCAGCACACGGCTCGGCAGCGAGAGTTGTTCCAGCCGTTCCAGCGCTTGTTCGACGGCTTCTTTGGGCAGGATTGTCGGATCGTGGGCGCGCATGACATCCACGACGAAATCGCTGACGCGCGCCGTTGGGTTGAGCGAGTTCATGGCGCGCTGCGGCAGAAGCGACACTTTGCGCCCATGCCAGTCTTGGGGAATTCGGGTCTGGTTTGTGAGGGCGATTGTTTCGCCGTCCAGTTCCATTTCGCCGGCTGTGACGTGGAGCGGCGGTCGGGCCGTGAGCGAGATCACCGAGGCCAGCGTAGACTTTCCGCAGCCGGACTCGCCGACGATGCCGAGCACTTCTCCGTCGGCCACAGTCAGCGAGACGTCGTCCACGGCGCGGACGACGGGGCCGTGGTCGGTTTCGTAGTGGGCATGCACATTCTTGAGGATCATGCGACGCTATCTCCTTGTTCTCGCCAATGGCTTACTTTCTTCGCAGCCGCGGGTTGAAGATCTCGTCTGCGCTGGACTGGAGAAGCAGAAGCGAGAAGGCGATCAGGGTGAGCAGGACCGTCGGCGGGATGAAGGCCCACCAGGCGCCTGTACGCACGCTCTCCCACAGCAACGCCCAATGCAGCATGATGCCGAGCGAAATGGCGTTGCTTGGCCCTAGGCCTAACATGGCGAGAGCGGCTTCCTGCAGGATCCCGGAGCTTAGCTGAAGGACGAAGGCCATGACGATGTAGGAGAGCATGTAGGGGAGGATCTCGCTCAGAATCAGCGAGGCGGCGCCGGCTCCCGAAATGCGTGCAATGTCCACATGTTCACGCGTGCGCAGACTGCTCGTCTGGGCGCGTACTGCACGCGCCGTCCACGGCCAACTGGTCACTCCAATGATGAGGCCCATTGTGACGACGGATCGAGTCGTCAGGGCAATGGAGAGGAGGATCAGGATGACGATGGAGGGGATGGTGATCACGATATTGGTAAAGGACATCAGCGATTCTTCGATACGGCCGCCGTGGTAGCCGGCGGTAGTGCCGATGACGACGCCGATGAGGATGGCTATCAACCCGGCGATGACGCCGATGGTGAGCGACGTGCGCGTGCCGAACATCAACTGGGTGAAAACGTCGCGACCGAAATTATCTGTGCCAAGCCACGCCTCGGCGGAGGGGGCGTCGTATAGGCCGCCGACCAGCCGTTTTGGATCGGTTTTGTCGAATACGTATGGGCCGAAGAGGCTGAAGGCGAGGAGAAGGGTCAGAAGGGAGAGGCTGAACCAGAAGCGGCGGTTGCGCCTGGTGGCGATGGCGAGCGAGCGCCTGATACCTTCGAGGCGTCCGGGGCGGACTTTGAGTGCGCTGGAAGCGGGTGCAATGGTTGCCATGGCGTCTCCTTGTTAGCTTTCCCCAGACGCCTTGGCGCGAATTCTGGGGTCAATGAAGCCGTATGCGATATCGACGATAAAGTTGGCCGTAAGCACACCGACCATGACAACCAGGGTAATCCCCTGGATCACCGGATAGTCGCTCGTGCGAATGGAGGTAAAGAGCAGTGTGCCGATGCCGGGATAGCTGAAGACGATCTCGGAGATGAGGCCGCCGGAGACCAAGCCGCCGATGGACAAAGCCAAGCCGGTGATCTGGGGCAACATGGCGTTGCGGAAGATGTAGGCTGTGATGCGGTTGTCGGAGACGCCTAGCCCGCGCGCGAAGCGCACGTAGTCGGCATCCAATTCGTAGATAGACATGGCCCGCATGCCTACAGCCTGGCCGCCGATGAAGATCGTGGCCTGCGCCAGGAAGGGCAGCCAGTAGTGTCGCAGCACGTCGACGATAAACGGCATGGTGAGCGAGGGCGACTTGTCATAGCCGTACCCGCCGCCGGTTGGGGCGATGTCCCACTCTACGGCAAAAAGATAGAGAAGGATAATCGCTAAGCAGTAATAGGGTATGCTGGAGACGAAGAGCGAAGACGGAAACACGATTCGATCCAGCCAGCCGCCCTTATAGGCGGCGAGTGCGCCAAGCGTATTGCCTACGATCCAGCCGACGAGAATCGCCGGCAGCATGAGGGCGATGGTCCAGGGCAGCGCTTCCGATATGAGGCGTTGAACCCTTGCCGGGGAGCGCGCAAAAGACGTGCCCAGATCGCCCTGCGCCAGATTGCCAAGGTAGATCAGAAATTGCTTCCACAAGGGCTGATCCAGGCCGAACTCGGCGATGTAGGAGTTGTACAGCTTTTCGAGCGCCGGGCCGCTGACGCCGCCGCCCGCGGACATCTGCGCCACGATCGTGTCGACCGGGTTGCCGGGGATGAGGCGCGGCAGCAGAAAATTGAGCACGAGGGCAATACAGAAGGCGAGGATAAACCAAAGGAGTTTGTTGACTAGGTAGCGTTGAAACTTCGACATATGGTCTCCCTGGCCGAGGCAGGCAGCCCTGCATGGGGCTGCCTGCCCGTGCAGCTAGAGCTTCACGCCGGGTCTGCTCAGATTTTGCTGCGCAGAGTACATGCGCTGCGGCTTGCCTGAACAGACCCGATGCGTGAACGCGCCTTACTTGGGCTGGATAACGAAGTAGCCGCGGATGCCGCCGTAGTTCTGCTGCGGCGGGGCGACCGGGTTGTCCGCGTTGGCGAAGCCGGTCCATACCGATTCGTTGTATTCGTAGAATTCCAACGGGCGGTACATCAGCGGGATGGTGGGGATGTTTTCGATGTAGATCTTATCCAGCTCGCTATACAGCGCCTTCTGTTCTTCGAGGTCGGAACTGGCGGCCACCTGGTCGAGCAGGGCGGGAACGTCCGGGTGCTCGAAGCGGTTCCAGTTCCAGAAGGCGACCTCGCCCATGGGGGGCACGCCGCGGATGTCGAGCGCGTCGCGGAAGCGGGCCCACGGGCTGGCGGGGCTAGCGCCGGTGAAGGTCCAGATGACCATGTCGAAGTCGCCGGCGTTACGGCGGGCCGTCGTCACAGGCGCTTCGGGGAACTCTGTGGTGATGTCGATGCCGACTTCTTGCGCGTTCTGCGCCACCAACTCTACGGCCGTCATCCAGTCGGTCCAGCCGTAGCAGGCGAGGACCTTCCACGGGCCGAGGCGGGTGCCGTCGGGCAGGACGTAGATGCCGTCATCGCCCTTGGTTGCGCCCAGATCCTCTTCGAGGATGCGGACGGCCTCTTCGGGGTTGTACTCCCAACCTAACTCAGCGGCTTGTTCGGCATTGAAGTATACTTCTTCGCCGCCGCTGGGGATGACCAAGCTCGGCTGCGCCGGATCGGAATAGCGAGACATGGCGGTCTCGGCGATCTGCGCGTAGTTGATGGAGTAGGCGAGCGCCTTGCGCACCAGCACGTTGTCCAGGCCGGGCTTGTGGATGTTGATGTGCAGCATGGGGATGTTGCCGGGCAGGTGATATGGGGGTTCCTTGAACCACGTGCCTACGGGCAGGCCTTGATCTTCCCACATCTGCCAGATCTGCGGCGCGAACTGCTGTGACAGGTCTACCCTGCCCTGCTGGAAGGCGAGGTTGCCGGCGTCGTTGCTGTCGAAGATGGGGTGAACGATGTATTTGGGCGCGGGCAAACCGAAGAGGTCTTTGCCCCAGTAATCGTCGAAGCGGACCAGGGCGACGCGCTCGGTCGAGTAGTCAAGCACCTGGTACGGGCCGGAACCGATGGGATTCTCTTCGACGAACTGCGAGATGGGCGTGTCTCCGCCGGCGCGTTCTTCCCAGATGTGCTTGGGAATGACGGGCGACGTGCGAGTCAGGAAATGCTTGACCTGACCGACGTTGAGCCGTTCGGGGTTGAGCTTGATCTGGAGCGTGCGCTCGTCGACGGCGGTCATCTCCGTCACATAGTCCCAGAAAGTGCTGATGTCCAGGTCGGTGTTGGTCTTGCCGAGTTCGAAGGTGAAGATCACGTCCTCGGTCGTCAACGGTTCGCCGTCCTGCCAGGTTGTGCCCTCATGCAGCGTGATTTCCATGGTGGTGTCGTCTACCATGGTCAACGATTCGGCCAGGAGCGGGTCGATCTCGCCGGTGGCCACGTTATAGCCGAATAGGGCTTCGTAGATCAGCATGGTTTCGCCGTTGGGCCATGTGATCTGCGGGGCCACGGGGTTGAAGGTGATGAAGGGGCCCCATTGCAGACCGGCCACGTACAGGGTTTCGTTGCGAGGGAGATCGCCGGGGGCGGCTTCCTCGGCAGGGGCGGCGGCTTCGCCTCCGGTCGCGGGGGCAGCCGGCGCCGCGCAGCCGGTGAGGGCGAGCGCGAGCGCCAATACGAAGCTGAATATGTGGAGGACTCGCTTGTTCATGGACTCTATCTCCTTTTGGGAATGTTGTTGTTGACTCAGCCCGGCAAAAACGCGCCGGGCATTATCCGCTGGACGGGATAGCGCTTTCTGTCGGGATGGGATGCGGAGATATGCGAAGCGGCTTGTGCAGTCGCTGCATGCCGAGAGCGCCGAATCGTATCGCTGAGGGTTGTCGTATACGCATCGCGTACCCGAAGGGACGGACAGGGAGCTGTGATGAATAACCACTGACGAAAATGTCGCGGATGGCTTCGACGCGGATCGGCAAGAAGAGCGGCATTAGCCATAAGCCGACCGTTGCTGCGACGGATTGCCGCCGGCCAGACCGGTCGGCAGGCGGCGGATTTCAGTATGCATACTTGTGAGATTTTGTGACGATCACATTGTATGCAGATTTTGCGGCGCCGTCAAATGGGCGGCAGAGGCGAGCGCGGACCCTTGTCGCGCCCGACCGCTGCAATGGAAGGTTTCATACGTTTGTGCGGTGCAGTTGTGAATCTCGCCGTCGCCTGTTATACTGAAATGGCCACATCATTGCCCGCCCATAATCTGCTCAAACCGTCGAGCGATATTCCTGTTGTTCTCATATGCGTACCACAGCCACTTTTTCTCAAAAGGAGGAAAGTCCCCAATGTCTGGTCATGGTGTATCGAGACGGCAGTTTCTTAAGATTAGCGGTATGTCGTTGGCTGCAATCGGTTTGGCTGCGTGCACACCGGCCGCGCCGCAGCCATCCGGCGAAGCCGGCGGTGCAGCGCCGGCCGGCGAGGTGGTGGAAATCAGCTTCATGGGCTGGGGCGGCGTCGGTGAAGACGAGGGCGTGAAGGCGGCCATCGAGGTGTTCGAGGAGGAGCAACCGAACATCAAGGTCATCTGGATGCACACGCCTGAGAACTACTCCGAGAAATTTCTGTCCAACGTAGCGGCCGGCACGCCGGCGGACACCGGCTTCATCTACAGCACGGACTACTTCACCTTCATCCGCGATGGGCTTCTGTTAGACATTACGGACTATCTGGAGATGGACCCGCTGCTGGGCAGGGAGGATTACTTCATCCAGCCGCAAGAGAGTGAGCGCTGTGCCGTGGAAGGCCGCTGGTACGGCATCGGCTCGTGCTGGGTGGCGCCTCACATCTACTACAACGCCGATCTCTTCGAGGCGGAGGGCATTGAGCCGCCGAGCAATGACCCCGATGAGGCCTGGACCTGGGACCACTTCGTCGAAGTGGCGCGTGCGTTCACCAAGGACGTTAACGGCAATCACCCCGGCGACGCCGGTTTTGACATCCAGAATGTCGAGAACTGGGGCGTTCACTGGGACTACTCGAACGACACAATCTTCTACGCTGCTCTGAACATCAACGACGTACGAGGAATCGACCCCGAAACGAACAAGTTCAACATTGATACGCCGGCGGGGATTGAAGCCGTTCAGAACCTGGCAGACCTGATGTTGGTCCACCAGGTGATGCCGCAATCAAGTGCGTTCCAGGGCTTGGGCATGACCAACACGCAGATGTTGGAAACCGGCAAACTGGCGATGGCGATCGACGGTTCGTGGGCGCTGGACTGGATGAAGAACATGAAGGCCACGCTGGGTACGGCGGTGTTGCCGCAGATGAGCCGGGTCTCCACCAACATGCAGGCCCATCTGCACTCTGCGACCTCCGGCAGCAAGCACCCCGACGAAGCCTGGGAGTGGCTGCGTTTCCTCGCCACCCCCTTCTATCAACTCCAGTTCTGCCGCACCGGGCTGTGGCTGCCCAGCCAGACGGATCTGATGACCGAAGAGGGTCTGAAGACCTGGATCACGGAGGGCGTGCATCCGTCCGATTACTACAAGATCGCGACTGAGTACCTGCCGCGCTTCGGAACGGTTCTCTACTTGCCCATCGGCTATCCGCGTGCGACTTCGGTCCTCTATCCTGCGCTCGATGCCATTTGGATCGGCGACCAGACCGCTGAAGAGGCGCTGACGGTCGCCATTCCTGAGGCGAATGCCATCTTGGAAGAGGAGCAGGCCCGCAGTTAAGTAATCGGGGGGGCGGGAAGGCTTCCTGCCCTCCCCGCGAACCACCTTGGGAGACCCTTCATGGCTACGGCTACTCAACCTATAGCGTCGACAGCCCCCAAACTAGGCTGGTTCAGTTCGTTGCCCAGCGCCACGCGTCGAACGATCACGGGTTACCTCTTTATCATGCCCTTCGTTTTGGGCTTTCTTTTCTGGTTTCTAGCACCCGCCCTTGTTGCAGTTTGGCTGACTTTTACGGACTGGAACTTGATCCGTGCGCCGCGTTACGTGGGGTTTGACAATATTCTACGGCTGGGCACGGACAATCTCTTCTGGCAGTCACTCAAGGTTACAGTCCTCTATACCCTGGCTTCGGTTCCGTTAGGTCTGGTGCTTGCTCTGCTGCTCGCCCTGCTCATCAACACCAAGGTGAGGGGCATTGCCTTCTTCCGTACGATCTATTACCTGCCTAGCATCGTGCCGGCGGTGGCAAGCGCGGTGCTATGGGCTTGGATCTTTAATACCGAGTTCGGGCTGCTCAATGCCATTTTGCGCTATTTTGGCATCGCTCGCATCCCTTGGTTGCAGGACCCGACTTATGCCTTGTGGGCCCTCATCATGATGAGCCTATGGGGCCTGGGCGGGTCTATGATCATCTACCTGGCGGGCTTGCAGGGCATCCCCGATGTGTATTACGAGGCTGCCGAGATCGATGGGGCGGGCCGTCTGCGCCAGCTTTGGAACATCACCCTGCCGCTGCTTTCGCCCGTGATCTTCTTCAATCTGATCATGAGCATCATCGGCACTTTCCAGGTTTTTACAGCCGGCTTCCTGATCACCAATGGCGGCCCGCAGAACGCCACGCTGTTCTATGTGCTCTATCTCTATCGCAACGCCTTTGAATACCTGAGTATGGGTTATGCGGCGGCGCTGGCTTGGGTGTTGTTCCTGATTATTCTCGTGCTGACCTTGCTGATCTTCCGCTATGTAGGCGGCATGGTCCACTACGAGGATAATACCTAAGCTGCATGGCCGACCCCATGTATATCGGGAGATTGTCTTATGAATAGCGTCGGTCCTATATCTCAGCCTCCTGTCGCGTCATTATCTCGTGAAACCGCAGGCGGACGGTTTGCGTCCCGTCTGCGCAGAGGCGAATTCTGGTGGCGCGTCATGATCTGGGTACTGCTATTGGCCGGCTCAGCGGTCATGATAATGCCTTTTCTCTGGCTTCTCACCAGCTCGTTTAAGCCGGAGATGGATATCTTCCTCTTTCCGCCCAAGTGGATCCCCGATCCGTGGCGGCCACAAAACTATTCCGATGCGCTCACCTACAAGCCATTCGATATCTACATCAAGAATACCTTGATCATCGTAGTGCTGAATATGGTGGCGGTCATTGTGACCTCCTCTATGTCCGCCTATGGCTTTGCGCGCATCAAGTTTTGGGGGCGCGACTTCTGGTTTGTGCTCGTTCTTTCGACCATGATGGTCCCCTATTTCGTTTTGATGGTGCCGCAGTTCGTGATCTTCAGCCGGCTGGGCTGGATCGACACGTTCAAGCCGCTGGTAATTCCGATCTTCTTCGGCGGCGGCGCTTTCAACATTTTCTTGTTGCGCCAGTTTTTCCGCACTTTGCCTGAAGAGTTGGCCGATGCGGCCCGCATCGACGGCTGCAGCGAGTTCCGCATCTATTGGAATATCATGCTGCCGCTCGCCAAGCCGGCGCTGGCGGCAGTAGCCATCTTCACTTTCCTGAACGGCTGGAACGACTTCATCGGCCCGCTGCTCTATCTCAACTCGCCGGAGAATTTCACCGTGGCCATCGGGTTGGCGACCTTCCGCAGCGTCATGCGCACACGCTATGATCTGCTGATGGCGGCCTCGGCAGCCATGATTCTGCCTATCGTGGTCCTGTTCTTCTTCGCCCAACGTTACTTTATTCAGGGCGTGGTGCTCAGCGGCTTGAAGGGCTAAGCCGTTGCCGGCAGCCAACCTGAAGGCGCGCCGCCGGCGCGCCGAACTGCCGCGCGCTTTTTCGTTCTTCGCCACCGGATTCGCAGTCGATTGGCGGGATTTTCCTCTCCAATCCGTTTCATTTCACCGCAATAGCGCCTGCAATCGTTCAGGGCAGGCGCATTCGCCCTATCCTGGAAAGGCTAATGTAGTCAGCCATGAATCTCTCGTCCGTTGTTGCGATTGACGCGCACCGCGGCAGCAAGCCGTACAGCCGCATGATCTTCGGCCAGTTTTTAGAGCACTTCCATCGCCAGGTTTATGGCGGCGTCTTCGAGCCAGGGTCGCCGCTCGCCGATGAGCACGGTTTCCGCACCGACGTAATCGACGCGCTGCGCGAATTACGCGTGCCCGTGGTGCGCTGGCCGGGCGGCTGTTTCGTCAGCGCGTATCATTGGGCGGACGGCGTCGGCAACCCGCGCCGGCCCGCCTATGACAAGGCGTGGCGCGTCGAAGACCCGAACACCTTCGGCACGGACGAGTTCGTCGCCTGGTGTCGCGCCATCGGCGCCGAGCCGTATATCTGCACCAACGCAGGGACGGGTACGCCGGAAGAGATGAGCGATTGGGTGGAGTATTGCAACCTGCCCGATGCCGGACGATGGGCCAAGGCGCGCCAGGCGAACGGGCATGTGCAGCCGCATCATGTGCCGTATTGGTCAATCGGCAATGAGAACTACGGCGACTGGGAGATGGGCGCCAAGACTTCCGCCGAGTGGGGGCGTTTCGTGGCCGAGTCGGCCAAGATGATGAAGCGCGTCGACCCCTCGATTAAACTGCTGGCCGCGGCGCTGGCCGATGTAGATTGGACGCTCAATCTGCTGCGACAGGCCGGCCAGTACCTCGACATGGTGTCGATCCACGGCTACTACGACCGCCTCAATCAGGTGGACGAGCCGAGCGACTACGCGACCTGCGTGGCGCGGTCCGGCCGGGTCGAGGCGGCCATTCGCCTGACCGAGCAGATCATCGGCGTGGCCGGCTTCGAAGGCAAGCTGGGCATCGCCTTTGACGAGTGGAATCTGCGCGGCTGGCATCATCCCGTCGGCAACTCGCCGGAGGCCATCGCCGCGCGCGACCGCAATGACATCAACGCCACCTATACGATGGCCGACGCCGTCTTTTCCGCCGGCTTTCTCAATACGTGTCTGCGCCATGCCGATACAGTGCGCATGGCGAATATGGCGCCGGTGGTGAACACACGCGGGCCGCTGTACGTTCATCCTTCGGGCGTTGTGCGCCGCACCACCTTCCATGTACTCTCCATGTATGCCAACCTGCTGGGCGAGCGGATTGGCGAAGCGTTTGTCGAAAGCCCGACTTTCACGCACGACGGGCTTTCTGTACCGGCGCTCGACGCCATTGCAACGTGTGATGACGGACAGGAGAAATGGCAGTTAGCCCTAGTCAATCGTCTGCCGGAGCAAGCATTGGCGTGCCGGATCGTCGTGGCGGGCGCACCGCTGGAAGGGATCCGGCGGGCCGTCGTGTTGGACGGAGACGGGGTCGACGCATACAATGATGTGGACAACCCCGACCGGGTTGTCCCCCAAGAGAAGTCGTTGGCCTTTTCCGACGGCGTCGCTTATTTGCCGCCCCATTCGGTTGTCATCTTGGCAGTGTGATGCCCGATGCCGAAGCCGGATGGAAGACCCTGCCGATTGTAATGCCGACCTTTGTGTAGGCTCGCCAACTACTTATCAGCCGCGCCCTACGCGGCTAGAAAACCACAACAGGATCGAACCATCATGACAACACAGTCTGCTGCCCAATCCGCCAAACGACAACTCACCCCCGTATCGTTCGTCAACGTGCGGTTCGACGATCCGTTTTGGGCCCCGCGCCAAGAGACAAACCGGGCGGCGTCGATCCCCCACATGTATCAGATGTTGGTGGATACCGGACGTATCGCCGCCTTTGACTTGGATTTCGAGCGCGAGGTTCCCTCGCCCATTGTGGAGATTTTCGGAGACTCAGACCCGGCCAAGTGGCTGGAAGCTGCGTCCTATTCGCTCATCACCCATCCAAACCCGGAGTTGGCCGCGCTTGTCGACCAGGTAGCCGATAAGATCATCAGCGCGCAGCAGCCGGACGGCTATCTGAATACGCACTTCACCGCCATCCAGCCGGAGATGCGCTGGAAGAACCTGCGCGACTGGCATGAGATGTACTGCGCCGGCCATCTGATGGAGGCGGCTGTGGCGCACCATCAGGCGACGGGCGACCCGAAGTTGCTCAATGCCCTGGCGCGTTACGCCGACCATATCGACCGCGAGTTCGGGCCGAAGCCGGGCCAGAAGCGCGGTTACGCCGGTCACCCGGAGATCGAGCTGGCGCTGGTGCGACTCTATGAGGAGAC
>CAZYSJ010000036.1:0-36784 GCA_964649875.1 uncultured Caldilineaceae bacterium
GCGCCCCCGCCGCCCGGCGGGTCCGCCGCCAACTCGTTGTACACGTCCACCCGGGTCCGCTTCGCGCGGGCGCCCGCCGCGCGGCGCTCCGAGCCGGGGACGCCCGCCGTGGCCGCGGTCTACGCGGCCAACGCCGGCATGAGCATCATCGAGGAGATCGGCCCGGCCGCGGTGCGCGCCCGCACCCGCGAATTGGTCGCGGACCTGGCCGCACGGCTGCGCGCCGCGGGGCTGGCCCCGCGCCTGCCGCAAGACATGGATCGCCACGCCGGCATCGTCATGCTGCCCGTAGCGCAGCCCGCGCAGACGGTCGCGGCGCTCAAGGATCGCCGCATCATCGTCGATCACCGGCCGGGCGCGGTGCGGCTCAGCCCTTATTTCTACAACACCGAGTTCGAGAACCAGGCGGTCGTCGCCGCGCTCGTCGATGCGCTCGCATCTCAAGGGGCAGAGGACGGCCCATGACGCGCGCCCAGGCGCCCGGTAAGGTGATCCTAGTCGGCGAGCACGCCGTAGTCTACGGACGCCCGGCCATTGCTGTCCCTGTGTGGGAGGCCGTGGCGACCGCCGAGGTGCGCAACGGGGCTGCGGGCGCCGGCTGCGTGATCTGTGCGCGCGATCTAGGCAAGGAAATTCGCCTGGCTGACGCGCCGCCTGACGAGCCGCTGGCGCTGGTCGCCCGCCTGGCATTACGCCGCGCCAGGCTGACGGGCGATCCTGACTGGCGCATCGATATCGCCAGCGACCTGCCGATTGCGGGCGGGCTGGGCAGCGGCGCCGCGGTCAGCGCCGCGCTGGTGCGTGCGATCCTGCTGCACGCCGGCGTGGAGCCTGCGCCGGAACTCGTCAGCGAACTGACCTATGCGGGCGAGGAGGTTCACCACGGCACGCCCAGCGGCATCGACAACACCGTCGTCGCCTATGGGCAGCCGGTCTGGTTCGTGCGCGGCGAGCCGCCCGCAATCTTCGCTTGCGCTGCGCCGTTCCGCATCGCCATTGCCGACAGCGGCGCAACCGGCCCGACGCGCGTCATGGTGGACCAGGTGCGCGCCCGCCGCGCGGCGGACCCGGCCCGCTACGATAGATGGTTCGATGAGATCGGGGAGATCGTCCAAGCTGCGCGCCAAGCCCTCGAAGCGGGGCAGCCCGCCGAACTGGGCCCGCTCTTCGACCGCAACCAGGCGCTGTTAGCGCAGATTGGCGTGAGCACGCCTGCGCTGGAGCGTCTGATGGCGGCGGCGCGCGACGCGGGCGCCGGCGGCGCTAAACTGAGCGGAGCCGGCGGCGGCGGCAACATCATCGCGCTGGTGGAGGATGACGCCGTGGAGCCGGTGCGCGCCGCCCTACTCGCGGCCGGGGCCAAGCGCGTGATCGTGACCGCCGTCGCCGCCTAAACGCTCTACCTCGCGCACATAGGCCACCCGCCCGTCGACGACCGTGGCGATCACCTCGCCCTGCGCGTCGACCACCGTCAGGTCGCCGCGATAGCCCGCCGCAATGCGGCCCATTTCTCCGCCCAGCCCAATGGAGGCCGCGGGCGTGCGCCCGGCTGCGGGCCAGGCTTGCGCCAAACTCAGCCCTGCCGCGGCCATGAAGTTCGCCAGCCCGCGCTCCAGCGTAAGCACGCTGCCGGCTAACGTACCGTCAGCCAGGCGGCACATCCCCTCCTGCACAAAGACCGGCTGCCCGCCTAGCTCGTACTCGCCCGGCGGCAGTCCCGTCGCGCGCATGGCGTCGGTGATCAACACGGTGCGGTGCGCGCCCTTGCAGCGGGCCAATATCTTCATGGCCGCAGGGTGGACGTGGATATTGTCTGCGATCAATTGCGCGTCGACGCGGTCGTCGGACAGGACCGCGCCCAACGCGCCGGGTCGCCGGTGATGCAGGCCGGTCATGGCGTTGTAGGTGTGCGTCGCCTGGCTAACGCCCAGCGCCACGGCTTCCTCGAACTGCTCATACGTGGCGCTGGTGTGGCCGGCCACGACGGTGACGCCGCGGCGGCGCGCCGCACGAATGAGGTCATGCGCGCCTGGCTGCTCCGGGGCCAGCGTAATCATGCGCACTGCACCTGCGCCGCGCCCGGCCTTGACCAACTCGCCGAACTCGGCCAGATCAGCCGGGCGAATGTCGGACGCCAACTGCGCGCCGGGGAATTCGGGGCTGAGATACGGCCCTTCCAGATGCACGCCCAGGATTCCGGCGCCGCCGGGCGTTTTGCCGCCATGCGCAGCCACAGCACGCACCGCGTCCAGCGTGGGTGCGTGCGCCGCGGTCATGGTCGTGGCGAGGAAGCCGGTGACGCCGTGGCGGGCGAAGAAGCGCGCCATATCGTGCAGCGCCGCCGGGTCAGCGTCCATCGTATCGCGGCCGGCCCCGCCGTGTACATGCACGTCGACGAAGCCGGGCAGCACATAGCCGCCGCTGGCGTCGAGCGTAGGCGCTGCGCCCGCTTCAATCGGCGCTCCTACCTCAACGATGCGCCCGCCGCGCAGAAGAACCTCGCCGCGCGCGAAGCCCGGCTCGGTCTGCGTCGCGCTGGAGAGAAATTCAGCCGGCAGTTGGCCGCCAACGATCCACAGGGTGTCCGCCATCCTCGCTTGCTCCCGGCTGCCTAACTCTTGCGCTTGAGGAAAACGACGCCTAGCGGCGGCAGATTCACCGGGGCCGAGTGGCGGCAGTTCTGCCACGGCATAGATTCGGCCATGACGTCCTGCGGATTGCCGACGCCGCTGCCGCCGAACTCCTCGGCGTCGCTGTTCAGGATCTCCGCATAGGCGCCGTCAACCGGCAGGCCGATGCGATAGGCGAGGCGCGGCACCGGCGTGAAATTGCAGGCGACGATCACCTGGTCGCCGGGGTCCTTGGCGCGACGGACGAAGCTGATCACCGAGTGGTCGGCGTCGCTGAAATCGATCCACTCAAAGCCTTCCCAACTTGCGTCGACCTCGTGCAAGGCCGGTTCGCGCGCATACAGCGCGTTAAGCGCCCTCACAAAGCTCTGCAAGCGGCGATGTTCCGCCGTCTCGAGGAGGTGCCAGTCCAGGCTGACGTCCTCGTTCCATTCGCGCCACTGGCCGAATTCGCCGCCCATAAAGAGCAGTTTCTTGCCGGGGTGGCCGTACATATAGGCATAGAGCGCCCGCAGATTGGCAAACTTGCGCCACACGTCGCCCGGCATCTTGTCCAGCATCGAACGCTTCAGGTGAACGACCTCATCGTGGCTGAAAGGCAGGATGAAATTTTCGCTGAAGGCGTAGATCATGCTGAAGGTGATCTGGCTCTGGTGATAGCGCCGGAAAATCGGGTCCTTTTCCATGTAGCTGAGCATGTCGTGCATCCAGCCCATGTTCCACTTGTAGTCGAAGCCCAGACCGCCCATATAGGTCGGGCGCGTGACCATCGGCCAAGAGGTGCTTTCCTCGGCGACGGTGATAATGCCGGGAGCTTCGCCGTGCGTCACCTCGTTGAAACGACGGATGAAGCTGATGGCGTCCAAGTTTTCGCGCCCGCCGTACTTATTGGGGATCCATTCGCCGCCTTCGCGGCTGTAGTCCAGGTAGAGCATGGAGGCGACCGCGTCGACGCGCAGTCCGTCGATGTGATACTTCTTGAGCCAGAAGAGCGCGCTGCTCAACAGGAAGTTGCGCACCTCGTTGCGCCCGAAGTTGAAGATCTTGGTTCCCCAATCCACATGCTCGCCCAGCCGCGGGTCCGAGTGCTCGTAGAGATGCGTGCCGTCGAAGAAGGCAAGGCCGTGCGCATCGCGCGGGAAATGGGCCGGCACCCAGTCGAGGATCACGCCGATGCCGTGCTGGTGGCAGTAGTCGACGAAGTACATGAAATCGTCGGGCGAGCCGTGACGGCTGGTGGGCGAAAAGTAGCCTACCGCCTGATAGCCCCACGAGCCGTCGAAGGGGTACTCGGTGATGGGCATCAACTCGATGTGGGTGTAGCCCATCTCGGTGACATACTCGACGAGCTGGTGCGCCAGGTCGCGATAGCTGAGGAAGCCGCCGCCTTCCTCGTGGGGCACGCGTCGCCAACTGCCGAGGTGGACTTCGTAGATGCTGATCGGCCGGTCGAACGTCTGGCTCTTTTCGCGCTGATCCAGCCACTCCTGATCGTTCCATTCGTAGCGGTCGATGTCCCACACCCTGGAATCGGTGCTGGGGCGGACTTCGGCGTAGAAGCCGTAGGGGTCCGACTTGTCGGCCTTATAGCCGAGGAAGCGCGATTGCACCGCGTACTTGTAGTGGGTTCCCTCCGGCAAGTTGGGAATGAACAACTCCCACACGCCCGGCCCTTCGTGAAAGCGCATCAGATGTGTGCGCGTGTCCCAGCCGTTAAATTCGCCGATGACGCTGACACACTGCGCGTTGGGAGCCCAAACCGCGAAGTTGACGCCGCGCACGCCGTCGATCGTCACGAAATGCGCGCCCATCTTCTCGTAGCTATAGAACAGGTTGCCCTCGCCGAACAGATAGAGGTCGTAGTCGGTCAAAAAGGGCGAAAAGCGATACGGGTCCTCCAGGTCGTGTTCCGCGCCCGCCGGGTCGACCGCGATCAGGCGGTAGGGAAAGGGTTCGGCGCGGTCCTCGAATACGGCCTCGAAGAAGCCGGCGGGGTCCACGCGCTGCATGGGCATGCGCTCGCCAGCAGTCGTGTCCAGCACAAAAACGGCCGCGTCCAGCGGACGGAAGGCGCGGATCGCGACCGCCGTGCGCTCTTTCATCGAGATCACGTGCGGGCCAAGAACGTTGAACGGCGCACCGTGATAACCGTGGACAATGGCGGCAATATCGCCGTCGGCAGCTGTGGTGGCAGGCGGTTTGGGGGAGGGGGCGCTCGTTTTCCTGGATGCCATTGTCTTTATCCTCGTTGAATGGCGCCTCGTCTATGCGGGCGCGTCTAGGGCGCGAAGTTGCGCAGTTCGCCAACCGGTCGAATCAGGGCAGCCCCACGGGCTGCGCGCCGCGTACTGCTCACGTTTTTACCAGATGTACCCATACCTCGTCCACTTGGAAGCCGCGCGCTTCGTACAACTGGACGGCCGTGGCGTGGCGAACGAGGTGCGTCTGCACTTCGACGGCGGCATACCCCCCGCGCGGCGCCGGCGCATCGGCAATCTCGTCGAGCGACCGGTCCAGCAAGTAGGCGCCCAGCCCGCGCCCGCGCAGTTCCGGGGCCAGCCAAAAGCCGAAAATACCCGCGCGGCTGCGCTCTTCCAGCGGATACCAACTGATGACGCCCTGGAGCATATCCTCGCCATCCGCCAGGACGAGACCCGCGTAAGGGCTGCCGCCGTTATCCCCCCACAACGAATACTCGGCGCGCTCCGGTCGCTCGCGGCCTGTGAAGGGCGCTTCGTGGCTGATGGCGATCACGCGCAGGCCGTATTCAGCCGGCCTTTCGGCGGACGGATCGCTTCTGCCGGCGCGCTGCGCCCTCGCCCTAGTCGCCAGATCAAGCGTCATCGAAACGTCGCCGGGGGCGTTCACGGCATAACCGCGCTTGGACAAGAAACGCAGCAGTTCCGTATCGTGCGCGCTGACGCCGAGATGCTGGCTGCTGCCGTAGAAGGGCGCTCGCGGCCCCTCGACGCCGCCATAACAAGGCAAGGCCTGCCCGCCGAAGTCGACAGGACAATAATAAAGCCAGTTCTCCGCAGCCTGCAACAGACGACTGCCGACGCCCTGGTTGCGATGCGGCGGATCCACGTAGAGCGTCGCAATGGCGTGGCCGGCTCGCCAGCGCCGGTAGTGGCCGGTCTGCTCCAGCGGGCGAAAGGCGTGCACCAGCCCGACGAGCGTTTCGGTTCCGTTCGCAAAGGCATGCGCGGGATCGGCGGGCGCATCGCTTTGCCACGCCAGGATCAGGCCGGCAGGATCATACGCGGGGCAATCAAGAATGCGGCTGCGGTATTCCTCAATGGAGACGGGACGGTAATTGCGCCGGTCGGAAAACGCGCGGTTCCAAAACGCGACCAGAGCGGGCAAGTCCTGCCGGCGCATGGCGCGCAGCCGGATGCGTGGGAGGGAGCCTTCTGAGAGCGATTGGGTCGGAGACATCATCCCCCGATGTATTTGGCGAATAGACCTTTTGCCAAATTCTCGTCTTCTGTACCCTTGATGATAGCGCGATTATCCGGAAATACCGTGAACTCGTAGTCCTCGATCTGGGCGCGCAGCAGGTATTCGTTGCGCGCCAGCCGCGACGCAACCGGCGCAAGTTGCCGTTCTAGCCGCGCCAGGTCCAGCCGCGGCGCACGCCCCCCCGGCGCGGTGACGCTCACCTGGACGGCGTTGCGCCCGCACAGCGCGGCGCTGGTTGCGCCCGCTTCGGCCTCTAGGAACTCCAGGCGGTGCAGGTCGCAGGCCGGGCAGCCGAGGCGCGGCCCGCCGCCGCCGAACTGCTCGTACTCGTGCAGCCACAGGTCGAAATGGAGCAGGCCGGGGTTAAGCGTTCCCCGCCCTACGATCAGCTTCATGGCCTCGGCCGCGGCGATGGAACTGAGCAGCGTGACGATCGGCCCAATGACGCCTACGGTATCGCAGGTGGCCGTAGCGCCGGGAGCGGGCGCATCGCCCATCAGGCAGCGCAGGCAGCCGGTAACGGCCCGCTCGCCCGGCAGCTTTTCGGCCGCGCCCGCGGGCACAAAAGTGGCGGTCATGCCATAGGACGCAAGCACGCCGCAATAGACCCACGGCAGAGCAAGCCGGATGCAGGCGTCGTTGATCAGAAAGCGCGTCGTGAAGTTGTCGGTCCCATCCAGCACGACGGTGGCGTCGCCGATCAGGTTGAGAACGTTGCCGGCGTTGACGTCGGCAACGACGGCTTCAATGGCGATCCCGCTGTTGACGCGGCGCAGCTTGCGGGCGGCGGCCTCCGCCTTGGGCAGGTTGGCGGCGATATCGTCCTCGTCAAAGAGGATCTGACGCTGGAGGTTGTTCAGTTCGATGAAATCGCGGTCGATGATGCGCACGCGGCCCACGCCCGCACGCACAAGCAGGTTGGCGAGCGCGGAGCCGGTCGCGCCGCAGCCGACAATGACCGCGGTTGCGGCGAGCAGCCGCTCCTGGCCGTCTTGGCCGATCTCTCGGAATAAGGTCTGGCGTTGGTAACGCGCTAAGTCCATAGGCTCCAGAATACTACGAATGCAGGGCGCGGGCGAGGCCGGGCAAAAGCATGTCACGCGCCACAATGTCCCAACTCATGCGTTCGGCGACGGCCTGGCCCGATTCCAGCAGCGCTTGCATCTCGGACTCGTTTTTGGGCAGTCGCTCGAAGATCGTCTGCGCGGTCGTATGGCTGTTCGAGCGCTCGATCCAGCCGCGCACGCCGCCGTCGATGCCCAGCGCATCGTACGGGCTGCCCAGCCAATAGCCGGGGGGCAGACTGACGTAATCGGCAACCACGAGGTTCGGCGCGTTCTCCAGGCCGCCCGCCGCACTCGCCACAAAGCCGGCGCAGCCGCACACGTTGCTGATGCAGCACAGCGCGCCGCTGGTCAACGGCTCCACCTGCGCAATGCCGAACGGCTCGTAGATGCTCTGGCCGAACTCCAGGTCGGAACCGAAGCGGATGTCCGGGAACTCCATGTCGGCGGGCATGCGCCGGCCGCAGCGCTCACGGTTCCAGCCGAACTGGTTGACGAGGACGATCCGGCTCTGCGTGGCCGAACGGTTGAACGGTTCGACGTCGTTGAAGAAATAGGGCGCTTCCAGGTCGATCAGGTCGCCGTTGTCCCCGCGATGGCCGACGGGCCAGCCGTACTGCTCCTCCCAGGCCGCCACCCACTCAGGTCGCCGTCCCGCGGGCACGCTCGTGCTGAGCACAAACAGCACGGCGCGCTTGTCCGCCTGGCTCAGCATCCCGTCCAGGTGTTCCAGCACACGGATGTCGCGCCACAGGGCTTTGGACGGAACCATGCGCGTGACGTGCGTAAACACGTAGTCGGGGACATAGCCGAGCAGGCTTTCGCAGTACGCCTGAAGCCGCCCCTTAGAGGCCAGCTTCTGCTCCAACGTAATGCCGGCGGGCGTGATGCCGTTATACACCAGGTCGATGTTGGCGTTGGAGAGCGGGCCGCCCAGGAAGCGCAGTTCCTCCAGCACCAGGTCGCCCACGGCGAAGATGTTGTCGCAACGCGCCGCCAGCTTGAGCAGGGGATTTTTGTACAGATGGTCCTGGTTGCCGAAAGCGGCCTCCAGGCTCAGTCCCCACTCTTTGGCCTTGTAGAGCACGTTGTAGAAGCGCGTATCGTGGCCGTCGTGATCCTCGATCAACCGGCGGGCCGTAGCGGTCTCGTGCGCATAGAAAACCGAGCGCCACTGCCCCGGCTCCGTCATCTGCGCGGCAAAAACGACCGGCAGGCCAAGCCACTCGTGGGCGACGATGACCTTCTGCTCCGGTCCCAGGCCGGCATCCGCCCCAATCGCCTTGAGCGCGGCAAAGATCGGCCCGGCGATCATAAAGTATAGGTTGAATTCGGGGTCCCAACTGTAGCGCGCGGCGTCGAAGCCGTAATTCTGCCAGACGTAGTACTTGAACAGGTTGATCTCGTCCCAGTTGGGGTTGCTGACGTCGACCAGGATGATCTCGTGCTCGTGGTCGCCGAAACGCCGCGTGCCATACAGCAGCGCTACGGCGAAGGTCTGCTCCACCTGTTGCAGCGCCGTGCGTTGCCATTCGGGCACGCCGGCAAAGATGCCGTGCAAGCTGCTGTAGCGCAGCGTAATGCCGCTGCGCGGGCTAGTCAGCCGCTCCCAAATGACAGGATCGCCTGCCAACATGGGGCCGACGAGAATCGTGCGTTCGACGTTGTCGACATAGCTCGTCGCACTGAGCAGACCGTCCAGCACAGCGCCGATGCCGCCGAGCTTGAGACCGGCCTCATGGGTGGCGTGGACGACCAGCGGAATCGCTTCAGACATGGCGCGTTTCCTTCATGGGAGCAAAGACAGCTACGGAGATACGACGGCTGCGCCGCCGTGCGCCGCGCCGATCCAAAGATCGCCGGCGCTGTCGAGCAGCAAGGCGGAAATAGCGGGCGAAGGCAACAACGACAGGTCCGGGATGGACATCCAAGAAGCGCCGTCAAAATGGTACAACTCGCCTTCACCCGTGGCGACCCATGCCGTATTGTCGACGCCGACGGCAATGTCTACGATGGGCGCAGCCGCAATGTCCGGGATGGCGATGATGCGGTCGTCCCGGAAGCGCGCCAGGCCCCGCTCCGTGCCGACGAGGAGCGTGCCGTCGGTGTCCAGCGCCAGCGCGGTGATGACGTCGCTCGGCAGGTTAATGTTGGCGGCGTTGAACACCTGAAGCTGGTTATCCTGGAAGCGCAGCAAGCCGCCGCCGGTTCCGATCCACACCACGTTGTCGTCGGCGAGCAAGGCGCGGATGTCATCGCTGGGCAGCCCGCTTTCTGTGGTCAAGTTGAAGAAGGCGGTCCCCGTCCAGATGCTGAGGCCGGTCTTGGAGCCAAGCCAGGTGCGGCCTTCACCGTCGATGGTGATGGCCTGCATTTCCGTGCCGGCCAAACCTTCCGCGGCCGTGTAGTTGGTCCAGTTAGGCTCCTTATAGAAGGCGGCCCCGCCGGCGCCCAGCCACAGCCCGCCGGCGGCATCCGGTTGAATCACGCGGACGTCGGGGCTGAGCAGCGGCGTATTGGCGGCGGTGAGCAGGGTGATGGGCGCGCCGTCCGCGGCCCGCACCTGGCTAATGCCCGAACCGGTCGCGATCCACACGGTATCGTCCGTGCCGCGCGCCAGGTCGCGGATGCGATTGCCGGACACCGGTTCGTCTTCGATCAAGAAGGTCTGCCAGCGCTCGCCGTCATACATGCTGATGCCGGCGCCCGCCGTGGTGTAGTAGACGTTGCCGTCCTCGTCGAGGCGCAGGCTGGTCAGCGGCGCCAGAGCCATGCCCTCTTCGTTACTGAAGAACTCGGCGCAGCGGCCCGCGTCCGCGTCCAAGCGGCAAAGCTGCACCTGGTCCGTGCCGATCCAAGCGCTGCCGTCTGCGGCCAAGGCCAAGCCGGTGATGCTGCCGTTGGGGAATTCCGAATCGGCGACCGTGGCGCGGCTATAAGTCTCCCAGCTTTCGCCGTCGATGCGATACAGGTCGCCCGCCGTCGCCAGCCACACGATGTTCGCGCCGTCGCCGGCGATGGCCGTGACGACGTTGCTGGTCATCGGGCTGTTTTCCACGTTATAAAGCGTCGATTCGCCGTCGCTGAAGCGCGTCAACCCAAGCTGCGAGGCGAGCCAAATCGTCTGCGGCGCGGTCACGGCAATGTCGCGGATGATGCCCGTCTCCAGGCCGTCATTTTCGTCGATGTGCGTCCATTCGCCTGCCGCGGCGTCAAAAATATCCAGCCCATGCCGCGCATAGGCGACGATCAACGTCTGCGCCTCGACATTGCAGTGCAGCGCTACGATGTCGTCGAAGCTCATGGGGCTATTGGCGCTGTTGAGCGTCTTCCAACTGCCGCCTTCCGTGTCGAAAACCTGCAAGCCCAAGTCGCTGCCGAACAAAACGCCCAATCCGGGCAGCGGGCAGTATTCGGCGGACGTGAGCCGATTGGTGGATAAGCCGTCCAACGTCGTGAACTTAACATGGCTGCCGGCGGACTTGTTCCAGGCCGTAGCGCCGCCGTCGGTCGCGGCCCATACGGTGCTGCGCAAGAGGGCGAGGCGATTGACAAAGTTGCCGTTGGAGTAGATGCGCCAGTTCGAGTCAGGCCCAATCGGCGACAGGGGAACCGGCGTCGGCTCGGCCTCTACGGTCGGTTCGGCCTCCGGCGTCGGCGTCGTTTCCGCGGTCGGCGCCATCTCCACGGTAATCGTAGGCGAGGCGGCGGTCGGCGTTGCGCTGGGGGCGAAGAAGGCGACGGAATCTAGCACTGCGTCGAAATCGGCCCGACCCTGCGCTTGCCAAGCCTCGGCTGGGGCCAGGCCGGCCATGATAAAGAGGCGATCTTGTGACGGCTCCGTCATCACCACGCGCCCGGCGAAGCCCGCCCCGTCTCCGGCGTCCGACAGGTCCGCGCCCAACGCCGCCTCGCCGCCCACGCGCACCGCTTCCGCCTCGTTCGCGACAAGGTCGTATTCCGCGGTATAGGCGGCGACAAACAACGCAAAAGCCTCCCCAAGGCTGTCCGCCGGTTCAGGAAGCAACTCGGCGGCGACATCGGCGCGCAGCAGCATGACGGCGCCGGAAGCGGGACTGCGTTCGGCCGCCGATAGGGTGGCGGATGCGCCGGCGAACTCCAACGCATATTCCGCGGGCGGGCGGAAGGAGAAGCCCGCCTCCTCGACACGGCGCTCCTGCCCCAACGGCGCCGTTTCCCCGGCGCTGCCCGGCGTTGTCATTTCTACGGGCGTCATTTCTACGGGCGCTGTTGCTGTGGACGCCGCTTCTGTGGGTTGCTCCGCTGCGAGCGAAGGCGTTTCGGCAGGCGATTCCGACGGCTGCGCAGGCGCGGTTGCGGCGGCGGACTCTTCTGTCGCCGCTTCTATGCCCGTCGGAGAGGCCACGGCCACAGGGGGGACCTGCCCCAGCGGGTTATCGCGCACGGCCAAGATAATCACCGCGGCCAGCGCGACCAAAAGCAGCGTAGAAACGATAAAAGACGCCGCACGGAACGAACTTGGCGGCGCGGTAAGATCGCCGTCGGATCGAACGGCCGGCGTCTTTGCAGGTCTGCGGTCGGTTGTCTGTCTCTTGGATTCTCGCGGCATGCAATCTGAACCGGTGGGCAAACGGATGAGCGTCTGATCCGATTGTATCACCTCACGCCGCGCGCGGCAAAGCATTTTGGCAGCGGGGGTGCGTCCAGATGTCCGGCGACAAAGATGCCGGCATGCCGCAGCCGCAAGGCGACTCCCCACAAAAATAAGCTGCCGGCCCTAAAAACATCAGGGCCGGCAGCGTTGTGATTTAGGTTTCCAAGAACGTTGCGCGTTAGCTCTTGCTGCGCACGGGCTGGGCTTCCAGCACGCCGTTGGCGGTATGGGCCGGGGCCGTCGTGCGGCGGCGCATGGTCACGTCGTAGGCGACGGCGAACATCAGCGCGATGGCGGCGAAGCCGGCAATGATCCAGGCCAACGGGCCGGTCGCGCCCTCATCAGCGGCGGGCGCTGTGGCGGCGACGGCAGGAGCCGGCTCAATCTGCGCCGCAACCGCCGTTTGCGCAGGCGCATTGCCCAGAGCCAGCGGGCTGCGAGAAGTCGTGGTCAGAGCATAAACCGCGCCCTCATGACCGCTCACCGGCAGCAGCTCGGCCACGGACACATCCAGGTCGCTGTGCAGCGTCGTCCACGTCTGCGCCGCAGGGTCGCTCAGCGACACGCGGCTGGGCGTCTGGTGCAGCGTAGCGCTGCCGTAGAGATAGCTCGTCGCAGCGTAGACCAGACCGGGCTGGGTCGGGTCGGCGGCCAAAGCGTCGACGTGCAGCCGCGAGCCGGGCACGAGGTCCAAGCCGTCGTTCGCCGTCGTCCAGGTCAGGCCGTCCGTGCTGGTGAGCACGCCGCGGTCCGTCGTGCCGACGTAGAAGGTCGCCGGGATGGTGTTGGCGACGGCCAGCGCCGTCGGGCTGCTCAACAAGTTGTCCACGGTCAGCCAGGTCAGCCCGAAGTTCTCGGCCCGATAAAGGGCGAAATCGGTGCGGGCGAAGGCCAGGCCGGCCCCCGTGCTGTCGGCGACGACCTGGCGCACAGGCTCGTCGAGCAGCAGTTGGCTGTTCAGGATGACGCTGGAGCCGACGTCGCGCAGGCGGAAGAGGCCAGCCGTATCCGTACCGGCGTACACCAGACGCTGCACGCTGTCGAGGGCGATGTCCGTCACGCCGCCGGCCTCGTCGCTCAGCGGCACGCGCAGCCAGTTCTCGCCTGCGTCGAGCGAACGGTAAATCGCCAGTTCATTGGCCGCGCCGATGTAGAGCGCGCCTTCATGCTGCGTATCGACCGCCACAGCCGAGACGATCACATCGTCCGGCGTGCGGACCTGCGTCCAAGCGCCGGGAACGCCGGCAAACAGAACGCCTGCGTCGACGGCGTAGTTGACGCCGTCCGGCTCGCTGGCAGCCATGTAATCCCGGACGTTCTCAAGGGCAGGCATGGTGTGGACTGCGTTGGGATGCGCCTCCAGCGCCTGGATGACGCCCGTCGCCACAGAGCCGAACAGGATTAAGGTGATCGCCACGATAATGATGTGTCGGATGTTCATGCTGCCTCCACTCTTCCTTATAGGCTACCGGCGCATTCCTGTCCGCCGGCGTTTATTTCACTTCCTGCCCCCAGTATAGGCGGCGGCGAAAAAAACCGCTGGATCGCACCCGGATTTGACCCGGACCGTTATCCTACGCTTGCCGTCGCTCGCCACAGGGCCATTTCACAAGCAGGCAATCGCAGTTAATCGCTGCCTGCGCACATATGACGCAGGGGCGACGGCAATTGTTGCATACAGGAACGGCGCGCAAAACAAAGCCCAGGCGCAAGTCTGTGCGTCTGGGCGAAATGACAAAATCTGTACGATTGTACGTGCGTTACGCGTCGGTCGGCGCTCCCCAGCCCCCTCCGCCCGGCGTCTCGATGCGCAGGCGGTCGCCCGGCATGACGCGCCGCGTGAACTTGGAGCGCAATTCCTCCGTCGAGCCGTCGACGCGGTAGAGAATGTTGCGCCCGCGACGGCCGTCCTCGCCCCCGGCCAAGCCCCACGGCGCCGCGGCGCGGCGTTCGCTGAGCATGGTGACCGTGGCCGGCGCCAGCATCACGTATTCGCGCACAATGCCGTCGCCCCCGCGGTGGAGACCGGCCCCGCCGCTGTCGCGGCGCAGCGCATAACGCTCCAGCCGGAAGGGATAGGCCAGCTCCAACGCCTCTACCGGCGTGTTGAGCGTATTCGTCATGTGCACTTGCACGCCGCTGGGGCCGTCGCTTTCGCGGCTCGCGCCCATGCCGCCCGCAATCGTCTCGTAATAGGCGAAGGGCGTGCCGTTGGCGAGCATGCCGCCGATGGTGACGTTGTTCATCGTCCCCTGGCTGGCCGCGGGGATGCGGTCGGGCAGGGCTTGCGCCAGCGCGCCCAGCACGGCATCCGTAATACGCTGCGACGTCTCGACATTGCCGCCCGCCACCGCGGCCGGCGACAGCGCGTTGACCACCGTGTTTTCCGGCGCGACGACGTGAACGGGCGCAAAGCAGCCCGCGTTCATGGGAACTTGGTCGCCCACCAGACAGCGCACGACGTAATAGCAGGCGGACTGGGCGATGGCGATCACCGCGTTGAGCGAGCCGTTCATGACCGGCGCCGTCCCGGTGAAGTCGAACGTCACCTCGGAACCGGCGATGGTGGCGGTGACGCGGATGGGCACAAGCGTGACCTCCTCGTCCTCCACCAGTTCGATGACATCCTCGAAGGCATAGGCGCCGTCCGGCCAGTCTTGGATGGCGGCGCGGGTGAGCTTTTCGCTGTATTCGCGCAGACTGGCCGCATAGGCCAGCACCTCGTCGATGCCGAAGGCGTCCGCCATCTCGCGCAGGCGGCGCTCGCCGATGGCGGCGGCGGCGCGCTGGGCCGCGATGTCCCCGCGCCGCTCGTCGGGCGTGCGCACGTTGCGCAGGATCACGCGCAGCAGGTCCGCATCGAGCACGCCGCGCTTATACAGCTTAACCGGCGGGATGATGATGCCTTCCTGGTAGATCTCGGTGGAGAGGGGCAGCGAGCCGGGCGTCATGCCGCCGACGTCGGCGTGGTGGGCGCGGCTGGCGACGAAGAAATCGGGCGCGTCGCCCTGCCCGCGCGCAAAGACGGGCGAGATCATGGTGATGTCGGGCAGGTGGTTGCCGCCCTCGAAGGGATCGTTGACGATCACCACGTCGCCCGGCTCCCACACCTCGAAGCGGTCGAGGATGGTCAGGACGCTGGCGGGCATGGCCCCCAGGTGCGCGGGGATGTGCGCGGCCTGGGCAATCATGCGGCCTTCGCCGTCGAAGATGGCGCACGAGAAGTCCAGCCGCTCCTTGATGTTGGGCGAATAGCCGGTGCGGCGCAGGGTCACGCCCATTTCTTCGGCGGCGCCGGCAAAGCGGTGGCGGTAAAGCTCCTGCGTAATCGGGTCCATAGGGCGCTACTTTCGCTCCAGCCAGATGTTGGCGAATTGGTCGACGCGTCCGGACCAGGCGGGCGGCACGACGATAGTCGAGTCGAACTGGTAGACGATGGCCGGGCCGGCGAAGCAATTGCCGGGGGTCAGCCGGGCGCGGTCATAACAGGCCGTCGGCGTGGAGCCGGACGCGTCGAACCAGACCGGCTTGTCCGCCAGGCGCGCGGCCGACGCGTCCACGCCCTGCAGCGGCAGGCTGGGCAGGCCAGGCTGCGCGCCGGGGCCAATACCGCGTACGCGCAGGTTGACCACGTTGACCGGCTCATCGGGCATGGCATAGCCGTAGCGCTGTTCGTGCGCGGCGTGGAAGGCGTTGGTGGCGTCGACGAGATGCCGCACGGTGATCGGCGTGGGCAGCGTGACGGTCAGTTCGTAGCTCTGGCCGCGATAGCGCATGTCGAGCGCAGCTTCGATGCGCGGCGCAGCCACGCCTTCCGCTTCCAGCACGGAAGTAACGCGGGCGCGCAACGCCTCAAAAATCTCATGCAGCGGCGAAAGGTCCGTCACCAGGTGGTCGGCGGGCTGGAGCACGCTGTGCGAGGCGTCGCTGGCGATGTCTGCCACGAGCATGCCATAGGCGCTAAGCACGCCGGGGATAGGCGGGATCAGGATGTCGCGGATGTCCAACGCGTCGGCTAGGTCGCAAGCGTGCAGCGGGCCGGCCCCGCCGAAGGGCAGGAGCGTGAAGGCGCGCGGGTCATAGCCGCGCTCCACCGAGACGCGGCGCAAGGCGCGCTCCATGGTGGCGTTGGCGATGCGCACCACGCCCAGGGCGGCTTCCTCCGCGCTCAAGCCAAGCTGCGCGCCCAGTTCCGAAAGCACGCGCCGCGCCGCGTCCACGTCCAACGCGACATCGCCGCGGCCGCCCAGGAAGCCGCTCGGGTCAAGCCGGCCCAGCACCAGGTTGGCGTCGGTGACCGTGGTTTCGCTCCCGCCGCGGCCATAGGAGGCCGGGCCGGGCACAGCGCCGGCGCTACGCGGGCCGACGCGCAACCCGCCGCCCGCGTCCACATAGGCCACGCTGCCGCCGCCCGCGCCCACGGTGTGGATGTCGATCACGGGCAAGCGCAGCGGCAGATCGGTGATCGTGCTTTCGGCCGTGGCGGGCACAAAGCCGGGGCACAACGCCACATCGGTGCTGGTGCCGCCCATGTCGAAGGTGATCAGTTGCGGAGTCTCCGTGTTCAATGCCTGCTTCGCCAGGGCGAAAGCCCCCACCACGCCCCCGGCCGGCCCGCTCAGGACGACGCGCGCCGCCTGGCCCGCGGCCTGCGCCAAGCCAATGGCGCCGCCGTTGGACTGCATGATGCGCACGCGGCTGTTCGGCAGGGCCTGCTCCAGCCGGTGCAGATAGCGCGCCACGAGCGGCTGCACATAGGCGTTGATCACCGTGGTGGCGGTGCGTTCGTACTCGCGGTACTCCGGCAGGATGTCGCTGCTGAGCGAGACAGGCAGATCCGGGCAGACCGCGCGGATGATCTCGGCGGCGCGCTGCTCGTGGGCGGGATTGCGGAACGAGAAGAGAAAGACGATCGCCAGGCTTTCCGCATCCCCGTCCGCCAGTTGCGCAGCCAGTTCGGCCACGCGCGTTTCATCCAGTTCGACCAGGACATTGCCCGCCGCATCCAGGCGTTCGGGCGCCTCCAGCCGCCAGCGATCCTCGACCAGCGGCGCGGGCCGCTGCTGGCTAAGATGGTAAAGCTGCGGGCGGTTCTGGCGACCGATAATGAGGATGTCGGCAAAGCCTGCGGTCGTGAGCAGCGCCGTCTGAGCGCCGCGCCGCTCCAGCAGCGCGTTGGTGGCAACCGTCATGCCGTGGACCACGTCGGCTTCGTGCACGTCCAACGCATTGAGGCCGGCGACGATGGCGCGGCTTTGGTCCGCCGGCGTGGTCGGAACCTTGTGTACGGTCAGCCCGCCGTCCGTCAGAACCACAAAGTCGGTGAAGGTGCCGCCGACGTCGATGCCGACCAGGGGCCGGTGAGAGCTAGGTGAGGTCATAGGCTTGGCCCAAATTCGGATAGTGGTACGGTGTATACAAAAATCAGCCGGCAGTCGTCTCGTCGGTAGAGACGGGATAGAAATCGGTGTACGGGCGGGCGGTCTCGCTCACCAGGGCGGCGATCCGGCGGAAGCGGTCGACGGCTGTCGTGGCGAGGAATTCGGTGCGAGCCTCGCCCGCCAACGGCACGGACTCCTTCCAGACGGCGCGGCCGCACAATACGCCGCTCGCCCCTGCCGTACAGGCCGCCCGCACCTGCTGCAGGAAGATGTCGAAGTCCACTCCCGCGCTGAGCAGCACCCAGGGCGTGACGCTGGCCTCGCTCAACTCGGCGCAGGCCGCGGCCCACTCGCCCTGATCCTGTGTCTGTTTGACGTCGACGGGGAACTCGGCCTTGAGGACCGTAGGCCCCAACGGGGTGAGCCGGCGCGCGGTCTCGACGACAACGCGCCGCCGCTCTGCGCTGGGCAGGGTCTTTACGTTGGCGTCGATGGAATAGTGCAAGGGTTCCAAGAAGAGGGGTAGATCCCACTCGGCGCACTGCTGCGCCACCTCGCGCACAAGGGCTTCCTGATCGGCGGCATTGGGCGCGTCGGGGTGGTAGTAGACGAGCAGCTTGATGCCGGTGGCGCCGGCGCGACGCGAATGAGCCACGCTCCAATCGTCGAGCAGCTTCGTGCGCCGTTCGGTGGGGTCGCCCTCGTAGCCGCTTTTTTCGAGAGCGAGGAGCAGGCCGGAGCGACCGCTCAACGCGCCGCTGGCGACGCAGGTCCCATAACCGTATTCCACATCCATCAACGTGGCGCTGGCATGGGGAGACAGGGCGCCGATGACGGCGCGTTTCAGCGCCAAGACATCGCTGCGCGGCACGGAGGCCGGGCTGTCCGGATTGATCGCCTTGAGCAGGCTGCCGCGTTGATCCATTGCCAACATGGCGAATGTGTTGTCGGGTTGAGCGCATTGTTGCAGGGCGCGGCGAACGCCGAGTGAAATGGACATGGAGCTATCCTTTTTATGCTGGATATTCATACTTGCATATTGACGCAAAGGGGTGAAACTAGGTTGGCAAGCCTCGTTGAGGCTGACAGGCCGCGACGATTAGTGAACGAATTCACTTTGCTACTATGCTGCGGGTTAGGTATAATTCCAGACGGAAGACAGATAGCAACGCCATCTCGTCCGCCGTCTTCCGCCTGAAGCCTCTCTCCGCCTGGCGGACCCCCACATGAAGACAGCTAAGCGCTGGCAATTGAGCGGCATGCGTTTCATTCTACACTCTAGCGTATAGGAGACAAAACCATATGCAACCCTCTAAATACACTTCACTGCTTCTCGGCTTGGCATTGGTCGCGGTTCTGGCGCTGGCTGGTTGTGTAGCGCCGGCTGCACCGGCCGCGCCCGCCGGAGGAGAAGCGGCTGCGCCGGAAGAGGCGGCTGCGCCGGAGGCGGGGACCTTCCGCATCGGCCTGGTCACCGACGTGGGCCGCGTCAACGACCGCAGCTTTAACCAGTCCGCTTGGGAAGGCGTGGAGCAGGCGGCCGCGGAGCTTGGCCTGGGCGAAGACGACATCAAGTACATCGAAACCCAGGACGCCAAAGACTACGCCGACAACATGCAGCAGTTTATCGACGCCGGCTTCAATGTGATCGTGACCGTCGGGGCGGCGCTGGGCGACGCGACGACCGAAGCCGCCAAGGCAAACCCTGACATTCACTTCATCGGCGTTGACCAGCCCCAAAAAGAGGTGCTGCCCAACGTCACCGGCCTCGTCTTCAAGGAGGATCATGCGGGATACTTGGCCGGCGTGCTGGCCGCTTCCCTGACCGAGACCGGCACCATCGCCGCCGTGTTGGGAACGGACCTTGTTCCGCCCGTGGTCGCCTTTAAGGAAGGCTACGAAGCCGGCGCCAAGTCCGTCAACCCCGACATCAACCTCATCTCCACCTACCATCCGGGCGAACTGTCCCAGGCCTTCACCGACCCGGAATGGGGCGCAGCGACTGCCAAGCAGGCCATTGACCAGGGCGCAGACGTGATCTTCGGCGCCGGCGGCATGACCGGCAACGGCGCGCTGCAAGAAGTGGCGACCCACGAAGGACTGTACTGCATCGGCGTCGACACCGACCAGTGGGACACCCTGCCCGCTGCGCAGCCGTGTCTGGTCTCCAGCGCCACCAAGCCCATCACATCCAGCTTGGTAGACCTGCTGGAATTGGCGGCTGCCGGCGAAGTTCCTAGCGGCGACTACGTGGGCGGCGGCGGCTTGGCCCCGTTCCACGACTTCGAAGACGATGTGCCGCAGGAAGTCAAGGACCTGTTGGATGAGGTCAGAACCGGGCTGCTCGACGGATCGATCTCGACCGGGTATGGCGAATAACAATAGGCTATTGCGATAGCGTGTAACGGCAAACGGGAGGCGCTCGGACGACGCCTCCCGTTTTAGTCCATTGTTAGCGTCCCAATAGCGCACCAGCGGAGCTCTCATGGGCGGCATCTCTTTACGCAGAATCGGTCGGGCGCTGCTTGTCCCCGCACTGGCTGTGATAACGGCCCTGCTTATCGGCGCCGTCGTCATGCTGCTCTTCGGCGACGACCCGTTAGCCGCCTATCGCGGCCTCTTTTCCGGCGCATTCGGCAACGGGCGCGCCTGGTCCACGACGATCCGCAAGATGACGCCGCTGATCCTCACCGGGTTGTCGGTATCGGTGGCGTTCAAGGCCGGGCTGTTCAATATCGGCGCGTCGGGGCAGTTCTTGATCGGCACAGTCTTTTCCGTCGCGGTCGGCGTCAGCTTCGAAGGCCTGCCCATTTATGTGCATTTGCCGCTGGCGCTGCTGGCGGGTATCCTTGGCGGCATGTTGTGGGGCGCGATCCCCGGCATGCTCAAGGTCTTCACCGGCGCCCACGAGGTGATCGTCACCATCATGCTGAACTACGTGGGCGCGCTCTTCGCCGGCTGGACGGTCTATGCCGGCGGCACTCAGGGCCAGCGCCCCGGTCCGCTCTGGGACCCGACGGCCGGCGCCCTTTCGGAGACGGCGGACGTCTTGCCCAGCGCGCAGTTGCCGTGGATCTTCGGCCCGCCCTATCGCGTGCATTGGGGCGTTGTGCTGGCGCTGCTCGCCGCCGTTCTGATATGGTGGCTGATCTTCCGCACCACCGTCGGCTTCGAGATGCGCACAGTAGGCCAAAACCCGCGGGCCGCACGCTATGCCGGCATGAGCGTGTCGCGCATGGTGATCCTGGCGATGGTCATAGCCGGCGGGTTGGCCGGGCTAGCCGGCGCCATCGAAACGCTGGGGCTGAACCACAAGTTCGCCCCCGAATTCAGCGGCGCGGTTGGCTTCGACGGCATCACCGTCGCCCTGCTCGGCCAGACCAATCCCTTCGGCGTGATCCTGGCGGCCTTCATGCTGGGCGCGCTGGACGCCGGCGCGGCCAAGATGCAGTTTGAATCGGGCGTGGCGGCTGATATCATTCAAGTCATCCAGGCGCTGGTGCTGGCCTTCGTCGCCGCACCGGCCATCATTCGCCAGTTGTTCCGTCTGCGGCGCCTGCCCGAACAGATCGAGGAGACGACGCTGCGCACCAGTTGGAGCGGCTGACAGATCTTTGCGCCGCCTTTGACCTTTTGGCCGCACGCTTGCCCGCACTTTGCCTGCATATAGAGGAGGACGCAGGAAATTGCCCATCGCCGGAACGTTCGGAGGCTCTCTTTATAACTTCCGCCGCCTCTTTCCTGCCGCCTAGCGCACACTATGACTAAGAACGGGTTTCTGAAGAAGTCGCAATGGATCGCGGCGGCGCTGGCCGTCGCGGCAGTGGTGATGGCCGTGCTGGTCAACACGACGGCGCTGGGCCAATACACCTGGCTGCGCGTGCTCTTTGGCGTCAGTGCGCTCAACTTCACGCTGCGCGCCTCGGTGCCGCTGGTGCTGGGCGCGCTGTGCGGCATCCTGTGCGAGCGCACCGGCATCATCAACATCGGCATCGAAGGCATGATGCTGGCGGGGGCCTTCGCCGCGTTCGTAGCTAAAGTGGCGACCAACGACTGGCCGCTGCTGGCGAGCCTGCTCTTCGGCGTGGCGATCGCGCTGGCGGTCGGCGCGCTGATGGGCCTGCTGCACGCCACCCTGTCCATCCGTTACCGCATGGATCAGATCATCTCCGGCACCGTCATCATCATTCTGGCGGCGGGCACGTCAGCCTATCTGTTCGACCGCGATGCAGTCGCCCAGGGCAAGTTCGGCCCGGTGCGCATTCCGCTCCTGGCCGATATTCCGGTGATAGGCGACATCCTTTTCCAGAACCCGCCCATCACCTATATGGCCCTCTTGCTTGTCGTCATCGTGCATGTGGGGCTATTCTACACGCGCTGGGGACTGCGCAGCCGCGCCTGCGGCGAACACCCGCGTGCGGCGGACACCGTCGGCATCAAGGTCAACCGCTACCGCTACGTCAACACCATGTTGGGCGGAGCGCTGGCCGGGCTGGCCGGCGGCTTTTTGGTGCTGGAAGCGGTTGGGCAGTTTCAGGAGGGCATGACCGCGGGGCGCGGCTTCATTTCGCTGGCCGCCATGATCTTCGGCAACTGGAACCCGTTCGGCGCGCTGGCCGCAGCGACGCTCTTCGGCTATACGCAGGCGCTGCAAAACGAGCTGCTGCTGGCCGGCGTCACCCAGGCCCCGCGCCAGTTTATTAGCATGCTGCCCTACGTGGTCACCATCGTGGCGGTTTCCGGCTTTGTCGGCCGCGTCCGCCCGCCCGCGGCCGAGGGCAAGGTTTACGAGACGGAAGGGTCGTCCGAATAGCCGGTCGAGTCTGGTTGGAGAGGCTGGTTGGAGATGCGAGGAGTGCGGACTTGAACGAAGCAGCTATGCCGGTGTTGGAAGCCAGACATATCACCAAGCGGTTTCCCGGCGTCGTCGCCAATGAGGACGTCAATCTCAAGCTCTATCCCGGCGAAATCTTGGCCCTGTTGGGCGAAAACGGGGCCGGCAAGTCGACGCTGATGAACATCGTCTACGGCCTGTACAAACCGACCGAGGGTGAGATCGTCGTGCGCGGCAAGCCGGTCGAGATGAGCAACCCGAACGACGCCATCCGGCTGGGCATCGGCATGGTCTTCCAGCACTTCCAACTGGTGCCGGTCATGACCGTAGCCGAGAACGTGATGCTGGGCAGCGAGACGACCAAACGCGGGCTGCTGGATACGCAGCAGGTCGCGGCGCGCATCGAGGAACTTTCACAGCGCTACGGCCTGGCGGTCGACCCCTACGCGATGGTCGAAGACCTGCCCGTCGGCGTGCGCCAACGCGTCGAGATCGTCAAAACGCTCTACCGCAACGCCGATATCCTCATCCTGGACGAGCCGACCGCGGTCCTGACGCCACAGGAGATCGACGGGCTGTTCGACGTGATGGAGTTGTTGCGCAGCCAGGGCAAGTCGATCATCTTCATCACGCACAAGCTCAAGGAAGTGCTGCGCATCAGCGACCGCATCACGGTGCTGCGCGACGGCAAGGTGGTAGGCGAGGCCGACCCCAAGACCGCCACCCAGTCCACGCTGGCCGCGCTGATGGTCGGCCGCGAGGTCATCCTCACCGTCGAAAAGGACGAGGCGCAGACTGGGCCCGTCGTGCTCGACATGCAGGCGGTCTCGGCGCAGGACGACCACGGCCAACCGGCCTTGCGCAATGTCTCGCTGCAAGTGCGGGCCGGCGAGATCGTCGGCGTAGCCGGCGTCCAGGGCAACGGGCAGACCGAGTTGGTCGAAACGCTGACCGGTCTGCGCTCGCTCGATAGCGGTCGCATCGCCATCAACGGCCTGGACATGACCAACGCCGGCCCGCGTCGCGTGACGCAGGACGGCCAGAGTTGCCATGTGCCAGAAGACCGGCACGCCTACGGCATGGTCGACGCTTACTCCGTGGCGCACAACCTGGTGCTGAACACCTATTTCCAGCCGCCCTTTGCCAGAGGCCTGACCGTAAACGAGCAGGCCATCCGCCGCCATGCCGAGGACCTGGTAGAGCGCTACGACGTGCGCACGCCCAGCGTTTTGGTGCACGCGGCCAACCTCTCCGGCGGCAACCAGCAAAAGATGGTGGTGGCGCGCGAGTTCAGCCGGCCCGTCAAGCTGCTCATCGCCGCCCAACCGACGCGCGGCATCGACGTCGGCTCCATCGAGTTCATCCACCAACAGATCGTCGCCAAGCGAGACGAGGGCGCGGCCGTGCTGCTGGTTAGCGCCGAACTCGACGAGATCATGGCCCTGTCCGACCGCATCGCGGTGATGTACAAAGGCGAAATCGTGGACATCGTGCCGCGCAACCGGGCGACGCGCGAGGGTCTAGGCTTGTTGATGGCCGGGGCGCACAGCGAAGAAGCCGCCCCCGTCGCCGGCGAGGCTGGGTAAGGCAGAGCGCATGATGGACCCTCTCGACCCGATCCTGGACCAGCCCCAGGTTATCGACTACGACGAGATCGACCCGGCGGCGACTTATCGCCTGGCAAACCAAGATCTCTATTTCGACGTCGACGCCAATTCGGACCTGCACGATCTTTTCTGGCCCTGGGCCGGCTCTCGCTATGTGCGCAGCATCCGCATGCAGATCAGCGACCCCCACGGCGAAGGGCTGATGACGCTGGTCACGCGCTACTACCCCGGCTACCAGGAGACGATCCTCGGCCGCGAGGGCATGATCATCAGCAAGCGACTGGCGGTTCCCCTGGCAAGCAGCTATGACCGCGCCGCGCTGTGGATGCTGGAATGCCAGGCCGAAGGCGACCTGCTCGTGCGGCTGGATATCGAAATCGACTGGGGCGAGCCGCTGACCCAACGCATCGTCGACGGGCTGCTGGTCGCCCAGCTTAACCCGCGCCGCGCCCAGGGCGTCTATGCCCAGCGCAACGCCGACCTCACCTGCGTGTTCGGCAACCCCTACGGGCGGCCCTCTGACTACGAGTTTGACGACCAGGGACATGCGCGCCTCAGTTACTACATCCTCATCAACGGCATCGTCGAAGTGCCGCTGGTGCTGACGGTCAGCGACGTGGGCGAGCAGGTGGCGTGGAACGGCTTTCTGGCGATGCGCGACGCCGAGCGCGCCTTCGAGCTGAGCGTCGAAGCCTGGGACAAAACCATAAAAACAGGCCGGCTGTGGACGCCGCACCCGCAGTTAAACCGCGCGTTGCAAGCCGGTCGCCTGGCCTGTCTGCGCCGCGTGCAGCGCATGCGCACAGGCCTGGCCCCCGCCTCGCGCCAAGTGTGCGAGACGCCCGCGATCGTCAAATGCCTGGATGCGTGCGACGTGACCGAGAGCCGCAACGTGCTGGCGCATGTGCGTCGCCTGGCCGAAAAGAGCGGCGGCAGGCTGCCGGAACTCTTCCCCGTCCGGCCCCAAGACGAATTGCCCGATCCGGGCGCGCAGCTGGCGCAGACCAACTCGGCCTATCTCTCGGCGCTGCACGGCCACATGCAGCGCCACCCCGACGCCGACCTGCTCGCCAAGCACTATGATGCGTTCGCAGCCTGCGCCGAAGCCCTGGTGCAAAGTCGCTGGCAAGCCGAGGGGCTTTTCAACGAAGCCGGCCTCGCCGACGCGGCATTAGGCCTGAACGCCGCGTCCGCGCTGGCGGCGCAGCACGGCGACAGCGCCAATGCGGCCCGCTGGGAAAGCGAAGCCGCCGCGCTCGCCCCGGCGGACGCAGCCGCCCCGGCGCAGTACTCGCCCGACGAGTGGCTTGCCAAAAGCGGCTGGCAATTACACACCGATCGCCCGTGGGGCTTCTCCGACCCGCTAGCCGGGATCGAGTTGGCCGGCGAAATGGCGTGGGCCGTCTCCGGGCTGCATTGGGCGGACGGCGATCTGCATATCGAGCCGGCCGGCTTTCCCGACTGGTGGGCGCTGCTCGACCTTCCCCTGGGCGAGCGCTCGATCAGCCTCGTCTGGGACGGCGACACCTTGCATTCGACCCACCCTGTCCACAGCAGCAAACCCGTGGCGCTCTACGACAAGATACGCGCCGTCGGCGCCGGCGAGTTCGATTTCGACCTACGCTTCGAGATGCAGCGGGCGCAAGAGGGCGACGCCCCGCCCAGGGCGGAGCACAGCTTCCGCCCGCGCTTCGCCTCAAGTCCCGATCAGCAGCCGTAGCCCCTGTTCGGCTTCGATGATGCGGCAATGGCGTTTCAATCACGGATCATGAGACGAACGGCTATCACCTACGACCCTGCCAACCTCTTGCACACGCTGGAAGGGCATCCGGAAAACGCCCGGCGAATGCAGCGGACGTGGAAGGTGTTGAAAAATGATAACATCCTGACCAGCTTGCTCAATGTGCCGCCGCGACCCGCGCCGCTTGACGCAGTGCTGCGCATCCACGATGCGTCCTATGTAGAGCGGCTTCAGTCTGTGTCCATGTTGGGCGGCGCTCATCTCGATTCGGACACCTACCTCAACGCACACAGCTACGCCGCTGCGCTGGCGGCTGCCGGCGGTCTGATCCGGATCATCGATACGGTGCTGAGCGGCGAAGCGGACAACGGCTTCGCTCTGGTGCGCCCGCCAGGCCATCACGCCCTGCCCGACTTAGGCATGGGCTTTTGTCTGTTGGCAAATGTCGCCATCGGCGCACGCTGGGCGCAGGATTGGCGAGAGGTGGATCGCGTGCTAATCGTGGACTTCGACGTACACCACGGCAACGGCACCCAAAACATCTTCTACAACGACCCCTCGGTCATGTTCTTCAGCATGCACGAGTACCCGCATTACCCCGGTTCCGGCGCGGCCGTCGAGACCGGCGCAGGCGAGGGCAAAGGCACGACCATCAACATCCCCTTTCCCGCCTATGTGGGCGATGAGGGCTACTTGGCTGCGATCCGGCAGATCTTGGGGCCCGCCGCACGCGAGTTCGAGCCGGAGTTGATCCTCGTCTCCGCCGGCTTTGACGCCCACTGGATGGACCCGCTGGCGGACATGCGCCTCAGCATCACCGGCTACAGCCGCATCATGCAGGAATTGCTCGACCTTGCAGACGAGTTGTGTCACGGACGGCTGGCGGTTGCGCTGGAGGGGGGCTATCACGTCGACGTGCTGGCGCACAGCGTTCTCACCGCATTGCGCACCCTCAGCGGCAGCGATTTAGGCCCCAGCGATCCCTTCGGTCCGCCGCCCGACGGCGAACGCGATGCGCTGGGCTTGGTGCAACAACTGCGCCGCATGCACGGCATCATAGACCCGCCGCACCGCTTGCTCCCTTATGTCTAGCCGGGGAATGGACGCAATGGACGATACCCGCGACAAGCAGGTGCAGACGCCTCTTACAGCCTGGACCAGCGCTATCGATCGAGCGCTGGCATATGGCGAGACGGAAATGGCGACGCGCTTGGCGCGCGTGGCGCTGCGCCGGCTGCCGCGCCACCTGGGCCTATACAGCCGTCTGCTGAAGATCGCCTGGCAGACCAAACGCTGGGATGAGGGCGAAGAGTGGGGCCGGCGTCTCTTGCAGGCCGACCCGGGCAACGCCCTGGCTTGGCGCGCCCTGGCCCAGGCCGCGGAGCAGCGCAACCGCCGCGCCCAGGCTCAGGCGATCTGGCAGCGGGCCTTCGAGGTCAGCCCCTACGACGCCGAAATTCGCGCCGGTCTGAGCCGCACCAGTTTGGACCCGCCCAGCGCCTTGGCTTACAATGCGGCGTGTCTGGCCGCGCTCTATCTGCGCGGCTTGCACTGGGATGCAGCGGCGCGCAGTTACCGCTCGCTGGTACAGGCTGACCGGCGCCGCGTGGACTTCCAGGTCTGCTTGGCCGTGGCGCTATGGCAAAGCGGCGAGGAATACGAGGCCTACGCATTGGCCCGCCATCTGGTCAGCCAGCACCCGCATTTGTTGATGGGCTGGGTGATATTGCAGGCTACGGGCGACGAAAACGACCGCGCCCTCGCCGCCAATCCCATCGCCACGATGGACCCGGACGGCGAGTTCGCGGCGGAGACGTGGGGCATACCCCGGCCCGAATCCGCGACGATCATCGTGGTTCGGCCGGAGGAGGCCGCCCTGCTCGACGAGTCGCCGCAGGATGAGTTCTTGCCGGAAGAACCGCTGCCGGGTGCGCCGGCATAGGACGGCGAGGCAGTGCGCCGCCCGAAAATGAGCAGTCTTTTTTACAAACCATTTCGAGCAAAATTAGGAGAGCTAAATGGAACGTTCGTTTGTCATTCTCAAGCCCGACGCCGTACAGCGCGGGCTGATCGGTGAGATCGTAGCGCGCTTCGAGCGACACGGGCTGAAGATCGTGGCGATGAAGATGGTGCAGGTGAGCGACGACTTGGCGCGACGACATTATGCCGTCCACGAAGGCAAGCCGTTTTTTGACGGCCTGATCCAGTACATCACCAGCGCACCCGTCGTCGCCCTGGTCGTCGAAGGCACAGGAGCGATTGCGGTTGTGCGCAACATGGTCGGCGGCACCCGCCCCGGCGATTCGGCTCCCGGCACGATCCGCGGCGATTACGGGTTGGAGGTGGGGCGCAACCTGATACACGCCAGCGACGGTCCAGAGACCGCCGTCGCCGAGATCGCGCTGTGGTTCGGCGAGGACCTGATCGAGTGGCAGCGCTGCACCGACCCTTGGATCTTTGAGTAAATGCGCCGCCTGGCCCGGCTGCCATTGGCCGCGGCCTTGCTGCTGGCGCTCGGCGCTCTGGCTTTGACGGCATTCGCCGCCCTCTACGCGCCGCATCCGGGCATCCCCGCAAGCGAACCGCCCGCGGGCAACTTGCTGGGTGCGGCGCGCAGCTATTTGTTCCGCCACGCGCTGCGCAACACGCTGCTGGTCGCGGCGTTAGTCTTCGCGCTGACCTCCGCGGCGACCTTGCTGCGCCTGCGCACGGTTCCCGCCGCCCGCCGTTCCTGGTCCGCATGGGATGCGTTGGCGACCGCGCCGCTCTTTCTGCCCGCGCCCGCAGCCGCCCTGCTCTGGCGCCCGCTTTTCGACCGCATCGACCTCGCTAACCGGCCGGATTTGGCTCTGGCGCTGGTTGCGCTCATATTCGTCTGGCGGCTGTGGCCGCTCAGCTTCCTGGTCGAGCGCATGGCGGGAAGCGCAAGCGCACAGCGTGCGGCCATCGTTACGGGGCTCGCCGCGCTCTGGCTCACGCTGCTCGACGCCGGCACACTGCTCCTGCTCACCGGCGGGCAGCCGTTCAACGCCACCCACGTTTGGGCAAGCTGGGCGTTTCACACCGCATGGGTATCTCGCCTGTGGGGACATGGCGCGGTCATGCTTGGCGGCCTGGCTGCAGCCGGCGCGCTGCTCGCCGGGCTGATCCGCTATCTGGTCACGCGCTCGCCTGACCGGACCGCGCCGGATGCGCCGCCCGCTGCCCGCGTGCGCTTGGCCCCCTACCTCGGCGCGCTTCTGGCCGTCGCCCCGCTGGCGCTGCACGCGCCGCATCTGCAACTCGCTGCGTCCGGCGCATCGTTAGCCGGATTGATGCGCCTCGGCTACTTCCACTGGCTCGCCAACACGGTACTCGTGTGGCTGATCGCCTGGCTCGTCGCCGCAGCCATCGCCGCGGGCGGCCTATCCCGCTCGCCACGCCGCGACCGTCTGGCGTGGACGGCTGTTGTGGCAGGCGCAGCCGCCTACCCGCTCTGGCCCTATGTCGCCACGCGGCTCCCCGGCCTGGCGCAGAGCGTGGACAGCCGTCTGATCCTGGCAGGCGCGGCCGGCATCTGCGCCGGGCTGATCGCCTATGGGCTTGCCAGCGCCCGGCAAGCGTCTCGACAAGCCGTGCTGCGCATGACGGCCCTGGCCGCGGCGCTGCTCACCCTCAACCAAGCGGCGGCGGAAATCGTCCTCGAAGGCGGGCGTCGCGCCTACCCGTTGGCCGCGGGCATGGCCCTGTACCTGGCCGAAGCGCCTACGCTAGCCGGCGAACGCGCCTGGTCGCTGCTGCTCACGCTTGGCCTGGCCTGGATCGCGGCCGGCGCAGCCCTGAGAGTGTGGCGCGACGTCGACCGGCCGAGATGACGCGGATCGCTATGTCGCCATGCGCCATTTTTGCGCAACGCGCCGCGCCTGCTAGAATGCGCCGCGTTAATGAGTCCAGCAGCCTAGCGTAGACCGGAGACCCGCCATGCCTGACCAGACTGACCCGACCGTCCAGCCGGCCCGCATCACCCGCGCCATCGCCGCGGCTATCATCGACCAAGCGCGCGCCGGCAAGCCGGAGGAAATCTGCGGCGTGCTGCGCGGCCGCGGGCTGCAGGCGTTCGAGGCGATCGCCGTCGCCAATGTCGCAGAAGATCGCGTCAACAACTACGAGGTAGACCCGAAAGCGCTCTTGCTCCAGTTCGAGTTCGAAGAGGCCGGCGACGAGATGATGGGCATCTACCACTCGCACCCGATCTCCGAGGCTTACCCCTCGGCCACCGACGCCTGGAACGCCAACTACCCGGACGCGCTGTACTTCATCTGCTCGCTGGAGCATGACGATGCGCCGGTGATCCGCGCCTACCGCATGACAACGCATTATCTCAATCTGGACATGGCCGCGCTGCAGGGCGCGCTCGACTTCTACGAGACGCGACCGGGCCTTTTCGCTTACTACCAGGGCGCGGACAGCCCGATCCCGCCGGTCCTGGCGGATGTCGGCGCGGCCGCGCCGACCCCGTTCTACGTGGTCTATTACCGGCCGGAAGCCGGGCAAGAAGCGGAAGTGCGCGTCGTCTCCATCGTCGAACATCCGGTGCAGATTGACTGAGCGCTCTGGCAACTATGTTTCTGTCATTCTGGCGACCGGAGGGAGGAAGAATCTGCTCGTCCGTCACACGGGGATTCTTCGCCTTCGGCTCAGAATGACAACTGCACAAAATATGTTAACAAAGCACTGAGCGCAGGCTTTGCGCCTCCAGTCTTGCGCCAACGTGTCTTGCGCCAATGTAAGGTTGTTTACGCAGTTGCAGCCCATTTGCGCGGATAATGTTGCCGAAAGCGCGGCAGCATGAGCGACTAGAATGAAGCGCTAGGCTTTTGACCGGTCGGAAAAACCCGAATTGACACGGGGCCATGCGGGAAGTATACTTGCCCGCACGCGCAGCAGGACTGCGACAAGCAACACGAGGAGCGTCTTCTTAGCGAGTATGAACACCAACCGCAGCAGTTTGCACATTCATCGCATTTGCTTGTGTCTATAGCGGGCGCGCCGGCATCGCTGCCGGTTGCCCCGCTCCTTACCCTTGCAGACGATGAACTGCGCTGCCCAGGTTATAAGTTGAATGGCTTTTCTCCCGCATAGATTCCGCCGTGCGCTGCGGCAATCGAGGCTCTAGCGGCAATTAAGCCGCAGCCCTGTATCAGAGAAATGACCCAGCAGCCGAGTTCATCGCCCAGATGGATTCGGCATTTGTTTTTTACCCGGCGCCAAGCGCGCACGATAGATCTAATAGATCTAAACGACAATTCGGCGACAAACAGGAGAAACCAAACATGGCAACCGTATTCGTCCCTACCCCTCTGCGCCGGCTGACCGGCGGCCAATCGAAAGTCGAAGCGACCGGCCAAGACATCGCCGGCGTGTTCCATGAAATGGACAAGCAGTTTCCCGGCATCAGCGAGAAACTGCTAGACGAGGACGGCCACGTCAAGCGCTTCATCAACGTGTTCCTCAACGACGATGAGATCCGCTCGCTGCAGGGCATGAGCACGCCGGTCAAGGAGAGCGACCGCGTCTCCATCGTCCCGGCGATGGCCGGCGGTCAGGGGAGCTAACATGAGCCGTCTCAATCGCGACCAGTTGCTGCAACTGGCTCGGGGCCAGATCACCGAGATGTCGCCCCAGGAGTTGCATCAGCGGCTGGCAAGCGGCGAGGGATTTACCATCATAGACATACGCGAGCGCGATGAGTTCGTGCAGGGCCATCTGCCCGGCGCGATCTTCGTGCCGCGCGGCTTCCTGGAACTGGAGATCGAGCAGCGCCAGCCGGACCGCGACAAGCCGCTCGTCATTTACTGCGCGGGCGGCGTACGCTCCGTCCTGGCCGCGCGTAACGTCAAGGAGATGGGCTACACCCGCGCCATCTCGTTGATGGGGGGCTTCAACGCCTGGAAAAACGCCGGCTACGAGTTCCAGATCCCGACCGTGCTGACCGAGGAGCAACGTCTGCGCTACAGCCGCCACACCATACTCAACGAGGTGGGCGAGGCCGGGCAGCTTAAGCTTCTCGACAGCAAGGTGCTGCTCATCGGCGCGGGCGGCCTGGGCAGCCCCGCAGCGCTGTACCTCGCCGCCGCGGGCGTGGGCACGCTCGGCATCGTCGACTTCGACAACGTGGACGCGTCCAACTTGCAGCGCCAAATCCTGCACGATACCAACGCCATCGGTCGCCCCAAGGTAGAATCCGCCGCGGACCGGCTACAAGCGATCAACCCGGATGTGAAAGTCATCGGCTACCGCGAGCCGATCGCCAGCCACAACGCGCTGGACATCATCAAGGACTATGATGTCGTGCTCAACGGCTCGGATAACTTTCCCACGCGCTACCTGGTCAACGACGCCTGCCATTTCCTGGGCATCCCGCTGGTAGACGGCAGCATTTTCATGTTCGAAGGCCAGGTCACGGTCTACCAGCCCGACAAGCCGGAGCTAGGCGTCGAGGGCGGGCCGTGCTATCGCTGCCTCTACCCGGACCCGCCGCCGCCCGGCGAAGTGCCAAGCTGCGCCGAAGCGGGCGTGTTGGGCGTGTTGCCCGGCATCGTCGGCTCGATCCAGGCGGTCGAGGCCATCAAGCTGCTGCTCGGCATCGGCGAGCCGCTGGCGGGGCGACTGCTCATGATCGACACGCTGGACATGACGTTCCGCACCCTGAACGTGCGCCGCGACCCGGCTTGCCCGCTCTGCGGCGAGCATCCGACCGTGACCGAACTGATCGACTACGAGCAATTCTGCGGCCTGCCCTCGCGCAGTAACGGCGTCGGGCCTGCAGTCGAGCACAACCTGCTCGCGCCGGAACAGGCGGCGCACTGATGCCGGTTATGAGCGCGGCGTCCTGCGAAAGGAAGCCTGTATGAACCTTGTCCAAACCGCCAGCCATCGCCGCACGCCCGTCGCCTGGAGCGCGCCGCCGCGCCTGGGCGGGCCGGTGATTGCCGGCGACATCCTCGCGCAGATCGGCAACACGCCCTTGCTCGACCTAAGCGACTTTGCCCGCCGTCTGGGCGTGGGCGCAGGCGTGGGGGTGTACGCTAAAGCCGAGTGGCTCAATCCGGGCGGATCGATCAAGGCGCGCGCCGCGCTGCGCATTGTCCAGGAGGCCAAGCGCAGCGGCGCGCTCAAGCCGGGCAAAACCCTGATCGACAGCAGTTCCGGCAACACGGGCATCGCCTTCGCCCTCATCGGCGCGGCCCAGGGCTTCCCCGTGCATCTGGTCATGCCCGCCAACGTCAGCGCCGAGCGCAAAGCCCTGGTGCGCGCCTATGGAGCCGCGCTCATCGAGTCCGACCCGCTGGAAGGCTCCGACGGAGCGATCCTCAAGGTGCGCGAATTGGTGGACGCAGACCCGGAGCGCTATTTCTACGCCGACCAGTACGGCAACCCCGCCAACTGGATGGCCCACTACGACACGACCGGCCCGGAGATCTGGCGGCAAACGCAAGGCGCGATCACGCATTTTGTGGCCGGCATGGGCACCAGCGGCACGTTCGTGGGCGTCGGGCGCTACCTCAAGTCGCGCAACCGCGATGTCGGGCTTGTCGCGCTCCAGCCGGATGATGAAGTATCGGTGATCGAGGGTCTGAAGCACATGGCGTCGGCCATCGTGCCGCCCATCTATGACCCCGAACTGGCCGATCGCTTCCTGGGCGTCTCGACCGAAGCGACCTGGGCCATGACGCGGCGGCTCGCCGCGGAAGCGGGCATCTTCGCCGGCCTCAGCGCGGGCGCGGCGGTGCATGGCGCGGTCCAGGTCGCCCGCGAACTGGACGCAGGCGTCGTTGTCACGGTGCTGCCCGACGACGGCAGCAAATACGTCAGCCTGGGCATCTTCAACTGAGGACGCGAAGCAGGCGAGGCGCGCTAACCGGCGCTCACCAACTGTAGGAGCGGCATCTTTGCCGCTCGCATGAGAAAAGCGGCATCTTTGCCGCTCGTGCAACAGGAACAGCGAGCTAACCGCGCTCAATAGGGACATCTATGCCGTCCCTTATACATACGGAGAGTACACAATGGGTACACAAGTAGACCACACAGCGTTGCGCTTTAACCAGGCGATGATCATCGCCTTTCTGCTCGCAGCGTTTCTGTTGGACTGGACATGGCTCGTCGCGTTGACCGCGGCCGTCATGCTGGTCGGCACAATCTGGCCGGCGGCGGGCCTCTTCAAGCTCATCTATGCGCGGCTGCTGAGGCCGGCGGGCCTCTTGCAGCCCGACGTGATCCAAGACGACCCGGCGCCACACCTCTTCGCCCAGGGTCTGGGCGGGTTGGTTCTGCTGGCGGCGATCGCGGCGTTGGTCGCCGGCGCGCCGCTCATCGGCTGGGCGCTGGCGGGCGTCGTCATTGCCCTGGCTGCGGTCAATCTTTTTCTGCGCTTCTGCCTCGGCTGCTTCATCTACTACCAGCTTGCCCGCCGCGGCATCCGTCTTGACCTGCCCGCTTGGCGCACAGCCTGATCGTTCGCCGTCACACGACAAGGGAGAAACCTGTTATGCTCTACGAGCGCATCGCCATCCTAGCCGCAGCCGCCATCGTCGCCCTGATCGCGTATGCGGTCTGGCGCATCTATGCTGCGCGGCTTCCGGCGCGCCTGGCCGAAGCCGCCGCGCCGGAAGCGGTACGCGAACTGGTCGGCGACGCCCCGGCCGTCCTCTATTTCACCACCTCCACCTGCGCCCAGTGTCGCTTTCAGCAAAAGCCAGCGCTGGATCGTTTCGCTGAACAGGCGCGCGTAGCAGTCTACGCTGTCGACGCCGTGGCCCAGGAGGAACTGGCCCGCTTCTACGGCATCATGACCGTGCCGTCTACGGTGCTGCTCAACGCGCGTCTGCAGCCGGTCGCCATCAACCACGGCCTCGCCAGCGCCGACCGCCTCACCCAACAGCTGCGCGCAGCCGCGCCCTGATCCCCCTGGGCTTTGTCCCCCCGCTGTGATAGTCGTATAATGCGGGCATGTCCGAACCGACACGCGAGCAACTGATCGAGCAGCTCCAAGATTCTCAACGCCGGGTCAGCGCGGTCCTCGCCCCGATGGAGCCTGTCCAAGACTGGCAGCGCGAACCGGTCGAATGGTCGTTCCGCTACATCGCCGCGCACCTGGCGACGGTCGAAGAAAGCTGCCATCTGCACCGCGTCGAGCGCATCGCCGCCGGCGACAACCCGTACCTGGCGCGCTACAACTACACCGCGGCGAACTTCGCCCAGATCGACCTGGCCGATTCTTTGAACGCCTGGAGCGCGGCCCGCCAACAACTGATCGACTTCGTGAATCGCCTCTCCGAGCGGGAACTGCGCTACACCGGCGCACATGAAGACGTCGGCGAGATCACCGTACTCGACGCTTTACAGGAGATTCTCGACCAGGACCGCGGCAACTTCCGCCACGTCTGCCAACTAATCGCCGACTATTACGAAGAGGCGCTGTAGCCCACCGTGTTTGAACTCGTCTTCCTCGGCACGTCCGCGTCCGCACCGTCGATTCAGCGCGGCCTTTCTTCCGCCATCGTCATGTTCAATGAGTACCGCTTCATGATCGACTGCGGCGAAGGATCGCAGCGCCAAATATTGCGCAGCGGTCTCGGCTTTCGCCGTCTCGACCGCATCCTGCTCACCCACGGCCATCTCGACCACATCCTCGGCCTGGGCGGCCTCGCCAGCACGCTGGGCCGCTGGGAAACGCTCGAAGAACTGCACATCTACGGAGGCGCCAGCGCGTTGGCGCGCGTCCATGCCCTCATGGACGTGGTCTTCGGGCCGGGGCAGATGCCGCGCGTGGGCATCTCGCTGAACTTGCTGGAGCCGGGGATCATCTTCGAGGACAACCACTTCACCGTCACCGCGTTTCCGGTGCAACACCGCGGCGAGGGCTGCTTCGGATTTCTGTTCTCAGAGAAAGAGCGCCGCCCCTTCCTGGCGGACAAGGCAGAGGCGCTCGGCATCCCCAACGGACCGGTGCGCCGCGATCTGGCGCAAGGCCGCACGGCCACCCTGCCCGACGGGCGCACCATCGACCCCGAAGAGGTGCTTGGCGAAGCGCAGAAGGGCGCCAGCCTCTGCTTTATCGGGGACGTGAGCCACACCGGACCGCTGCATAAGATCGCGGCCGGCGCAGACTTGCTCGCTATCGAGGCGACCTATCTGGAGGAAGACAGGGACCTGGCGAAGAACCACGGCCACATTACGGCGAACGCCGCAGCGCGCCTCGCCCGCAATGCCGGCGTCAAGCAGCTAGCCTTGCACCACGTCAGCCGCCGCTATCCTGCCCAAGACATCTTGGCCGAAGCGCGCGCCGTTTTCCCCGATACCGTCGTCGCCAACGACTTCGATCTCTTCCGCGTGACCAAAGACAAGCCGGTCAGCGTCGCCAACCTGCGCCAGCGCTAGAGGCTGCGCAGACGCCCGCCCGCGCCGCGCTCCACCGCGTTGACGATGCGCCGGCGCAACGCCGCGATCTCCTTCTCGCCCAGCACGCGCTCCATACTCTGGTAGACCAGGCGAAAAGCCAGCGACTTGCTGCCTTCCGGCAGCGGTTCGCCGCGATACACGTCGAACAACGCCGCCTCGGCCAACAGATCGCCGCCCGCCTCGACCAGGATATCGGTCACGCGGCGCACGGTGATCTCCTCAGCCACCTCGAAGGCCAGGTCTTCCACCACAGGCGGGTAGCTGCTGATCGGCTTCATCGGCTCCAACTGCCAGTGCGAGCGCACCATCGGCTCCAGACGCAGCTCCGCCGCACAGACGCGCACCTTGGGCAGCCCAAAGGCGGCGCGCACCTGGGGATGCACCTCGCCCATCAGACCGAGGCTCGCTCCGTCGATCAGCACCTCGGCGCAGCGCGGGCCGAACGCGCCTGTGTCCGGCGCAGCGCGGAACTCGATGGCCGAGTCCTTAAACCCCAGCCGGTCGAGCAGCGCCTCGACCACGCCCTTCAGGTCGAAGAAGTCCATCTCGGCGTCGCCGTTCTCCGCGGCGTAGAAGTCCTGGGGATGGCGCGGGCCGCACAGCACGAGGCTGACGCGACGGTCCTCGTGCGGCAGCACTCCGTCGCCCGCCTCCGGCAAGTAAACGCGGCCCACCTCGAAAGTGGCGAGGCGATTGGCGTAGCGCAGGTTGCGCACCGTGTTTTCCAGCGCGCTGACCAGCAACGAACGGCGCATCACGCTGCGCTCCGGCGCGATGGGGTTCGCCACCGTCACATAGGCCGGGCTGTCCTGCGGCCTGCGATCCGGCGGCAGCAGCTTGTCGTGCTCCTCCGGCGCGGTCAGCGTGCGGTTAATGATCTCCTGCAGGCCGGCCGCGACCAGGATATTGCGCACCTTCTCTTCCGTCTCCCACATCTCGTTGCGGCGCTGGACGGGCAGAGACTCATCCATGAGCGTGATGCCGACCTG
>CAZYSJ010000037.1:0-30870 GCA_964649875.1 uncultured Caldilineaceae bacterium
GCGTGGCAGGCGATGCCGTCGCACCATTCTTCCATGTTGCCGAAGTAGTAGGCGGTCCAGCCTTCGAGCAGGCCGAGCCGGTGCGCGATGGCAAGCCCGTAGATCATGCCCGGCGTGCTGCCTTTTTCGTCGCAGGCGCCGCGGGCGTAGAAGCGACCGTCCTCGACCTTGCCGGTGAAGGGGTCCCACCGCCACTCGGCGGGGTCGCCGATGCCGACGGTGTCGATGTGGCTGTCGTAGAGCAGGATGCGCGGGCCGTCGCCGATGCGGCCGAGGGTGTTGCCCATGCTGTCGAAGCGGATATCCTCGAAGCCGAGCTTGTGCATTTCGGCCTGGGCGCGCTCGCCGACGGGGCCGATCTGGGAGTCCATGGAGGGGATGGCGACAAGTTCGCGCAGGAACGTGAGGATGTCGTCGCGCCGGCGGGCGACCTCTTGTTGGATGGCGTGGATGTCGATATCGGGCATGTTTCGTCTCTCGGATGGTTGGGCGGGCGCTAGCCGCGCCCCTCGATGCGTTCGATGTGTGCGCCCAGCTTGCGCAGCTTCTGGTCGATTTGCTGGTAGCCGCGGTCGATTTGCTGGACGTTGCCGATGGTGGTGACGCCGTCGGCGGCGAGCGCGGCCAGGAGCAGCGCCATGCCGGCGCGGATGTCCGGGCTGGTGACGTGTTGGCCGACCAGGCGGCTGGGGCCGACGACGACGGCGCGGTGGGGATCGCACAGGATGATTTTGGCGCCCATCGTGATCAGCTTGTCGACAAAGTAGAGGCGGCTTTCGTACATTTTTTCGTGGATGATGACCGTGCCCTGGGCTTGGGTAGCGGCGACCAGGGCGATGCTCATCAGGTCGGGCGGGAAGGCGGGCCAGGGCGCGTCGTCGATCTTGGGCACGGCGCCGCCGAAATCGGACTTGACGGTCAGCTCTTGGTCCGCTGCGACGACTAGCGTATAGGCGCAGTAGGGTTCGGCGCAGGGGTCATGCTCCAGGGTCATATTGACGCCCAGGCGGTCGACGAAGACCATTTCGACCATGCGCAGGTGTTCGGGCACGACGCCGGTTATGCGCAGCTCGCCGGGGGTGATGGCGCCTAGCCCGATGTAGCTGCCTACTTCGATGAAGTCTGGGCTGATGTGGATTTCGCCGCCGTGCAGCGTGTCTTGGCCGTGGATGGTGAGGACGTTGCTGCCGATGCCTTCGATGGGGCAGCCCATGCGCACGAGGAGGTTGCAGACGTCTTGGACGTGAGGCTCGCTGGCGGCGTTGCGCAGGATGGTGGTTCCCTTGGCGAGCGCGGCGGCCATGATGCCGTTTTCGGTGGCGGTGACTGAGGCTTCGTCGAGCAGGATGTCGGCGCCGTGCAGGCGTCCCTGGGCGTGCAGCTCGAACTTGCCGTTGTGGACGAGTTTGCCGCCTAGCGCTTCGAGGACTTGGATGTGGGTGTCGATGCGGCGGCGGCCGATGTCGTCGCCGCCGGCATTGGCGGTCACGCCGAAGCGGCCGTGTCTTGCCAACAGCGGCCCCATCAGCGTGAGCGAACCGCGGATCTGGCTGAAGAGGTTAACGTCGGGCTGGGAGGAGCGGACATGGCGCGCGCAGAGGGTGACGCTCTCGCCGCTGGTCTCGATTTCGACGCCCAGGTCCGCCAGGATGGCGAACATGGTGGTTACGTCGCCGATTGCGGGCACATTGTGCAGGGTGACCGGTTCGTCGGTGAGCAGGCAAGCTGCAATGAGGGGCAGCGCTGCGTTTTTATTGCCGGTGGGCCGGATTGCGCCGTGGAGACGGTGGCCTCCTTCTATGACAAAGGTCGTCATGGGTTCACCTATGGTTTTCCTTCGTTGGTCTGTCGTTGCGATAGCATCTGCGTATTGCGTCTATGTTAGCATGTCTAGACCTGTGTAACCGGACCGGCGTCGAACGCTCCGTCGATGCGCGGCGACTCGTTCTCGCATAGGCGCCTTCTGCGAGCAGCATTCGGATCGAACGGTCAGGCTGCAAGGGAATTGTATCTAACCCGACGTGCGAACGTCAATATACGTTGGCAGCCGGCACAGCGGCGGGCGCGAGCATTTGTGACGGTCGTGCGTGCGTCGGGCCGCCGAACAGGCGTTCCCGCACCGGATGCGAAATTCTGTTCTATACGGATTTTATGCTATAATACCATCTTGGCGCAGAATATTTTTTGCCCCGGATTGGGCTGTAGGCGCTGTTGAACAAGCGGATTGGAGGCTGCGGGTTTGGGCGTAATTGACAGTCTCTCGGCCGGCTATCGGTTCTTGGGGCGGCGGTTGGAGCTATTGTTGATCCCGGTGGCGCTGGACATTCTGCTCTGGCTGGGACCGCGGTTCAGCGTGGCGCCGCTTTCCGAGCGGTTGGCCGGTTTCTATGCCGAAGCGGCGCGGATGGAGGGCGTCCCGCCGGACATGGCCGCCATGACGGCGCAGGTATCGGATATGCTGGTCGATGTCGGGCAGCATTCCAACCTGATGGAGGTGCTGGTGAGCGGGTCGCTGCTGCACGTGCCGAGTTTGCTCGTGGCAATTGGCCCGGTTGCCGAGGACCGCGTCTTCGAGATCGACAACCCGCTGGCTGCTGCGGGCATAGCAGGCGTGCTCGGCTTGATCGGGCTGCTGCTTGGGGTCGTGTATATGAACTTATTGGCGCGGCGGCTGCCTTTGGGCGGCGGCGCCAAGCCCGCCACTGCCGCCGATTTCGCCCGTACGGTATTGCGCCACTGGCTGATGGTGCTGCTCTTCATTCTGATGGTCGCCGTGTTGTTGATTGCCGGCGCAGTGCCGGTCATTTTGGGGACGGCGCTGCTCACGTTTGTCAGCCCGGCGCTGGGCATGCTCATGATGTTCTTCTTTAGCGGGGGCGTCATGGTGCTTTTCTTCTATCTGTATTTTGTGGCGGCCGCGTTGGTGATGGATAATTTGCCGTTGCATATGGCCGTCGCCCAGAGCTTAACTGTCGTGCGCAAGAATTTCTGGTCGACATTGGCCTTTATTGTATTGACAAGCGTGATTTCGGTCGGGATCGCCTTGATCATGCAGCGGCTGACGGAGATAACGCCGATTGGGACTGCCGTCGCCATCGTGGTCAACGCCTATATCGGCAGCGGCTTGGCGATGGCGCTGCTCGTGTTTTATCGGACGCGCATCCTGCACGCCTCGGCGGAGGAGACCGCCGCGTAGAGGCGGGCCGGCTTTTATTTGTGTTGTGACGGACGGAGGTGTTTGTGGCAAACGCAAGGAATCAGGATTTCGTCTACGGCGCGGATCAGATTCAGGTCTTGGAAGGCCTGGAAGCGGTGCGTCGCCGGCCCGGCATGTATATCGGCGGCACCGACGCCAAAGCGCTGCATCACATGGTGTTCGAGGTGGTCGACAACGCCATCGACGAGGCGATGCAGGGGCGTTGTGACCAGATCAGCATTACGATTCACAAGGACGAAAGCGTCACGGTCACCGACAATGGCGCCGGCATTCCTGTAGACATACAAAAACAGACCGGCCTGCCGGCGGTGACGGTGGTCATGACCAAGCTGCACGCCGGCGGCAAGTTCGGCGGCGGCGGCTATAAAGTCTCCGGCGGGCTGCACGGCGTGGGCGTGAGCGCAGTCAATGCGTTGAGCGCGTGGATGGAGACGACGGTCAGGCGCAACGGCAAGGTCTACCGTCAGCGTTTCGAGCGCGGCGTCCCTGTGACGGACGTCGAGGTGATCGGCAAGTGCTCGCCGGACGAGACGGGCACGACGCAGACCTTCCTGCGCGATGACACGATCTTCCAGGTGCTGGAGTATTCGTGGAGCACGTTGGCGACCCGTCTGCGCGAGATGGCTTTCTTGACGCGAGGGGTGGACATCCGTCTGGTGGATGAGCGGCCCGAACTGCCCCGCGAGGTGAACTTCCACTTTGAGGGCGGCGTCAAATCGTTTGTGCGCTATCTCAATCGCAACCGCACTGTCGTGCATCCGCCCATTTATGTGGACATGGAGGTGGAGACCACGCAGGTGGAGGCGGCGATCCAGTACACGGACAGCTACGCCGAGTCGGTTTTTGCCTTTGCCAATACGATCAACACGCCGGACGGGGGCAGCCATCTCACCGGTCTGCGCACCGCGGTGACGCGCCTGATCAACGACTACGCACGCAAGCAGGGTTTTCTGAAGGAGAGCGAGCCGAACTTCACGGGCGACGATACGCGCCAAGGCATGACGGCTATCGTCAGCGTCAAGGTGCTGGAGCCGCAGTTTGAGGGGCAGAACAAGCTTAAGCTCCTTAACAACGAGGTTCGCTACCATGTGGAGAACGGCATTGTCGAAAGCATGGGGCAATGGCTGGAAGAGAACCCGCGCGACGCCCGCCAGATCATCGAGAAGTCGCGCACGGCGTATCGGGCGCGCGAGGCGGCGCGCAAAGCGCGCGACCTGGTGATCCGCAAGAGCGCCTTGGAAAGCTTGACGCTGCCGGGCAAGCTGGCGGATTGCTCCAGCCGGGACCCGAGCGAGTGCGAGATGTACATCGTCGAGGGCGACAGCGCCGGCGGTACGGCCAAGCAGGGCCGCGACCGGCGCTTCCAGGCGATCCTGCCTTTGCGCGGCAAGATTCTGAACATCGAGAAAACCAGCCTGGACAAAGCGTTGGCGAACAAGGAGATTCAGGCGCTGATCACGGCGCTGGGCACGAACATCGGCGAGAACTTCGACTTGTCCGGCCTGCGCTATCACCGCGTCATCTTGATGACCGACGCCGACGTGGACGGCGCGCATATTCGTACGCTGCTGCTCACGTTCTTCTTCCGTTATATGGAGGATTTGATCGACAAGGGGCATCTCTACATTGCGCAGCCGCCGCTCTATCGCGTGACTTTGACGCGCGAGGAGAACGGCAAGCGCAAGCGCACCAGCGAGTACGTCTATGACGACAAGGCGCTGGAGGATCTGCGCAAGGAATTGGGCGATGAGAACGTGCGCATCGACCAGCGCTACAAGGGCCTGGGCGAGATGAACCACGAGCAGTTGTGGAACACGACCATGAACCCGGAGAAGCGCACGGTGCTGCGCGTGAGCATTGAAGATGCGGCGGAGGCGGACCAGACTTTCGATATGTTGATGGGCAGCGCCGTGCCTCCGCGCCGTCGCTTCATCCAGACGCACGCCAACCAGGCGCGGCTGGACATTTAGAGACGGCCATCTAGAAGCGACAGAGATGGAGTAATCGCGAGAGCGCCCGCCGGCTTGCAAGACCGGCGGGCGCTTCTGTTTAGCGTGCAGACGTAGCCTTTGCAGGGTTCTCACCCTTGCCGGTCATCGTCCACCATCTCCACTGGGACAGCAACACAATCAGCGCGGCGACTCCCCATGCCAGCGTACGCATCCATGCCAACTGAACTGAATCGGCGCCGGTGAACATGGGCGAGACGAACTCGCCGGACACAGCGTTATTCATGGCGTGGATGATCATAACGAGCAGAACGCTTTTTCCGCTGCGGTGATAGAGCCAGTTGTATATGACTACGCCGCCAATCATATTGAAGACATCCACCCATTCGATGTTGCCGGTGACGAAGAGCGGGAGATGCCACACGACAATCATGGCCCACAGCGGCGCCAGCGCCCATAGCCGCGATCGCCTGATTTCCAGTCGATTCAGGGCATAACCCCTTCAGCCGGGCTCCTCCCAGGCTCCGCCTAGTCCGGGGACGAGTAGCGCGATCAGAAACATCGGAAGGATGCCGGGCCAAGCAGCAAGCTGGTCCGGGCTCGGCGCCGGCGCGCCGCGTTGTACGGTCAGGTAGACGGCGATCGCTGTCATCAGCAGCGGAAATCCCAAGGCAATGAGATACCACTGCAGCCCTACCCGCCAGCGCACCATCTGCTTGAGCAACGACATGACAGCAGTCCTGCCGTCGGTCATGCCCAACACAGTCAACGCTGCCAGAAATGGCCCAAATGCGGCTATCTCGACGGGGAAATCTCCCAGCATATATATCAGTAGGGGCCACCAGGAGAACAGATAGGCCAATAATATAAACGTTGCTAAGGGATAGCGTTTCACCATATTGGTAACACTAGACCACATTGGGTTCACCCCCCTTGATCGATGCGGCCGGTGAACGGAATACGGTTGTCCGGCCGCGACATACGAGGACAACACGACGACCTATGAGATGCGGACCTATGAGATGCGCTACTCGATACCAGGGTTCCGAGCGCGCCGGTCTGCATCTTGCGGCAGGCGCACTCGCAGATGGAAGCTGGTTCTACGCGGTGTCGCGGCCAACGGCGCTGCAACGGGCGGGAGAAGGTGTTACGTAGAATTCGCAGAATGAACAGCGGATGGATTAGGCGTTTTGCGAATGAGTTCACGCAGTGTAAACCAATCCGTTGGCGGCGACAAGATGTGATAAAACGTGCGGCGGCAGGGCGGTTGCCGCATGCCGACCGCGCTGCTGTCGCCGCGCAAGCTTTGGGATCTCCATTCGCCACCAGATAGTAATTGCCGGAGAGACGCGGATTTTCGCTGGTTGACACAACAATTGTAAGCGGGTATACTTTCGCCCGACCTTAGGGTCACCTCATTATTTCCGTCGCTCTCTCAGTGCGGATGCAGGGCGGCGCGACAGTTAGTGTTAGAGGCCAGTCTCGCTCAATTTAAATCACGATGGCGTGAGGGGCGCGGAGCCGGACCGGACGGTTGGCGCATCCATGGAACGATGATCCGGTTTATGATTCAGTTCTACCAATCCAAATCCAGGCGACAAGGAGAATACCGAATGAGCAAACGCAAGCAGTGGTGGTTGGTTGCGTCGCTTGCCGTGGTTGCGGTCATGGTTTTGGCTGCGTGTGGCGGCGGAAGCGCCCCAGCCGAGGAAGCGCCGGCAGAAGCTCCTGCGGCAGAAGCTCCTGCGGCGGAGGCTCCTGCGGCGGAGGAGGCCGCAGAAGCCCCGGCGGCGGAAGAGGCTCCAGCGGCAGAAGAAGCCCCGGCGGCTGCGGAAGGCGAGAAGGTGTTGATCTACGGCCTCTATCAGGAACCGGAGATTCTGAACGCGTTCATCCGCACGCAGACCGTGGCGATTGAGGCGGCAGGCTACTATGAAGAGGGGTTGGTCAGGGCCGACCCTGACGGCAATTACTATCCTCAACTGGCCGTCGAGGTGCCGACCATTGAGAACGGCGGCGTATCTGAGGACGGGCTGACCGTAACCTACCATCTGCGCGACGACGTGCTTTGGTCCGACGGCGAGCCCTTCACCTGTGAGGATGTGCAGTTCACCTGGGAAGCGATCACGCACCCGGAAAGCGGCTCGGTCATTGCGTCCAATCTGGCCGCCATCGAGTCCGTGACCTGCCCGGACGACTATACGGCGGTCGTGCAGTACAGCCAGTTTTACGCACCGTTCCTGCGCAATTTCATGACCGTCGTGCCCAAGCACGCTACGGGCGACCCGGCGAACATGACGGAGTGGGAATACAACTGGATGCCGATCGGGACCGGCCCCTTTAAGTTGCAGGAATGGATTCCGGGCGACCGCATGGTCTACGTCAAGAACGAGAACTACCGCGACTATCCGGAAAAGCCGTACTTGGATAGGGTGATTCTGCGCATTATCGAAAGCCGCGAGGTTGGCAAGGCGCTGATCACGTCGGGCGAGATCCATGCGTTGTGGGACATGACCGAGGCGGATATCCCCGATTTCGAGAACAACCCCAACATCACGATTCACGCCAACCCGGCCCCCGGTTCCGAGCGGCTGCTCTTGAACCTGGCTGACCCGACGATCGATGCAACGGATGACCCGGTCAACAATCCTCATCCGCTGCTGGGCGACCTGCGCGTGCGCCAGGCCATCCAGTACGGCATCGACAAGCAGTTCCTGATCGATGAACTGCTGTACGGCAGAACGACTATAGCCACCAGCGAGTTGAGCATGGGCTGGGCGAAGTGTGAGATTCCGCCCTCCGAATACGATCCGGAGGCTGCGATCGCCCTGCTGGAGGAAGCCGGCTTCACCGATGAGGATGGGGACGGGGTGCGCGAGTGCCATGGCTGTCTCTATGCCGAAGAAGGAACGCCGCTGCGCATGAAGTATCAGACGACATCCGGCAACCAACTGCGCGAGTTGTCGCAGCAATTGGTGATCGAGATGTTGCGCGAAGTGGGCGTCGATCTGTATATCGAGAACGTGCCCAGCTCCGAGCTCTTCGGCAGTTGGTCGAGCGGGGCTTTCCGCAAGCACGGCAATTTCGATATCCTGATGTACACGACGTCCGATACGGTTGACCCGCAGGAGCAGATGTACGGCTATTTCCACAGCGAATCGATTCCGGTCGAGGCCAACGGCGGCGCCGGCTTTAACTATTCGCGCTGGATCAATGAGACGGCGGACGAGGCGCTGGTTGCGGCGGCGGCGACGCCCGATATCGCAGAGCGCAAGGCGGCCTACCAGACCGTGTGCGAACAGATCGACGCCGAGCTGCCGCACATCTATCTGTACGACCGCGCCGACATCGACCTGACGGTGAGCAACCTGAAGAACTACCGCATCAACAGCTGGGAAAGCCAGCGCAGTTGGAACACGTTCGATTGGGATCTCGAGTAGAGTGACCGGTCTATGAAGCAGCGGGACATGGCGGCGCGCCGCCATGTCCCGGCATTTTCGCCGTCGATTTCGCTGTCGATCGATTCGGAGGTGAGCCATTACCCAGTATATTCTCCGCCGGCTGATCTATTCCGTCCCCATGCTGCTTCTGATCAGCGTCGTCGTATTTGCTATGATTTCGGCGGCGCCCGGCGGGCCGATGGCTGCTTTTGAGGAGAATCCGTCTTTAACGGCGGAAGATATTGCGCGGCTTGAGGAACTGATGGGCCTGAACCAGCCGTGGTACGTGCGCTATTGGAACTGGCTGACGCAGATGGTGCAGGGGGATTGGGGGACCAGCAACGTCACGAAGCGTCCGGTGTTGGAGATGATCTTGGAGCGGCTGCCGGCCACGCTGCAATTGATGGCGGTGTCTTTCGTCGCCACGTTGATCATTGCGATCCCTATCGGCATTTTGTCCGCCCTCAAGCAGTATTCGCTGTTCGATCACCTTGCCACATTTGGGGCGTTCGTCGGACAGGCGATCCCCGTATTTTGGTTTGGCCTTATCCTGATCATCATATTTAACATGCTGCTCCACAACCCGGTCAGCCCGTCGAGCGGTTTTGCCTGGCAACACCTTGTCGAATGCGCGGATTGCACGCCGCTGCTGCCCGGCGGCGGCATGTTCCCCTATGACACCGCCGATCCCACGATCTGGCAGCGGCTCGTCCATATGATTCTGCCTGTGACGACGCTGGCCCTATTCGGGGCGGGAACGTACACGCGCTATATGCGCGGGCAGATGTTGGAAGTGATCCACCTGGATTACATCCGCACGGCGCGCGCCAAGGGTTTGGCTGAGGGGCGCGTGATCAGCCGGCATGCGATCAAGAATGCCATCACGCCGGTGATTACGATCATGGCGCTGCAGTTGCCGATTCTGTTCGGCGGGGCCCTCTTTACCGAGACGATTTTCTCGTGGCCGGGGATGGGCCGGCTGTTCTATTACCATGCGCAGCGCGTCGATTATCCCGTGCTGATGGGGATTGTGATGATCAACTCCGTGCTGATCATCGCCTTTAACCTGTTGGCGGATATCGGCTATGCGTATCTGGACCCGCGCGTTCGTTATGAATAGGCGCGATGAATAGTAGCGACGAATAGCCGCTGTGCATAACGTTGACTGAAGAAACAGCTGATAAACGCCGGCCGACGGGCGAGATCGGCGGGCTGTTGGAATAAGGTAGGAAACGGCATGGCAACGACTGTGACACCGGCCGCTCAACTGAACCTACAGACTCCGGCCACAACCAAAGAGCGCTCGATGCGCAGCATGATCTGGAACCAGTTTCGGCGACATCGCCTCGCCGTGGCTGGGCTGGTCGTGTTGGCGGCTATGAGTCTCGGCGCGATATTTGTGCCTTATATCAGCCCCTATCCGCCGGAGTTGAGTTCCTTCCAAGAGCGGAGAGAGGCGATGGCAAACAAGGACATGCCGCCCAGCCTGGCGCATCCGATGGGGACGGACCCGCTCGGCCGTGACATTATGACGCGACTGCTCTACGGCGGGCGCATCTCGCTGACGATCGGCCTGTTGGCGACGGCGGTCGGCATCTTGATCGGTACGGTGGTCGGCGCGGTGGCGGGCTTCTATGGCGGCTGGGTCGACAATGCGCTGATGCGTTTGACCGATATGTTCATCGCGCTGCCGCGCATTTTTATGCTGATCATCATGTCGTTGCTCATGCGCGACCTGGACGTGGCGATCTTGCGCGCCTATGGCGGGGCGGGGGGCATCATTCTGATCCTCGGCATCTTGTCGTGGACGAGCGTGGCGCGCGTGGTGCGCGGGCAGTTCCTCAGCTTGAAGGAGAAGGAATTCGTCGAAGCGGCGCGCACGTTGGGGATCAAGAATACGCGCATTGTTTTTCGGCATGTGCTGCCCAACACGTCGACGCCGATCATTGTGGCGGCGACGCTGTTGGTGGGCGCTACGATTATCTCCGAATCCGGCCTGAGTTTTTTGGGCTTTGGGGTGCAGCCGCCTACGCCCACCTGGGGCAATATGCTCAACTCGGCGCAAAATGAGATGCTGAGCGGGCATTGGTGGATGGCGGTCTTTCCCGGCCTGATGATTTTCTTTACCGTAATTTCCATCAACTACATCGGCGAGGGACTTCGGGACGCCCTGGATCCTCGCAAACTGAAGTGAGGCCTTTCGTGGAGACTGCTGCAAGGGATGCGCTCAAACAGCGCGTCCAGGAAGTTGTGGACGGGATGGCGGAGCGACTGATCGAGATCAGCCACACGATTCACGCCAACCCGGAGATCGCGTTCGAGGAATACGCCTCGATGGCGCTGTTGGCGGATGCGGCGGAAGCGGCGGGGATGACCGTGGAGCGGGGCATTGCCGAGTTGCCGACGGCGTTTATGGCGACGAGCAAGTGCGCGCTGCCGGGGCCGACGATTGCGGTCTTGGCCGAGTACGATGCGCTGCCCGGTTTGGGCCACGCCTGCGGGCACAACATCATCGGTACGGCGGCGCTGGGCGCGGCGTTGGCTGTGCATGCCGTGCGCGCCGAATTGGCTGGGGAGATGCGTCTGATCGGCACGCCCGCCGAAGAAGGCGGCGGCGGCAAGGTGATCCTGTTGGAACGCGGCGTGTTCGAGGACGTGGACGCGGCCATGATGGTGCATCCCGGCGTCAAAGCTATGACCGCGCGTGGCGGGATTGCCGCCAATCTGCTGCGTTTCGAATACTTCGGCAAGCCGGCGCACGCCTCCAGCTCGCCGGATAAGGGCATCAATGCGCTGGATGCGTGTATCCAGACGTTCAACAACATCAACGCGCTGCGCCAACATGTAACGCCGGATGTGCGCATCCACGGCATCATCACGCACGGCGGCGACGCCGCCAACGTGGTGCCCAAGTACGCGACGGCGGATTTCATCGTACGCGCCGCCGATTCGGACGTTTCGCTGGAGGTGGTGGAGAAGGTGGTTCGCTGCGCGCAGGCAGGGGCTTTGGCGGCAGGCGCAGAGGTAAAGATCCATCACCTGGAGCACTATGCCCACCGCATCCCCAACCCGACGATGGCGCGGCTTTTCGGCGAGAATGTTGCGAGCCTCGGCGAAGATGTGCAGGAGCCGGCCCCTGACGAACGCAAGGGGTCGAGCGACATGGGCAATGTCAGCCATTTCGTGCCCGCCATTCATCCCTATGTCGTGATTGCCGACCCGGATGTGGGCGGGCATACGCCGGAGTTTGCCGAGGCGGCTGCCAGCCCGCGCGGCGATCAAGCGCTGTTGCGCGCGGCCAAGGCGATGGCGATGACCGCCGTCGACTTGATGATCCAGCCGGAACTGGTGGCGCAGGCCAAGGCCGAACTGAGCGCTGTGACCAACCCGGATGCGAAGTGGCGGCAGATGCGCTTCTTCACCTAGGGCGGCGCGCCTGGCGCAACTCCTGGCATTGTCGCAGATTTTGCCGCAAATTCGGGAGTTGCGCCTGCCATTTGCCTGTGTTATACTGGAGGCCAGGTTACACCTCTTACAAGATATTTCCAGTCAATGACCAAAATCGCAAACAGTTGTAACCCTTCCTGATCGCCCAAAGGAGAAAAAACTAAATGGCAAGTGTAACGTATGATCATGTCTACAAGCGTTTTGGAGACGTAATCGCCGTTAACGACCTCACCATTCACATTGAGGACAAAGAGTTCCTTGTGTTTGTTGGGCCGTCGGGTTGCGGCAAAACCACGAGCTTGCGCTTGTTGGCGGGCTTGGAGGAGATCTCCGAAGGCAACATTTTGATCGGCGATCGCGTGGTCAACGATGTGCCGCCGAAGGATCGGGACATCGCCATGGTGTTCCAGAGCTACGCTCTGTATCCTCACATGAGCGTCTACGACAACATGGCTTTCGGCCTGAAGTTGCGCAAGACGCCCAAAGCCGACATCGAACGCCGCGTGAAAGAGGCCGCAGACATTCTGGACATCGGTCACCTGCTCGACCGCAAGCCGAAGCAACTCTCCGGCGGTCAGCGCCAGCGTGTTGCCGTAGGTCGCGCCATCGTGCGCGAGCCGGCCGTCTTCCTTTTCGACGAGCCGCTCTCGAACCTGGACGCCAAGTTGCGCGTGCAGACGCGCGCCCAGCTGACCAGGCTGCACCAGCGCCTGGCCACCACCTTCATCTACGTGACGCACGACCAGGTCGAGGCCATGACTATGGCCAGCCGCATCGCCGTGATGAAGGACGGCATTCTGCAGCAGATCGATACGCCGCAGCACCTGTATGACCACCCGTCCAACGTGTTTGTCGCCGGCTTTATCGGCAGCCCGAGCATGAACTTCTTCGACGCCACCCTGGTTGAGACCGACGGCAAGCTCGAAATCAACGCCGGCGGTTTCCGCCTGGAAGTGCCGGAGCAGAAGGCCAAGGAGTGGCGGCAGTTCAAGGGACGCGAAGTAATCTTCGGCGTGCGCCCCGAGGACATTCATGCCAAGCCGTATGTACCGCCGGGAATTCTCGAATCCGACCTGCAATCTCGTGTCGATGTGACCGAGTTGATGGGCAACGAGATTTTCCTCTACCTGATGACGAGAGACGACAAGCAGTACATCGCTCGCGTCGACCCGCGCGTGCGCACCGAGCCGGGCGATGAGCTGGATTTGGCCGTCAACATGGAGAACGCCCATATCTTCGACCCCAAGACTGAGATCAGCTTGGCTGGGTAGTTCTGTCGGTAAAACGATGATGAACGGCCGGGACCGGCATATGCTGGCCCCGGCTGTTTTTGTTTCCGGCGGGACGTGGTTACAATTCTTTTAGAGGATTTTTGCTCATTCCATTGTTCGCTTGGCGCCTGACGGCGGCGCGAACCCGATAGGAGTTGGTTATGTCTGTTTTTACAGAGTTTTCCATGATGAAAGATCTGCACCGCGCCGGCGGCAAGATTGTGTTGTTGGTGATGGACGGGTTGGGCGGGCTGCCCATGGAGGCGGGCGGCGCGACAGAACTTGAAACAGCCCACACCCCGAACTTGGATCGCATGGCGTCGGAGGGGACGACAGGGTTGTCCATCCCCATTCGCCCCGGCGTTGAGCCGGGCAGCGGGCCGGCCCACCTGAGTCTCTTTAGCTATGACCCTGTTAAGTATGAGATTGGCCGCGGCGTGCTGGAGGCGTTGGGCATCGGCTTTGCGCTGCAAGCCAACGATCTGGCGGCGCGCGGCAACTTTGCCACCGCCGACGCCGACGGCACGATCACAGACCGCCGCGCCGGCCGTATTAGCACCGAGGAGTGCATCCGGCTGTGCGAAAAGCTGCAGGCGGCCACAGGCGATATCCTGCCCGGGTACGAGGTGATCGTCAAGCCGGTGAAGGAGCATCGCTTCGTGCTGGTGATTCGCGGCGATGGGCTGGGCGGGCAGTTGACGGAGACGGACCCGCTGGTGACGGGCAAGAAGCCGCTGTTGGTCGAGGATGAAAGCGGTACGCCCGAAGGCGCGCACACGGCGGAGTTGGTCAATAAGTGGGTGTCAGCGGCGCGGGCTGCGTTGGCGGACGAGCCCAAGGCGAACAGCCTGAATTTGCGCGGCCTGGCGCGCGACCCCGGTCTGCCCCGCTTCCCGGAGGTGTACGGGCTGCGCGCCGCGGCCATCGCCGTGTACCCCATGTACAAGGGCGTTGCCCGGCTGGTGGGGATGGAAGTGGTCGACTTCGAGGGCGAACGCCCGACGCACGAAGTCGACGCGCTGGAGAAGGCGTGGGATGACTACGATTTCTTCTTTGTCCACATCAAGAAGACGGACAGCTATGGCGAGGACGGCAATTTCGCCGCCAAGGTGCATGAGATCGAAGAGGTGGATGCCGTCATCCCGCGCATTTTGGCCTTGGAGCCGGCCGCGGTGCTCGTGACCGGCGACCACAGCACGCCGGCCAAGCTGCGCAGCCACAGTTGGCATCCGGTTCCGACGCTGTTGTGGAGCCCGACGGCGATGCCGGATCAGGTGCAGTCGTTCGGCGAGCGCGCCTGCGCCGGCGGTCACCTGGGCATTTTCCATGCTACCAACATGATCCCGCAGGCGATGGCGCACGCGGGGCGGCTGAGCCGCTACGGCGCGTAGATTACAGGCGACGGCGCCGCATCCGGCTACGCCGTCCGCGACGATATAAAAAGGCCCTGGGGCGTTCTCCCCGGGGCCTTTTCGGTAGGCGTGCTGGTTAGGCGATGCGGGCGGGTCAGGCTTTCTGGGTTTCGGCTTGCTCCGCCGTCTGACCGCCGTTGCTGCGGATCAGGCTCTTGTCCTGATACTTTTTGCCCTCTTCGATTAACATGACGGGGATGCCGTTGCGAATCGGGTATTTGTAGCCGTTGCGCGGGTTGAGCAAGAACTTGCCGTCGTCGACCAACTCGAGCGGGCCTTTGTCTTCGGGGCATACCAGAATCTTGAGCAGTTCTTCGCTCACCTCGCCGCCCAGAGGCGCTTCGTCGAGCGACTTAACGGGCTCCGACGGCAGAACGCCGCCGCCGCTGGATTTGAATTCTGTCTGGGGCGGCGCCAGCAGTTTCCGCACGGCATAGACAATTCCGCCTACGAACGCCGCAAAAAGCAGTAGCTTGAATAATCGTTTCATGGCGACTCCCCCTTACGCATAGTCAATCTGTGCGGACCGGAAGTCTCGGCCGCATCGGGTTCATCTTAACACAGCCGGTGCGAGCAGGCAATCCGAATTGCGCAGCGCACAGGGCTTGTTACAAGTTTCGGGATAACAGTCATGTCGAGCGGAGCGCAACATCTTGCGCCCCGTGCGGCGTACAGGCCCTTCACTCGTGAATCCTCTGGGTGCAGGGCGGCAATTGGCTAGGCCCGGTTACGGTATAGATCGGGGTTGACGACCGCCGCCATCTGCGTCTCGTCGAGCGCGCCGCCGAGGAAGCGGTTGACGGCCTGCGTTTGCGGCTGCGGGTCGGCGAGCAAGCGGTTGTAATCGACAAAGAGGGTCTCGAAATTGGGCTGGGCTTGCAGCCAGGCCGTGGTCTTTGCCAGGTGCTTGGCGAAAAGATCGGCCATCGCCTCGTCGGCGATCTTGTCTGCGGCCTCGCCGCGGCGCTGCAGCATCTTCTTCTGCGAAGCGAGGACTTCGTCGATGTTGCGGTTCATAAAGATGACCTGGTAGCGGTGCTCCGCGGGAAGGTGCTCTAGCAGCGCCGAAATGACCTTGACCACCTGGCCCTGAGCCTCGCCGACCCAGGCTGTGTCGCCCTTGTCGAGTTGCTTGACGCGCTCGTATTCGTAGTAGCCTTCGGGGTTGTCCGGGTCAGGCGTGCGCAGGTTGTCGACGAAGACGCGCAGGCCGCCGGCTTCGAGCATCTTCATCATCATGGATGTGCCGGAGCGGGGCAAGCCGGATACGACGATCACGGGGCGGGCTTGTTCTTGCGGCTGAGCCGGGCGTGAGCCAAACAACTTGTGCAGCAGTTGTTTCATTCTTCGACCTTCACTCTTCTGCAGGTTCATCCCAGGCGACGACGAGCAGCGAGGCCGCCATGTCGTAGGCCAGGGCGTGGTGGTCTCCGTCGATCTCGACGAGCAGGGGGCCGTCGAAGGGCGCTCGCTCCAGCAGGGAGATGGCGACGTTGGGGTAGAGGCCCAGCGCGCCGAGATAGCGCAGCCGCTCCTCGTCTTGCATGAGGACGCGCACGAGCCGGTATTTGCGATGTACGCGCGCGACGCTCAACGGCTGCCCGCCGACGCTTTCTACCATGCCCTTCTTGGTGGGGATGGGGTCGCCGTGCGGGTCGACCAGCGGGTTGCCCAAGGCGAGCGAGATGGCGTCCTCCAGGGCTTCGCTGATCACATGTTCCAGCCGTTCCGCCTCGGCGTGTACCTGGTCCCACGGCAGTTTGAGCTCTTGGTGGAGGTACAGCTCGAGCAGCCGGTGGTGGCGCAGCACTTCGAGGGCTACGCGTTCGCCGGACACGGTGAGGGAGATGCTCTGATACGGCTCGTACTCGACCAGGTGCAAGTCGGCCAATTTCTTGACCATATTGGTGGCGGAGGCCGGGGAGACGTTTAGGTGGTTCGCCAACGCCGAGTTGGTAACCTCCTCGTCTTGTGAACGCAGGAGATAGATGGCCTTGATATAGTCTTCGTGGGCTGCGGTGAGCGTTTTACCCTGGCCTAATGCCTTTGCTTTAGCCATGATTAAATATTATCCGGCTGCCGCTTGCTTGTCAAGCCATTCACATTCCGGAGGGCGTCTATGTAGGGGTGCGGTGAGAGGAAAGACAGCCGCAGAGCGACCGAAGACGCAAAGGAACAGCGCAGCTTACGAGCGGTTTTCGATGTCCTGGCAGATCTTTTCGCATAGGGAAAGCAGCCGCGGCTTCCAGCGCGAGTAGAGCTCCAGGGGGTCGATCCAGGCGGCGGCATAGGGTTCTTGCGCCAGCCGGTCCAACTCGAAGTGGGAGTCGTCGACGACGCGCAGTTGGGCGTCGCGGCCGGGCAGATGCCCGTAGTGGCTGTGCAGTGCGACCAGCGGCGGCAGTCGATAGACGGTTTCGCGTTGCCAGTGCAGGATTTCGTTGAAGAAGAGACGCAAGGGATGATAGCGCCGGTGCACAGCTGGAACGAGCAGTACAAACTGATGCCAGAAATCGCTGTTGAAGAAGGTGCGTTCGCTCGGCGTGAGGGGAAGTTCATAGAGGACGGCAAGCGTCGATGCGCAACTGTCGAGCAGGGCCTGGCACGAGCCGAGAAAGCCGATCAGAAACGAGCGCGTGAGGATCGCGGCACGGTCATCTTCTTTGCGGTCGAGGCTGTTGCGCTTGCGCGCGTCCTCCATCAGAAAGGCGTACATCTCCACATCGGCCATGCGGCTGCACACGCTCTCCGCCAGCAGGACATTGCGGTTGACGGCGAATTCCCGATGGTCGGAGAAGAGCGTGTCGAAATGGTCGTCCAGCTTGAGAAAGCAGTTGGGGACCGGTTCGGAAGAGAGGCTATAGGCGGTGCGGTCGTAGAAGAGCGTCTTCATGGGAGCGGTTCGGGTTGTCTGGATGCGGCGGGTGATGCGCGATAGGCTGTGTGCAACGCGGATCGGACGAAATGCGCCGGCGCGGTATAATGCGAAATAAGTCGCTCGTGCGGTGCGCCGTAACCATTCACGTATTCCGGCGACTCCTCTTTTCCCAAACAGTATACCATCGACCAGAGACAATCCTGTAACGCTGGTCAGTTGTACAGAACTTCTCACAGGTTCGGAGTAACGGTCATGTTGAGTGAAGCGAAACATCTTACGTCTCGTGCGGCGTACAGACCTTTCGCCGCGTTCAGGGTGACAATACTCGGCTAGTGAGAAACGGCTAGTGAGAAACTTTGTCAAGCCTGCCGCCTCATCACGTCGTTTGGACGCAGCGCAAGCATGGAGCTTCAAGCATGGAGTCTGTTGATCGACCCGAGTATCATCTGCTGATTCGCGACTTGCCGGCGGATCTGCGGCCGCGTGAGCGTCTTGCCTATGCCGGCGCGGCGTCTTTGAGCGCGGCTGAGCTGCTGGCGATCATCCTGCGCGTGGGCGGGCGCGGCGAGAACGTGATCCGCATGGCCGAGCGGCTGCTGGCGCAATTCAACGGGATTGCGGGCCTAGCCCAGGCCGGGTATGACGAGTTATGCCTTCAGCACGGCGTGGGCGAGGCCAAGGCCGCGCAGATTCTGGCGGCGATGGAGTTGGGCAAGCGGCTGGCCGCGACCTTGCCGCACGATCGCCCCCAAGTGCACAGCCCGGCGGACGTCGCCAACTTGTTGATGTTGGAGATGGGGCTGTTGCCGCAGGAGCATCTGCGCACTGTGCTGCTGGACACGAAGAACCGCGTGATCCGCGTGGTGAACGTGTACGCGGGCAGCTTGAACACGGCGGTGGTGCGCGTGGGCGAGGTGTTCCGCGAGGCGATTCGCGCCAACAGCGCGTCGATCATCGTGGTGCATAATCACCCGAGCGGCGACCCCACGCCTAGCCCGGAGGATGTGCGCATGACGGAGATGCTGGTGGACGCGGGCAAACTGCTCGATATTGAGGTGCTGGACCACGTGGTGATCGGGCACAACCGCTATGTGAGCCTGAAGGAGCGGCGTTTGGGCTTTGCGTGAGGAGGAGTGCGACGGGTTGTGTAGGTGGAAAGCCTTTTTGCCACGAATTACACGAATGAACACGAATCAATTCGAGCAATTCGTGGCAGTAGGCGTGTAGGGAGGCGCCGCGCGCGCGGCGCGGTCAGGCCGACGCGGCGTCTTCGTCTTGGTGGACGCTGGCCTGCGCCAAGCGCTCGTTGAGGCGGCGGGCCACGTCCGGCTGCACTTTCGCTTCCTTGGCGCGGCGGCGGATGAAGTCTTTCACCTGGTCGGCGCGCAGTGCGGGCGGGTTGGGGTTCTCGACGGTCAGGCTGGCCTGCGGGTTGAGAAAAACTACTGCGCCTTCGATGGGCACGTCGGACAGAGGGTCGCCGTCTGCGCCGGCCTCATTAGCTGCGTCGTCGCCGGTCAGCAAGCTGCGCACTTTGCGAGCTTGTTCGCCGATCTCACGGGCGGGGTCGCCCAGGCCTTCACGCGCAAAGAGGGTGAAGAAACGCCCGATGGTGAAGGGTTCTTTCCAGTTGTCGCCTTGCACGTTGACGCGGCTGCGGTCGCTGCGTACGGCGAAAACGAGCACGCCGCACGGCCCGGAGACGACATAATTGGCCGGCAGGCTGTGCGCGAAGTAGGCGTACTTGTCGTCGAAGCCCTTCATGCTGCGTTCGAGCAGTTCGTCGGGGCGAGCGATGCTCTTGCTGCCGGGCCAGCGCCGCCGGGCGAAGCGGTTGATGTAGTAGCTGCCCACGCTGGCGAGGATAAAGCCGAGCGGCAGCGCCGCAAAGCTGATCCACGTCCAGTTTTGTTGCAGGAACAGATTTAAGGGGTTAGCGGCAGGCTGGTCGGGCGGCAGCCAGGTGGGGACAAAGCTGGCGAGCAGGCCGACGAAGAGGACGCCTAGCCCAGAGAGGCTCAGACGCCGTCCCAATGTTTCCTTACGCCTGATCTCTTTGACGTTTTTGTAGGATTTCATGCTTGCTTTCTCGATGCGCGGTGGGTGGTTAGGCGGAGACGGTGACCTTAAGCGCGGCGGATTCGGTCTCCATAGCGGCTTCAACCAGCTGGATGCCGGAGCGAATCTCGTCCAGGATGTTGTGTTCGAGCCCCTGTTTGGCAAAGCGAATGGCGCTCTGGATGCCTTCGGCCCTGGCGCGGCCGTGGGCCTTGACCACTAGGCCAGACAGGCCGAGCAGCGCGGCGCCATATTGGCTGTCATCCATGCGACGGCGCACGCGGCGCAGCGCGGGCTTGGCAAGCAGGGCGCCCACCGTGCTCACCGGTCCCGCGGTCAGTTCCTCGTAGATGATTTTTTGCAGCATGGAAGCCGTAGCCTCGGCCGTCTTGATGAAGACGTTGCCGCTGAAGCCGTCGGTGACAACCACGTCGACCAGCCCTGCAACCACGTCTTTGCTCTCGGTGTTGCCCTGGAAGTTGATGCCGGGCGTGTTTTCCAGCAGCGGGTAGGCGGCAAGCACCAGTTGATTGCCTTTGCCGGCTTCTTCGCCGTTGCTCAGCAGGCACACTCTGGGCTGGGGCACGGCGAGGACGTGGCGGGCGTAGATGGAGCCCATGATGGCGAACTGCTGCAGGTGCTCGGCGCGCACGTCGGCGTTGGCGCCCACGTCCAACACAACGCATGCGCCGTTGTTGGTGGGGAAGTGGGTCAGCAGCGCCGGGCGGAGGATGCCTTTGATGCGCCCGATCTGCAGGATGCCCGCGGCCAATGCGGCGCCGGTGTTGCCGGCGGTGACGAAGGCCTGCGCCTCGCCGTTGCGCACCATGCGGCAGGCCACGACCATGGAGCTGTCGGGCTTGGCGCGTACCGCGGCAGCCGGCTTCTCGCTCATTTCGATCACTTCGGCGGCGGGAACGATGGCGAAGTTGAGGCCGGCTGTATCATGTTTGGCGAGCTCGGCTTGGATGATATTCGCTTTGCCGACGAGGCTAATATGGATGCCGTACGCACGGGCGGCGCGCACGGCTCCCGTAATCACTTCTCCTGGGCCGTGGTCGCTGCCCATCACATCTAGGGCGATATTGATGTTTTGCACGAATGGTCTTGTCCCGAATCCAGCTAGTCCGGCATTTCACACAATGCTCGCGGACACGAGCCAGCCTTCTGGCCGCCGCCCTATTGTAACGGGTAGATGAGCGTCCCGACAACTGCGGCAAGCGGCAAGTGTTCGTCCGGCGAAGGCGGCAAGGCGACGCGGCGCTTGATCGGGAGCGCTGCAAGCGTTTATCAAAACGTCATCTTTGCCGTCGTCTCTGCCGCAAGGGGCAGTATAACACAGGACGGAGCGCAACGTCAGCGGGCGCGGGCGGCGCCTCCGGCGGCATCCTTGCCGTCTCTACGATTTCTCCGGCCAAGAATTTGGGACAGACCCGCGCTGCACCGAGGGTTTTTCAGAATATGGGGGGAACTGTATACTGAACTGGCTTGGGCGATCGTCGCAGGCGGCAAAATGCGCGCACGAATGCCGGAGCGCAACCTTCTTCTGTGGGAGTCCCTCCGAACAAAGATGATCCGCATGATGATCTGCAAAGGTGGGTGCAAGAGGACATGGACATGGCTGCCGGGTTGATGCTGGCGGCGGGCTGCATATGGGCGCTGGCGGTGGTCATCCTGTGGCGGCGCAGCCGGCGGGGCGGCGAGCGGTTCGACTTGGACGTGCTGGCGGGCGGCGTGTTGTTCCTGCTGACCGCGGGCTTCTTCTGGCGCACGATCACGGGGGACGTTTTCCAGCCGGCTGACGGGGGCGATCTGGTCAGCTTTTTGTTTCCGACCTATCGCTTTGCGGCGAGTCGTTTGGCGCAGGGAGGACTGCCGCTGTGGAATCCGCACCTCTATGGCGGCGCGCCGTTTATTGCCGATATACAGGCCGGCTTTCTCTATCTGCCGAACCTGATCCTGTTCTTGCTCAACCCGCAGTTTCCCTATACGGCGCTGCAGTGGCTGGCGATCGGGCATCTCTACTGGGCTGGGCTGGGCATGTACGTGCTGCTGCGCGTGCTGCGCTGGCCGCAGGCGCCGGTGATGCGTCCCGCCGCGCTGTTCGGCGCGATCGCCTTCCAGTACAGCGATCCGCTGCTGATCCATCTGGGCAATCTGAATTTGATCGCGGTGTTGAGTTGGCTGCCCTGGGTGTTTGCGGCCTATGCGCTGGCGATAGAGCGGAGGCGGCTGGCTTGGGCGGGCGCGGCCGGTGTTCTTTTCGCGCTCGCCAATTACGCCGGTCACGCGCAGAGTTCGCTCTATGTGGGGCTGGCGCTAGTCGTGTATACGGCGCTGCGGTTGGCCGCGGCGAGTTCGCGGCGCGAAGCCGCGCGCCAAGCTGCCCCGGCGCTGCTCATTGTGTTGGGGCTGGCGGCGCTGTTGTCCGCGCCGATTCTGCTGCCTGCGGTTGAGTTGGCCGGCTATACGGCGCGCAGCGAGTTTGTCTATCAGGATACGGTGGGCTATTCGCTGGCTCCGGCCCAGGCCATCGGTCTGTTGACGCCCGGTTTCTTCGGGCGGGGGCCGGCGCTGCACTGGGGGCTGTGGGATCGCGTCGAGACGCCCTATGCCGGGGTAGCGGCGATAGCGCTGGCGGCGGCGGCGCTGCTGCTGGCTTCGCAGCGGGTGCGCCGCCAGCTTTGGCCGTGGGCCGGGCTTGGGCTGTTCGGCTTCGTGACCGCGCTGGGCGTGTATGCGGTCGTGCACGGCTGGCTGACGGTATTGGTGCCCGGATTCGACCAGTTTCGAGCGCCGGCGCGCGCGTTGGCGCTGTGGACATTCGCCGTGGCGACGTTGGGCGCGGTGGGCGTGGACCTGGCGGCGCGGCGCGGCGGCGCGGCGGAACCGGGCGATGCGAGCGCGCGTCCGGCGCTGTTCGACGCCATGCTTAGGAGCGGCGCGCTGGTCCTGTTCGGCGTCGTCCTTCCGTTGGCGTTCTTGGCGCTGCTGCTGACGCAGGAGAGCGATACGGTCTTCCTGCGCGCGTCGGTGGCGGCGCTGGCCTTGACGCTGGCGGCGGGGTTTTGGTCGGCGACGTGGGCGCTGATCGGCGGGCGCAAGGCCGGTTGGTGGTCGCCCGCCGCGTTTGGGCTGCTGATGGCCGGGCTGCTCTTTTTTGACTTAGCGGCGACGGGCGCGTATACGGACATCAGCGAGCGCGATCCGTCGGCGGGGTTCGAGCACCCTGAGATCACGGCCTTCCTGCAGGGCGAACCCGGCCCGTTTCGCATCGACACGCGCACCGGCATCGACGCGCTGTGGCAGCCGGACGGCGCGGCGCTGCACGGCTTGCAGGACGTAGGCGGCATCGCCAACCCGCTGCTGTTGCAACATTGGGATGCGCTGTGGGAGTCGACGGGGGGACGCCATACCCGTCTTTATGACATGTTCAACGTCGAGTATGTGCTGGCGGAGGACGGCGTGACGCTGCCGGAGGGCAAGTTCGAGACGGCGTTGGATGCGCCCGGCCCGCTTGCCGTTTATCGCAATCTGACGGCGCTGCCGAGGGCCTGGGTCGTGTATGCCGCCGTGACCGCGCCGGACTTGCCCGCCGCGCTGGAGGCGATCCAGCAGCCGGACTTCGACCCGGAACAGACGGTCGTCCTCACCGCGCCCGGCGAGGAACCGCCGTCGCTGCCCGCCGAACTCGCCGCATCCGCGGCTGCGCCGGGGGGCGACGCGGCGACGGTGACAGCGTATAGCGGCGGCAACCGGCTGGCGTTCGACGTCGAGGCGGCTGCGCCAGGCGTGCTGGTGATCAGCGAGGTGTGGTATCCCGGCTGGCGCGCCGCGGTCAACGGCAAAGCCGCGGATGTGTGGGCGGCCAACGGCGGGCTGCGCGCGGTGGCTGTGCCTGCGGGCAGCTCTACGGTGGAGCTTGTGTTCAGCCCGCTGCCGTGGCGGATCGGCATCGGGGCTGCATTGATCGGGCTGATGGGTTTGACCGCACTGTTGTGGATAGAGGGCGTGCGGCCAAAGACGAGGCGCAGCAGATAGTTCGACGAACATATCATTTGCGACGGCTGCGACGTCTATCCTGCCAGGATGGGCTTATCCTCAGGATAGGGGACGCGCCGTTTTCTTTTGGCGGATCAAAGTGTTTCCATTAAAGTGGGGCTATATTATACTGTCGCACCGAACCGGCGTCGCCCCAAGTCGCTAGACATTTGGGGCGAATGCGCGGCGAATCAATGCGTGCATCGCCGTGTGTGCAGTCTTTGGATTAGTTGGGAAGAATTTTATGACGAAATTGGTGATTGTCGAATCGCCTACCAAGGCCAAAACGATAAGCGGCTATTTGCCCGCCGGCTACCAGGTTGAGGCCAGCATGGGGCACATCCGCGACTTGCCCGCTTCGGCGAGCGAGATACCGGAAGCGCATAAGGGCGAAGCCTGGTCGCGGTTAGGCGTCAATGTGGAAAAAGACTTTGACCCGCTCTACGTGATCCCTTCCGGGAAGAAAAAAGTCGTCAGCCAGTTGCGCAAGCGGCTGAAGGATGCGGACGAACTGATCCTGGCGACGGACGAGGATCGCGAGGGCGAGAGCATCGGCTGGCATCTGAGCGAGGTGCTTAAGCCCAAAATCCCCGTGCGGCGCATGGTCTTTCATGAGATCACGCGCGAGGCGATCTTGCGGGCGCTGAGCGAACCGCGACAGATCGACCTGGACCTGGTGCGCGCGCAGGAGACGCGACGCATCCTCGACCGGCTGGTGGGCTATACCGTGTCGCCGTTGTTGTGGAAGAAGATCGCGCCGAAGCTGTCGGCGGGACGCGTGCAGAGCGTGGCAGTGCGCCTGTTGGTGCTGCGCGAGCGGGAGCGCCGGGCGTTCCGTTCCGGCACATATTGGGACCTGAAGGCGCTGCTGAATAAGCGTCCGGACAAGCCGGCGCACCGTTTTGAGGCGCAGCTCGTGTCTGTGGGCGGGGTGCGCGTGGCGTCGGGCCGCGACTTCGACGAGGCGACCGGCCGCGTGCCCGCGGGCAAGAAGGTGCTGCTGCTGAACGAGGAGCAGGCGGCAGCGTTGGCGGAGCGCCTGCGCAACGGACGTTGGGTAGTGCGCAAGATCGAGGAGAAGGATTCCAAGCGCTCGCCGGCGCCGCCCTTTACGACCAGCACCTTGCAGCAAGAGGCGAACCGCAAATTGGGGCTGGGAGCGCAGGAGACCATGCGCATCGCGCAGCGGCTGTACGAAAACGGGCACATCACCTATATGCGCACCGACTCCGTACACCTCAGCGACCAGGCGATCCAGGCGGCGCGGCGGCGTGTGACCGAGTTGTACGGCGAGGAGTATCTAGCCAAGCAGCCGCGACGCTACAAGACCGCCTCGAAGAGCGCACAAGAGGCGCACGAGGCCATTCGCCCGGCGGGCGACCAGATGCTGCCGGTGGAGCGGCTGCCCTTGAGCGGGCAGGAAGCCCGGCTGTACGACCTGATCTGGAAGCGTACGGTAGCGACGCAGATGGCCGAGGCGCGGCTGCGCAACGTGACGGCTACCATCCAGGCGGACGATGCGCTGTTCCGGGCGACGGGGCGCACGGTGCTCTTCCCCGGCTTCTTCCGCGCTTATGTGGAGGGGTCGGACGACCCGGAGGCGGCGCTGGAGAGCCAGGACACGCCGCTACCGCCGTTGGAGGTGGACGAGGAGGTCGACTGCCGAGACTTGGAACCGGTCGGCCATGAGACGAAGCCGCCCGCCCGTTACACCGAGGCGACGTTGGTCAAGGCGCTGGAGGCCGAGGGCATTGGTCGGCCCAGCACCTACGCCAGCATCATCGACACGATCCAGCAGCGCGGCTATGTGTTCAAGCAGCGCCGCGAGTTGGTTCCCACCTTCACCGCTTTCGCCGTGACCAAGCTGATGGAGGATCATTTCCACGACCTGGTCGACCTGAAGTTTACGGCCAACATGGAGCAGAAGTTGGACGATATTGCCGCGGGCGAGGCGGACTGGCTGAATTATCTGCGCGATTTCTACCTGGGCGAGAGCGGGTTGGATGCGCTGGTTCGGGAGAAAGACGCCGAGATCGACCCGCGCAAGGTGAGCGCCGTCGAGTTGAGCGACCTCAACGCCGAGGTGCGCATCGGCCAGTTCGGCCCCTTTGTGGCGCGCGAGGAAAATGGCGACCGGCTTACGGTGGGCCTGCCGGAGGAACTGCCGCCGGCGGACCTGACCGAAGCGATGGTCGAGGACCTGTTGAGCAAGAAGTCGGAAGGCCCCAGAGAACTGGGGACCGATCCGGTTTCCGGGGAGCCGGTGCTGGTCAAGGTTGGCCCGTTCGGCCCCTATGTGCAGTTGGGCGAGGGCAACGGCGACAAAAAGAACAAGCCGAAGCGCGTGAGCCTGTTGGACGAGATGGATGTGGACAGCATCAGCCTGGAGGAAGGACTGGAGTTGTTGCGCTTGCCGCGCACCCTGGGCGATCATCCTGAGACGGGCAAGCCGGTCCAAGCCGGCATCGGGCGTTATGGCCCCTACGTGGTGCACGAGCGCCGCTATGTGAATCTGAAGCCGCCCGACAATGTTTTAGAAATCAATCTGGCGCGCGCCCTGGAGTTATTGGCAGCCGCTCCGGCAAGGCGCGGGCGCAGCAGCGCCAAGGTGCTTAAGGAACTGGGCGAGCACCCCGACGGCGGGCCGGTACAGGTGTTGGACGGGCGTTTCGGCCCGTATGTGAAGCATGGCAAGATAAACGCCACCCTGCCCAAGGAGATGAATCCCGACGACGTGACGCTGGAAGCGGGGTTGGAGCTGCTGGCGGCCAAGGCGGCCAAGCCGAAGAAGCCGCGCTCGCGCGGGCGCAAGTCCAAAAAGTAGGGTTGGCGAGCAGGATTGATGCGCGCCATCTGCCGGATGTTGCGGCGGGGCGTACGGGACGGGTGTGTCCGTACGCCCCGTTTTTTGTCTCCGAGCGGCGTCTAGACTGCTTCGAGGGCTTGCGCCACGTCTTGCAGGAGATCGTCGGCATCCTCGACGCCGAGACAGAGACGCACCAACTCGTCGCGGATGCCCAGGTCCGCGCGCTCTTCGGGCGAGAGGTTGGCATAGCCGATCAGCGCCAGCGGGCTGACGACGGACTCGACGCCGCCGAGGCTCGGCCCGATGGCGGGGATTTTGAGGGCGTCGATGAAGCGATGGGCTGCTGCGCCGTCGCCGTCGATCTCGAACGAAACCACGCCGCCGTAGCCGCGCATCGTCGCCGCAGCCGCGGCGTGATTGGGGTGGCTTTCCAGGCCGAGATGCCAGACGCGCCGCACCTTGGGATGGCCCTCCAGGAAACGAGCGACGGCGAGGCCATTGGCGTTGTGGCGCTGCACGCGCAGCGACAGCGTCTTCAGCCCGCGCAAGATCAGGTAGGCGGCGTGCGGGTCGGCGATGCAGCCGAGCATGGCGTGGGCTTGGCGCAGCCGCGTGGTGAGGTCGTAGCGGCCAATTACCGCGCCGGCCATGACGTCGTTGTGACCGGCGAGGTACTTGGTGACGCTGTGGATCACCAGGTCTACGCCGTAGTCGAGGCAGCGTAGGTTCGCCGGCGTGGCGAAGGTAGCGTCGACCGCCGTGGCGAGGTTATGGCGGCGTGCGATGTCGACAAAGCGCGGCAAGTCGAGGCAGTGCATGAAGGGGTTGGTGGGCGATTCGGAGAAGATGAGGCGCGTGTTGGGCCGGATGGCAGCCTCCAGCGCGGCGTAGTCTCCGAAGGGGACGAGGGTGCATTCGATGCCGAAGCGCTGTAGGAAGCGGGCGCAGAAGTCGCGGGTTGTGTGATAGGACTCGTCGGTCAGGATCATGTGATCGCCTGCGGACAGGAGAAGCAGCAGCGTGGCGGTGACCGCGGCCATGCCGCTGCTGACCAGGACGGCGTCCTGGGCTCCTTCCAGCGCGGCCAGTTTGGCTTCGACGGCGCGCACCGTCGGATTGCCGTAGCGGCCGTACTCCTCGCGCAGCGGTTCGTCGGCAAACATGCGTTCATCCAGGAAGTCGACAAGCGCGGCGCAGTTGCGAAAGGTGTAGACGGCTGTCTGCACAATCGGCACGGTGAGGCTGTCGTGCGCGCGGTAGCGAGGCTCTCCGGCGTGTACGGCCTGGGTAGAGGTCATGCCGCCGGCGCGGCCGGGTTCGCCGGCAAGGAAATCGTTGGGCATCAGTTTCTCCGCACTATTCTTTACGCAAGCAGTTGTGCAGCCGAGGGGGGCGGGCTGCGCGCCCAAGCATATCATTCGCGCCCGATCCGGCAAAATGGCTCGCGAAAACCTGAACGGCTCGCGGGCGGGCCAGGCGAGAGGGCTAAGCGGGGAGCGAGAGGCGCAAAGGGAGAAGCGGGAAGAGAGAAAAAGCGGAATTGGGAGATTTTCTCTATAGGTTCGACGGGCCATGTGGTATAATCCGAAATCATCGCTGCCCCGGCAGGCAGCATTTCTTTTGGGCATGGTTCCGGCCGTACAAGCCGGCGGGCCGGGGAAGCATCTCCCCGGCCCAAGCGGCCGGTTTGTAGATTTGTCCGGTTATGGATTGTGATGCGCGACGGCTCGACGCCGGCGCGATCGAAGGCGGAAGGAAGAGGATCCGAGGCGGTTCATTGCGACGGCGACGGCGTGCAGGGGCGCAACGAGAAGTCTTTGCACTCGCCTTCACCGTCATTACAGGAAGGACAAGGTAGGAATGCCAATTTCGGTCGAAGCAGACGTACTTTCGTCGAAGGCGGATACCGTCATCGAACCTGCTGTCTTGCCGAACGAGACGCTCACCAAGATGTACCGAGATATGGTTCTGATCCGGCGCGTTGAGGAGTCTTTGCTGGAACTGGCGGAATCGGGCAAGATTGGCGGCGCGATGCACACGGCGATCGGGCACGAGGGCACCGCGGTGGGCATGGCGGCGGCTCTGCAGCCGGACGATTATCTGACCTGCACCTATCGCGGCCATCATCATTCGCTGGCGCGCGGCATGGACCCCAAGCGGGCGATTGCCGAGGTTTTGGGCAAGGCGGACGGGTTCGCCAAGGGCAAAGGCGGCTCGATGCACTTTCTCGACCCGTCGCTGGGGCTGATGGGGGCCAACGGCATCGTCGGCGCGCAAGTGCCGCACGCAGCCGGCATGGCGCTCGCCAGCAGGATTCGCGGCGAGGATCGCATCGCCATCACCTTTTTCGGGGACGGTGCGCTTTACCAGGGCGTGATGCACGAAACGTTCAACATGTCGCAGCGCTGGCTCCTGCCGATCATTTTCTATTGCGAAAACAACCGCTATTCCGAGATGACGCCCATCAGCCGCACTTCGTCGGTGCGCGACATTTATATGTTCGCCCGCGCTTACGGCATGAACAGCCTGCAGATCGACGCCAACGATGTCGAGGTCGTCTATGCGGCGGTCAGCCAGGCGGCAAAGCGGGCGCGGGCCGGCGAAGGGCCGACCTTCATCGAAGGGATCACCTACCGCTTGGCCGGCCATATGGCGGGCGACTTGGAGACCTACCGCTCGCCGGACGAGATCGAAGCGCAGCGTGCGCACGAGCCGCTGGTCGTCTTGCAGCGCCGCCTGTTGGAGCGGGGCGTGGACGAGAAGACGTTGGCCGATATTCGCACCGAGGTGGAAGCCGAGGTGGCCGAGGCGGTGGAATTCGCACAGAACAGCCCGTGGCCGCATCCCGCCGAAACCTACACCGATGTGTTTGCGCTCTAGCCGGCCGCACTGCGACCACTCGAACCAGTCAGGGGAATGACGATGCGTACGACAACGTATATCCAGGCGATCAATGAGGCGCTGAAGGAAGAGATGCGCCGCGACGAGAGCGTCTTTCTGATCGGCGAAGATGTGGGCCGGTATGGCGGTCTCTTCCGCGTGACGCGCAACCTCTTCGAGGAGTTCGGCGAGAACCGCGTGATCGACACGCCGATCAGCGAGCAGGGCTTTGTGGGCATGGCGACCGGGGCGGCCATGGTGGGGTTGCGCCCTATCGTCGAACTGATGTACATGGACTTTTTCCTGGTCTGCGCCGACCAGATTTTCAACCAGGCGGCGAAGATGCACTATATGACCGGCGGCCTGGTCAACGTGCCGCTGGTGATCCGCGGGCAGCATGGCGGCGGCAAGCGCTACGGCTCGCAGCACAGCCAGTGTGTGGAGAGCGCGTTTGCCCAGTGGCCCGGCATCAAGGTGTTGGCCCCGTCCACGCCGTATGACGCCAAAGGGCTGCTGGTTTCCGCCATTCGCGACAACAACCCGGTGGTCTTCATCGAGCACAAGATGCTCTACTTCACGCGCGGCGAACTGCCGGAGGCGGGCGAAGAAGTGATCGTGCCCATCGGCAAGGCGGACGTCAAGCGCGAGGGCAAGGACCTGACGCTGGTCTCGTTCAGCTATACGCTGCTGGAAGCGCTGGAAGCGGCCGAGGAGTTGCAGGCCGAGTACGGCATCGACGTCGAGGTGGTGGACCTGCGCAGCATCGTACCGCTGGATACCGAGACCATCTACGCCTCGGTGGAGAAGACCGGGCGGCTGCTGGCGGTGCATGAGTCGCAATCCAATTGCGGCATCGGCAGCGAGATCGTGGCGCGTATCTACGAAGAGGCGCCGCATCTGCTCAAAGCGCCGGCGCGGCGGCTGGGCATGGCCCCGGCGTCGCTGCCCGTGTCGCAGAAGCTGGAAGAGGAATTGCTGCCCTGGAAGAAGAACATCAAGGCGGCTGTGCTGGAGATGTTACAGCCGGTTGCGGCGTAGGCGGCAGCATTAAGGGCCGCAGGCGCATGCCGGATGACCGCTGCAAAGCGCCGCCACGACCTACATTAGCGAGGATGAGCCATGGCAACAGAAGTGAGACTCCCTGATCTGGGCGAAGGCATCGAGGATGCCACCATCAGCCGGTGGCTGCATCAGGAGGGAGACGACATCAAAGAGGGCGAGGTCTTGCTGGAGGTGGCGACCGATAAGGTGGACACCGAAGTGCCTGCGCCTGCCGGCGGGAAGTTGTTGAAGATCAACCACGGCGAGGGAGAACTTGTCTCCATCGATACGGTGCTCGGCTTGATCGGCGAAGCCGGTGAAGAGGCCCCTGCGGAAGGCGGCGATCAGCCGGCTGCCGAGCCTGAAGCCGCAGCGGAGCCGGAGCAGCAGGAACCGGAGCCGAAGGAAGCGGAGCCGGCGCCCGCGGCGA
>CAZYSJ010000037.1:30970-35823 GCA_964649875.1 uncultured Caldilineaceae bacterium
GAGCCGGAGCAGCAGGAACCGGAGCCGAAGGAAGCGGAGCCGGCGCCCGCGGCGAGCAATGGCCAAGAGGTTAAGGCTTCGCCGGTGGCGAAGCGCGTCGCCGCCGAGAAGGGCGTTGCCCTGGATTCGGTTTCGGGAACCGGCCCGGGCGGACGCATTACCAAGGAAGATGTGTTGGCCTCGGCTAACGGCGGCAAGCAGGCGGCGACGGCCGAAAAGGGCGCCGCACTGCCGGGCGATCTGGCGGACGTGCCGTCGTTGCTGGTGCGTCGCGAGGCGGCGCTGGCTAACATCGACCTGGCTGAGATCGCGCAGGGGCGGCCTTTGAGCAGCCTGACGCGCTACGACGTGATGAGCGCCGTGGCGAGCCGCGCGGCGGGCAAGAAGGTCGAGATCGAGCCGCGCTTCGCACCGCCGCCCGGATGGACCCATGCCGCGCCGGCAGAGGCGCCTGCAGCCTCAACCGGCGAGAAGGCCGCCTCGGCCAAGCCGGCGGCGCGTCCTGCACCGGCGGAGCTGCGCGCCGGCGACGAATTGGTCAAGCATTCGCGCATGCGCCAGATCATCGCCCGCAACATGGTGGAGAGCGCCTTCACCGCGCCGCATGTGACGACCATGTGGGACGTGAATATGGCCGCCGCGCTGGCGCATCGCGCTGCGCACAAGGCGGAGTTCGCCAAGGCCGGCGTGAATCTGACCGTGACCGCCTACTTGGTCGCGGCTACGGTGGCTGCGCTGCAAGCCGTGCCTGCGGCCAATGCCGAGTGGACGGATGAGGGCGTGCTGATCAAGCGCACCATCAACCTGGGCATGGCCGTGGCGCTGGACCAGGACGAGCATGGGCTTGGCGGCCTGATCGTGCCCGTGATCAAGAACGCCGGCGATCTCAACCTGATGGGCATCGCCAAGGCGGTCAACGACCTGGCGGAGCGGGCGCGCAACAACCAGTTGAAGCCTGACGACATCCAGGGTGCGACCTTCTCGCTGACCAACTACGGCACGTCGGGCAGCCGCTTCCAGACGCCGATTATCTCCCAGCCGCAGGTGGGCATTCTGGGGGTGGGGGCCATCGAGAAGCGGGCCGTGGTCGTGAGCCAGGGCCATCCGCTGGAGGCGAACACCGGCGATTACCTGGCGTTCCTGCCCATGACGACGCTTGGCTTCAGCTATGACCATCGCGTGCTGGACGGCGCTACGGCGGATGCGTTCTGCCAGGCGGTGAAGGGCGCGCTGGAGAACTGGGAGTAAGGCGCTGCGCCTAGCGGAGTCTTGGCGTCCATCATCCTGTAAGCGTCTGTCATTCTGAAGCGAGCGGCAGCGAGCTGAAGAATCTCTTTGCCGCAGGCGTGGAGGCTTCGAGATGCGTTGAGATGCTTCGCTACGCTCAGCATGACAGAGGGGCGCTTGGCAGCGTTCGACTGTTCATGAAGAGATGGGGGAGGACCGCACGGTCCTCCCCCGTTCTATTGGCGGCGATTTCAGCAGGGGGGGGGCTGCACACCCCCTGCGCACCCCCCTCGTATACACCCCATCAATTAGCCCATAACTGAGCCGATTTGAGGCGATTCCCTGTGCCTAGGCGGCGCGATGCAGCAGGCTGTTCGCCAGCGCCAAGAGCGGCGAAGCGGCGGCGCGGTCGCCCAGCGCGGCGCGCAGCGCATCTTCCGCTTGGGCGTGCTGCGTGCGCATTTCCGCCTCGGCGTAGGCGCGTGCCCCGGCCTGGTCGAGCAAGGCCATGACCGCGGGCACTTCGCCGGGAGAGACCTCGGCGGTAAAGGCTGCGTGCAGGGCATCGCCTGTCTGTGCATGGTTGAGCGCGTAGAGCAGGGGAAGGCTTTTCTTGCGGCGCAGGATGTCATTGCCCGCCGCCTTGCCGGTGACCGCGGGGTCGCCCCAGATGCCGAGGATGTCGTCTTGGATCTGAAAGGCGAGGCCGGTGGCATGGCCGAACCGGCGGAGATGGTCGATCACGGACGGGGAGGCGCCGCCGATCAGCGCGCCGAGCGCCACGCTGGCCCCGACGAGGGCCGCGGTTTTGCCCTGGATCATGCGCAGGTATTCGTCCACGCGCACGTGATCGCGCGACTCGAAGCCGATGTCGAGGTGCTGGCCTTCGGTAAGGGCCAGGCAGGTTTGCGTAAAGATGTCCAGCGCGGCGAGCGTGGTCGCCGGGTCGACGCCGCGGTCGCCCAGGCGCTGGAACGCGGCGAAGGCGAGGGTGAACATGCCGTCGCCGGCGTTGATGGCCTGCGGAACGCCCCACAGCTTCCAGACGGTGGGGCGGTGGCGGCGCATTTCGTCGCCGTCTTCGATGTCGTCATGGATGAGCGAGAAGTTGTGCAGCAATTCGATGCCTGCGGCGGCGGGCAGGCCGCGTGCGACGTCGCCGCCGACCTCGCTGCAGGCGAGCAGGCACAGGATGGGGCGCAGCCGCTTGCCGGAGGGGAGGGTCTGGGGCTGTAGGGATGCGTCGGCCCAGCCCAGGTGGTAACGCATCATGGCGTAGTGGGCGGAGACGGCGACGTCGCCTACGTCGAGCACGGCGCGCATTTCCGCTTCGATTTGGGGCAGCCAGTGGCCGATGAAGCCGCTGAGTTCGTCGGCGGGCATAGTTTTCTCCTTATTAGCGGATTACTGGCGGGCGAGGACGCCGGGCTGGCGCAGGGCGGCGATATTGGCCGCGCCGCTGCAGAACATGGCGATGCGCAGTTCGGCTATGAGCAACTCCATTTCCTCTACAACGGCTTCGGCAGATTGAACGGCGCGCTTGAGGAAGGGCGAGGCGAGGCCGGCCAGGTCCGCGCCGAGCGCGGCGCACTTGGCGACGTCTTGGCCGGTGCGGATGCCGCCGCTGGCGAAGACGGGCAGATCGGGCCGGCCCAGCTCGGCGCGCGTGGCGCAGACTGTCTGCAGGCTTTCGGCGGTGGGAATGCCCCAGTCGGCGAAGGCGGCGGCGAGGCGACGCAGGCGCACGGTGGGTGCGCGGTGCATCTCGACCTGGCTCCAGGAAGTGCCGCCGGCGCCGGCTACATCAATGGCCCCGATGCCCGCTTCGATGAGCAGGCGGGCGGTGCGCGCGCTGATGCCCCAGCCGACTTCTTTGGCGATCACCGGCACAGGCAGCGCGCTGCATACATTCTCGATTTTGCGCAGCAGCCCGCGCCAGTTGGCATCGCCTTCGGCCTGCACCGCTTCTTGCAGCGGGTTGAGGTGGAGGATCAACGCGTCGGCCTCGACCATCTCCACGGCGCGGCGGCACTCGTCCGGCCCATAGCCGTAATTTAACTGCACGGCGCCCAGGTTGGCGAAGAGCAGGATGTCTGGGGCGAGGGCGCGCACGCGGAACGTGCCGGCGGTCTCGCCGTTTTCGAGGCCGGCGCGCTGGCTGCCCAGGCCCATCGCCAGGCCGCAGGTTTGGGCGGCTTGGGCCAGGTTGCGATTGATGGTCTGCGCTTCGGGCGTGCCGCCGGTCATGGAACTGACGAGGATGGGGGCGGCCACGCGTTTACCGAAGACCTCGACGGCAGGGTCGACCTGGGTCAGATCCAGTTCGGGAAGGGCCTGATGTACGAGGCGATAGCGCTCTAGGCCGGTGGTGAGTTCGGGGAAATTGACATTCTCTTCCAGGTTGATGCGGATGTGCTCCGCTTTGCGCCGGTCGATAGTCACGAAATGGCCCCTTTTTGTTGGCTGCTGAAAGAGATCTCCGCGTATTTATTCCGTGCGTTTGACGTCATAGGAGTTGAATCGGCGTTGCATCCCAAATTTTCCGGTCTGGCCGGCAGGAAGCGGCAGGCTAAGCGTGACGGGAGCGATGAATCCGATTCACGAGAATAGTAACCCAACTCTGTGATTTCGGCGTAACTTATCGAACGGCGCGACGTCATCGTGTGTATGAACGGGTCACTGCACCAACGGTAAGGGGGAGCAGCGGTACATTCCCGAATGCCGCAGCCGGTGAGCCACGGTTGGCCCGACAGGCATCTAGCGGAGCAGAAGATCCAATGGGCGATGGCCGGAAGCCGGTGCGGCGAACCCGCCATTGAACACAGAGCGAGGCTCGCAGCGACAGTGCTGCACGTATCGTGAAATGGGGGTAAGGGTGAAATGTAGCGTGAAAAGAAAGCAAATGATTGTGGACAGAATTCGGTTCATTAACCGACGTCAATCAGCAGGTTCAGGTTCTTGTTCAGCAACTTCTCATTGCGCAAGGGCATAGGAAAGGAGAAACTTATGTTCCCGAATCAGAAGAAGCGCCGTGTGGCAACCGGTCGCTTGTTTGTACTGCCCGCCATCGTGGTCGCACTGTTGCTGGCAGCCTCGACGGTCTTTGCCTTCTCAACGGTACAGGCCCAAGGCACAGCTGCAGGCGATTACTGTGTGGAAGGCATCGTCATCGACTGGGAAGAGCAGCCGTTGGGCGGATGGACCGTGAACCTCCAGACCCCAGGCGGCGCTATCATCTCCAAGGTGTCGGAGACCGATGACGACGAGGACGAGGGCACCTTCGAGTTCGAGGCGCCCGACGACATGCCGGCGCAGCCGGGCCTGTACACGGCCAGCATCGACGTGCAGCCGGGTTGGGCGGGCGTGACCCCGACCAGCTTCGACTTCAACATCGAAGCCGGCCGCGACGGCTGTGTGCGCATCCGCTTCAAGATGAAGCAAGAAGTGCCGGTGACGGTCTACAAGATCGACGCCGATCACAATCCGCTGGCAGGCTGGACCATCGACGCCATCCCCGGCCCCGGCAACCTGTTTGCCGAGCCGCAGGATGAGGAGACGGGTGTGGACGGCAGCGCGGTCTTCACGCTGACCCCCGGCATCTGGATCTTCAGCGAGCGCCAGCCGGA
>CAZYSJ010000038.1:0-35338 GCA_964649875.1 uncultured Caldilineaceae bacterium
CGCTGGTCCGTCGCCGCCGGCGCAAGCGGGCGAACCAGCCAACGTGACATAACGTTCATTTAGGCAAAATAACAACGGCTGGACGGCATATCCCCGTCCAGCCGTTGTTATTTTTTGCGATGCGATTGGCGCAAAACGTGATGTGTGCTGCGCCGCCTAGAACAGCCCGCCGATCCAGGCAGTTAGGGGATCGATCAGGCCGAAGAACTTGAAGATCGAGTAGACGATCACTGCGATCAGCAGGCGGCGAACCCAGACGGCCGCGTTCTTGGCCGTCATCATGTATTTGGCCGCGCCCCAGGCGCCGATGCTTTGCCCTACGGCCATGAGCAGGCCAAGCGGCCAGTCGATCAGGTCAGGGGTGATGAGAAAGACAGCCAGGGCGACCAGTGTCACGGACAGCACGATCATTAGCTTGATGGCGTTGGCGTGCACCAGGCTGTAGCCGAGGCCGAGCACCATCGCCGCCAAGAGAAAGACGCCTATGCCGGCTTGAATGAAGCCGCCGTAAGCGCCAATGAAGAAGAAGAGGAGCAGCGCCCACCAAGCCGGGCGACCTTCCTTCACTTCGGAATGGTCGCGCAGCCATTTCTGCGGGTTGAAGAGCACGACAAAAAGCATGATGACCATGACGATGCCCAGCGCCAGGTTCATCTGGTCTTTGTCGAGGACGGAGGCGATCCAGGCGCCGACGACCGCGCCGGGCAGCGCCGGCAGCACCAGCCACAAGCCGCCGGCCAGGTTCATCTTGCCGCTGCGTTGGAAGGTGACGATGCCGACGATGTTTTGGATGGCGACGCCAACGCGGTTGGTGGCGTTGGCGACGTTGGCGGGCAGGCCGAGCAGCACCAGCATGGGCAAGGTCACCACCGACCCGCTGCCGGCCAGGGTGTTAATGATGCCGGCGACGATGCCGGCGACGATAGCGAGGGCGTAGATGTACCAAGCAGTTTCCATCGTAATGTCTTCTTTGCTCTGGTTGGCTGCGGGTGAATGACGCTGTGCTACATGTTGAATGGGCGGATAAGGTCAATGCTATGCGTCGTGATGTTTATAAGTTCGGCGCGATCTTGGCGAGCCGTTCGACGGTGCGCTCCAGGTCATGCATATGCGTGGCGAAACTGAAGCGGACATGCCCCTCGCCGGCCTGCCCAAAGGCGATGCCCGGCGTGGTGGCGATCAGTCCCTCTTCCAGCAGGATGCCGGCGATCTCCAGGCTCGACCTCTTGGTGGCTGTGAAGCGCGGGAAGATGTAGAACGCGCCTTCTACGGGCGGGCATTCGATGCCGGGTATTTCCTCCAGCGCGTCGAGGAGGAAGCGCCGCCGCTCGGCGTAGGCGGCGGCCATTTGGCGCACCGCGTCCTGCGGGCCGTTGAGCGCGGCCGCGCCCGCCGCCATGGTGAAGCTGGCCGCGGATGTGATGCTTTGCGTCTGGTAGGTGCGCGCCAGCTTGGCAAGGGGCGCGGGCGCAGCAAGCCACCCAAGACGCCAGCCGGTCATAGCGTAAGCTTTGCTGAAGCCGTTGACGATCAGGGTGCGCTCCGCCATGCCCGGTTCTGCCGCCAGGCTGTGATGCACCGCGCCGTCGAAGAGGATATGCTCGTAGATCTCGTCGGAGAGCACATACAGGTCATGTTCTTGCGCTACGGCGACGACGGCGTCGATCTCGGCGCGGGTAAAGACGCGCCCGGTCGGGTTGTTAGGGCTGTTGACCATGAGCAGCTTAGTGTTCGGGGAGACGTAACGGCGCAGGAGTTGCTCGCTGATCGTGAAGTTGTCCTCGCCGCGCAGGGGCACGCGCACCGGCGTTGCGCGGTTCAGTTCGACCATTGGCGCATAGCTCACCCAGGACGGGTCGAGGATCATCACTTCGTCGCCGGGGTTGAGCGCCGCGGCCAGCGCCGCGTAGAGCGCCCACTTGCCGCCGGGCGTGACGAGCACCTGGCTCGGCGTGATATGGTGGACGTTGTTCTCGCGCTTGAGCTTGGAGACGATGGCTGCCAGCAGTTCCGGCGTGCCGAACGAGGGCGGGTAGTGAGTGTCGCCCGCCTGGATAGCCTGGAATGCCGCATCCACGATGTGCTGAGGCGTGTTGAAGTCCGGTTCGCCGCCGGCCAGGTTGATCACATCCTTGCCCGCGGCGGCCAATTCGCGGCCTTTTTGCATCATAGTCGCCGTAACGGAGGCGGGCACGCTTTCGACAAGTTGAGACAGGCTCTTCATCGGTCGCTCGTTTCTCTTCGTTCGTTTCTTTGGCTAGACTGGCCGCTCGCTTAACGACCTGATCGTCAAGCATATGTCATTCTGAAGCGAGCTGAAGAATCTGGTCGTACCAGAGGTAGAGATGTTTCGCTCCGCTCAACATGACATCGTGCGTATTGAGTGATCAAACCACCTAGCCTTGCGTGGCGCGCAGCACGTCGGCGATAGCTTCGCATAGATAATCCATGTTGGCCTCGGTCATGCCGGCGACGTTGATGCGGCCGGAGCCGACGGCGTAGATGCTGTACTTGTCACGCAACAGCTTGACCTGTTCCGGGTTGAGGCCGGAGAACGAGAACATGCCGCGCTGCCGGGCGATGAAGTCGAAGTCCTGCTGCACGCCTTTTTCGTTGAGCGTCTCGACAAAAAGGTGACGCATGGCGTTGATGCGCTCGCGCATCTCCGTGACTTCCTGCTCCCACTGGCGGCGCAACTGGGCGTCGTTGAGGATGGCGCTGACGATGGCGCCGCCGTGCGCCGGGGGGTTCGAGTAGTTGGTGCGCACGGCCAGTTTGACATGGCTGGCGGCGGCCTGCGCCGCTTCCGCGCTGGAGGCGACCACGGTCAGCGCGCCGACGCGCTCGTTGTAGAGGCCGAAGTTTTTGGAGTAGGAGTTGGCGATGAGGACTTCGCCGCCCGTGCTGCACATGGCGCGCACCCCGGCTGTGTCCTGCTCCAGACCTTCGGCGAAGCCCTGGTAGGCGAAGTCAATCAGCGGCATGACGCCGCGCTCGGCAACAATTTCGGCCACTTGCCGCCACTGAGCCGGCGTCAGGTCGACGCCTGTCGGGTTGTGGCAGCAGCCGTGCAGCACGAGCACATCGCCGGCGGGAATGTTGCGCAGAGCCTCGATCATCGCCTCGAACTTGACGCCGTGCGTGGCGGGGTCGAAGTAGGGGTAGGCGCCCACGGCAAGACCGGTCGCCTTGAAGACGCCAGGGTGGTTGGGCCAGGTGGGGTCGCTTACCCAGACGGTTGCGCCTGGCATGGTGGCGGCGATGAAGTCTGCGGCCACGCGCAAGGCGCCTGTGCCGCCGGGGGCCTGTGCCGTGGCGGCGCGCTTGCCGGTCACAATCTCGTGGTCTGCGCCGAAGAGAAGCTCTTGGGTGGCGCGCTGGAAGGCCGGGCTACCGTCGATGGGCAGGTAGGACTTGGTCTTTTCCGAGGCGAGCAGTCGTTCTTCCGCCAGGCTGACCGTGCGGAGGATGGGCGTGTTGCCGTCGGCGTCCTTATAGACGCCGACGCCCAGGTTGATCTTGCGCGGGTTGGCGTCCAACTTGAAGGCCTCGGTCAGGCCGAGAATGGAGTCCGGCGGGGCCGGCGTCAGTTTTTCAAACATAGTGGCAGGTCACCTCAGTGCGTGCAAAGAATTGGGAATCGGTCGCCGGTTAGGCGGCAAACAGGTCGGTAAACGCAAATTTTTCAACATCGACCAAGCCCTGGTCCGTTAATTTGAGCTTGGGGATCACTTCCAGAGCCATGAAGCTCATCGCCATAAATGGGTCGTGGAGGCGCGAACCTTGGGCCGAGGCCGCTTCTATTAACGCGTCGTATACCTTATGGACTTCGGCGATGGGCGCTTCGCTCATCAGCCCGGCAACAGGCAAAGGCAGCGCGGCTATCACGTCGTCGCCCTGGGCGACGACCAGCCCGCCGCCCATCTCGCCGATGGCGCGTACCGCGGTCCACATTGAGCGGTCGTCGGCGCCGATCACGACTAGGTTGTGGTGGTCGTGGGCGACTGTGCCGGCGATGGCGCCGGTCTTCAGGCCGAAGCCCTGGATGAAGCCGAGGCCCGTTGCGCCGCTGCACCGGTGCCGGTCGATGACGGCGATCTTGAGGATATCGCGCGACGGATCGGCGACGGCTTCGCCGCTCTCGATTTTCGCCTCTAGAATGCGCTCTTCCGTGACAAGTTGGTCCGACACGGCGCCGATGACGCGCACCTTGTCGCCGCGGGCCGGGATGCGGAAAGAAAGTGCGTTCCAGTCGACGTTGATAGCGCCGGTCATGGAGGGCGGCGCCGCGGGGATGGTGAGGTCGACGTCGGGCGCCAGTTGCCCGTCGGAGGCGACTAGCCGGCCGCCGGCAAAGACGAGACGGGGGGCGAAATGCTGCAAGTCGTCGAACACAATCAGGTCGGCCATGCGCCCTGGTGCGATCGCGCCGCGGTCATGCAGGCCGAACCATTCGGCGGGGTTGAGGGTTGCCATGCGCAGCGCATCGATGGGGTCGATGCCGAAGGCGATGGCTTCCGCCACCATGTAGTCGATAGACCCCTGGTCGAGCAGGTCGCCGGGGATGCGGTCGTCGGTACAGAAACAGATGCGCCGCGCGTTGTGGGGCGTGACGAGCGGCAGCAAGGCGTGCAGGTTGCGTGCGTTGGTCGCTTCGCGGATCAGGACATAGAGGCCCCGGTCCAGCTTCTCCGCCGCTTCCTCCACGGCGGTGCATTCGTGATCGCTGCCGATGCCGGCTGCGGCGTAGGCGTTGAGGGACTTGCCGGAGAGGCCGGGCGCGTGGCCGTCGAGCGGCCTGCCGGCAAAGGCGGCGATCTTCGCCAGGATGCCGGCCTCGCCGGCGACAACGCCGGGGTAGTTCATGACCTCGGCCAGGCCGTAGACGACGCCGTCGTCCAGCAGCGCGGCAAGGTCGTCCGCCGAGAGGACGGCGCCGTTGGTCTCCATCGGCGTGGCGGGCACGCAAGAAGGCGCCATGAAGACGGTATGCAGCGGCAGATTGCGGCTGATCTCCGCCATATAGCGGACGCCCGGCGCGCCGGCCACATTCGCCATCTCGTGCGGGTCGACGACGGCGCTGGTGACGCCGCGTGGCAGGAGCGCAGCGGCGAATTGAGGGGGCAGGCACAGGCTGCTCTCGATGTGAACGTGGGCGTCGATCAAGCCCGGCGCAACGTATGCGCCGCGCAGGTCCAGGGTTTGGCGGGCCTGGTAACCGGGGCCGATGCCGGCGATGCGCCCGCCATACAGGGCAATGTCCGTCTTGTCGATGCGCCCGGAAAAGACGTTGACGAGGGCGGCGTTAGTCAGGAGCAAGTCCGCGGGCTGGTCGCCGCGTGCGACCGCCAATAGATCGGTTAATGCCATGATGTGCGGTTGTCCCGTCTCTTTGCGGCGCTCGGTGTGCGCAGCGCAGGTTGCATCGCGTTGCCCCCTGAGTGCCGGGGCGGAAATTTCGGTAAGTGTACCTGATATTGCTGCGGATGTCATGTGTGGGGGACGCGTCGCGTGGACATATTCTTGCGGGCGGGGGGCCGGCGGGCGGACCTCTTGGGCCGGCGAGGATTGATCCTGTCTGAGCCAGTTGCCGGCGCCATAGCGAATGCCGTGCTGACGCAAGTAATGGCGGACGCGTTCTTCGCTTACGCGGATGCGAGTGACTTGTTCCAGATAGGCTACAAGCAGGCGAACCGTCCAGCGGCCGGCGGTGAAGCCAAAGGCTGCGGGCGGCTGCTCAACTGCCTCGAGCAACAGGCGCTGCCATTCTTCGGTGACGATGCGGCGACGGCCCGGATTAGAGCGGCGTCGATCATGTAAGCCGAAGATGTCCTTGCTGTTGTAGCGTTCGATGACGCGACGAACGGCGCGTGGCGTCCAGCCCGTCTGCTGTGCGATCTCCGCCGCGGTCAGTCCTTCGCTCGAACGGAGGACAATGAGGATGTGCGTCTGCTCTAGCGGGCTGGATGTTGTCCACAGCCTTTCGAGCGACATGCGTTCTTCCGCCGACAGGGGGCGAACAAAGATCGGTCTGCGCATCGCATTTCAACCGGCAATCGGCTCAACAATCGGCTCAATAGGTATAAAAATAAGTCGCACAGGCGCAATTCGCCTGTACGACCGGGTTTGGTGGGCGAGGAGGGACTTGAACCCCCGACCTCACGGATGTGAACCGTGCGCTCTAACCAGCTGAGCTACTCACCCGCGGTTTGGCTTTGTGTACGGTCAAAGTATATCATATCTGCATCGTCGCGCAAATTGCGCATAGGAGCGGACGCCAAGATTATGGTACGCAACAACCGTCAACTGACCCGGCTATTCTTCGTGCTTGTGATCGTCATGGGCCTCTTCGGTGCGCAGTTCGCCATGCGCAATTGGCAGCCCAACTTGGCGGAATTCGACGCGGCCAACACGGTCGAGGGCGCGGACTGGATCGACCTGATTGCCGGTCTGGGGGAAGAGGCGATCCAGTTGTTCCTCGGCCTCACCAGCGGAAACTGACGGGCTGACGCATGGCTCGTGACGGGTTATGCGCCAGCCCATAGCGGTTCTTTAGCGGTTCGGGTCGTACTTACATGCCTTGCCGTCTACGCCGTTGAAGTAGATGCAGAGAACCACGAAGGCCGGGCGCAGCTTCAGCTCGTCGATCCGGCTCGGCTCCAAGATCGCCCACCAGTACTGCTCCTCGTCCTGCGGGTTTCCATCCTCCAGCCAGTCTAGATTCGGCATCGTCAACAGGCTCATCAGCCCGATCCACGGCTGCCAGTTGGCCGCGGCGTATTCGTAGGCGCGCTGGAGGTATTCGGCCTGTACCATGTCGGTGATGCCGGCGTCGGCGCCATGCCACTTATAGCTCGGGTTCACCGGGTCGTAGGTCCAGCCGAACTCCAGCAGCACGATCTTTTTGCCGCCGTCGCCATACTGCTCCATGATGCGGCGAATGTCCTCGACGTGGCGGAAAGCGAAGAAGCGGTAGCCGCCATAGCGCTGATCCGAGGCGGCGACGGCGGGGTCGAGTTCGGGCGGCGCCGCGAAGCCTGCGCCATGCACGCCGAGCATGTCGAAATAGCCGCTGCTGTTGCCGCCCATCGCCTGGTACATGCCGTCGTAGAAAACGTCATCAGGCATGGCGATTTCGTTATTGTCGCCTGTTGGGGCCATGCCGGCGTTGATGACGATGGCGTTGGGGTTGCCGCGTTTGATGGCGGCGTAGGCTTTGCGCAGAAACTCGGCGTACTGTGCCGGGTTAGGCCGGTTGTTACCCCACTCGCGCGCCAGGTTCGGCTCGTTCCACACCTGATACGCCTGGATGCAGCCCACGGCCTGGGGCGTGCAGTTATAGCGCGCGGCCACGGCATAAGCGAAATCGGCGAAGTTGTCCGCATTCTGCGGCGGCTGTCCCGCCCAGAAATTGGTCAACTCCGGATCGCTGCTCAGCCGGGCAAGGAGTTTGAGATTGGCGCCGTTGACGTGGGTCACGACGCGGTCCGCCACGGACCAGTCGTATTGACCCTTGCCTGCCCCCTCAATGGTTTCCCAGGCGAAGGCTTGTTTCACCCAGTGGAATCCGGCTTCTTGCATCAGGTTGAGGTCGCGGTCGGCGATCTCGGGCCGCCACCAAAGAAAGGCCTGTGCGCCGAAGTCCGGACTGGACATGGTGGCGGGCAGATAGCTGCCGCCGGTCTGGACAGGCGCGGCGGGCTGCTGCGCCGCTTCCTGCGGGGTCGGTTCGGCGGGCTGCGCGGCGATGTCCACGGTTTGCAGCGTGACGAATTCCGCCGCCACCCAGCCGAGCTCGCGGCCGCTCTCGCCGAGCTGGATCCAGTCGCCGGCTTCGGTTCGGCCGATCACGTCATACTGCTGGCCTTGATCGACGGTCTGCACGAGTTGGGCGTTGGCATCCGGCTGGCTGCGCACGTTGAGCACCGTCGCCTCGATGACGGCCACGGTTTTCTGCGTATCCTGCGGTTCGGGTTGGCTGTCTTGTGGCTGGGCAGGGTCCGCAGCGGGTGGGGCAGGCTCAGAGGCGGTCGCGGGCGGCTGCGGCGTGGTCTCCGGCTGGGCCGGTTGCGCCGCGGCTTCCTGCCCGATAGGCGTCTTGGTCGGTGTGGGGGTCGGTTCCGCCCGCTCTCGGCCACAGGCGCTGAGCGCCAGAATCGCCATCAGCAGGAAGCTCACGGCGAGCAAGCGCCGCAGGTATGTCATAGTCATCATTGTCCCGTTCATCTCTCGTGTGATCTCTGTTCAGCTTCTATTTAGGCATTGCCTTTAAGGCATTGTAGACGGGCAGCGGCTGGTAGTCGTTGCCGACAATGCCCCACTGCGCCTTTTCCGTGCCATCCGCCACCACGCGGAAATTCAGATTCCACAGAAAGGCGGGTCCGACCCAGCCCCAATCGCGCATCATCGTATACGCTTCGACCGTCCAGGCGGCTTGTTCGTCAAAGCCGTTGTCGTTGGCGTAGGCGTAGCGCGGGTCGAAGGCGCCGCCGGCAGCCCAGCCGAACTCGGTCGGCCAGATGCGCTTATTGGCGTCGCCATAGACGACCATGATGTTGCGGTAACCCTCCATCGTGCTGCGGAAGGACCACGAATGGTGCGGCGTATCGCAGGCCCCGTTGAAGGTGTTGCCCGTCTGCTGGATGACGCTGCACGCTTCTTCCCAACGCACGTTGGCGGGGACGTTGTAGCCGCTGGGGTGGGCGCCGATGCCGTCGGAATAGGCGGCCAGGCCGTTTTGGTACATGCCCTCCAGATAGGCGAAGTCGTCCATGGCGAAGGGCGGATTCGACCCGGCGGGCGTCAGCGCGCCGCTGATGACGAGCATCTCCGGGCAGGCGGCCTTGATGCTGACGTAGGCCGCTTTGAGCAGGTTCATGTACTCGGCCGGATCGAGCGGCTTGTTGCCCCATTCGTAGTGCAGGTTTTGCTCGTTCCAGATTTCGATGGCCTTGAGGGACGTTCCGCAGAACTGGCCGGCCATAGCGCCCACGAACGCAGCGTAGGTCTGCGGGTCGGCGGGCGGGCCGCCTACGCTGCCGTCAAAGCCGGCTTCGCGCGCCCATTGCGGCGCGTTGACCACGCTGAAGAGTACGTTGATGCCGCGGTTGTTGGCCTCGCTGACGATGCCGCCTAGCTCGCCGAAGCCGATAGCGCCGGGTTGAGGCTGGAACAGCCGCCACTCCACCTGCTGCTTGATCCAGTTGAAGCCCAGGTCGTTGACGGCGTTGAGCGCAGCGCCTGCTCCGCCGCCCAAGAGATGCGCCTGGACGCCGTAGCCGAAAAAGCCTGCGCCCGAGGGGGGCGGCGCGACCGGGTCGGCTGCGGCCTGAACCGCCGGCTGTGCAGCTGCCGGGGCGGGCGTCGGCGCGGGCGGCAGTTCGTCTTCCGCCAAGACGGCTAGCCCTTCTGCAGGCCCGACAAGATCGACCAACGCGCCGAAGAGCCAAGCCGGCTCCTCTACGCCTTCTGCGCGAACCTGGAGCCATTCTCGCCCCGGCGCATAAGCCAGCACTTCGAAGGCGGAACCGGCAGGCGCGCTGCCTGCCACCGCGTAGTTTGTGCCCGGCCCGGCGCGCAGGTTCATCCGCTCCGGCTGTGTGATGGCGGTGGGGACGGTCGGCGTCGGCCGCGGCGTAGGCGCCGATTGCTGTGCGGTTTCCGGCGTCTCCGCTGGCTCTTCAGCAGCTTCAACCTTTGCTTCACTGGCGGCTTCGACCGCGGCGGGCGTGGGCGCAAGCAGCGGCGGCAGGGCCGGCCCATTCAGATCGGGCGGTGCGATGTCGGTTGGCGCGGCGGCGGGCGTAGCCGGTTCGCTCAAGGTCGCAACTGCGCCGGCCCTGGACTGTGCTGGCGTAGGCGTGGGCGTAGGAAGGAGCACGAACGCCTCTTCCGTCTCGAATGAGCGTTCGGCTGGGGCTGGCTCTGTGTCTGTCTCCTGCTCGACGCTCGTCAGGCTGATGAACTCGGCGGCGACCCAGCCCGATGCATCTCCGTCGACTTCGCGCACCTGCATCCAGGCGCCGTCGTCGCTGGCGCCGAGAACCTCCACGACGTCGTCCGGATCGAGTTTGATCACGATGTCGAAATCGACGCCGGGGCCGCTGCGCATGTTAAGCCGGGTATCCTCGGTGTTCACGACGCCCGTCTGGACTGCGCTAGCGGCGGAGCGAGCCGCGTTGCGCACGGCCTGCGGGATGGATTGGGCGGCGAGCGGGGACAACGAGACGGCGAAAAGTCCGGTTATTGCCAGCAGCACGCCGGCGAAATCGCGCAGGCGAAGAGATGGTCTAGGTGCGAAACGCCTCATGGTCGGCCATTCTCCTGATTAACCATTCGGTAAGCATCAAAGGGATCGTTGCATCAGTTGGGGAGAGAGCGTCCACAACAACGCCAGGGCGACCACGCCGTCGCCCTGGCGAAACAGGGTGTAACTGCTAGAGTATCCGGCTCAGGCGGAGCCGACGATGCGCCTTGCTCACGCTTGCCCTCCAGGCGGCCTGTGGCTATTTCGGCATGGAAGCCAGGGCGCTATAGGCGGGGAGCGGGTTCCATGAATTGTCGACAATGCCCCACTGCGCTTTTTCAGTGCCGTCCGCCACAACGCGGAAGTTCAGGTTCCACAGGAAGGCCGGACCGACCCAGCCCCAGTTTTTCATCATCTGATAGGCTTCTACGGTCCACTGGGCCTGTTCTTCGTAACTGTTGTCGTTGGCGTACTGGTAGGCGGAGTGGAAGGCGCCGCCGGCGGCCCAACCAAACTCCGTCGGCCAGATCTTCTTATCGCCGGCGCCGTACACGTTCATGATGTTGCGATAGCCTTCCATCGTGCTGCGGAAGCTCCACGAATGGTGCGGCGAATCGCAGGCGCCGTTGAAGCTGTTGCCGCTCACCTGAATCGCCTCGCAGGCGCCTTCCCAGGTGACGCTGGGCGGTACGTTGTAGCCGCTGGGGTGCGCGCCGACGCCGTCGATGTAGTTGTTCAGCCCGGCCTGGAACATGCCTTCCAGGTAGGTAAAGTCGTCCATGGCATAGGGCGGGTTGTTGCCCGCCGGGGTGAGCGCGCCGCTGATGACATACATAGACGGGCACGCGCCCTTGATGGCGGCATAGGACGGGGCCAGCAGGGCCACATATTCGCCCGGGTTGAGCGGCTTATTGCCCCATTCGTAGTGCAGGTTCTGCTCGTTCCACACTTCGATGGCCTTCAGAGGGCCGCCGCAATATTTGCCTGCCAGCGCGCCCAAGAAGTTGGCGAACTTCTGCGGGTCGGCGGGCGGACCGCCGACGCTGCCGTCGAAGCCCGGCTCGCGCGCCCAGCCCGGCGCGTTGACCACGCTGAACAGGACGTTGATGCCTGAGGCATTTGCGGCGTTGATGATGCCGTCCAGGGCGCCGAAGTCGATGGCGCCTTCACTGCCTTCAAAGACTTTCCATTCAACCTGCTGTTTGACCCAGTTGAAGCCCATGCCCTGGATCATGCCCATGACTTGGCCGGCCTGGTCGTTGTGCACCATATGGGCCTGCACGCCATAGCCGAATGAGCCGCCGCCGCTGGGCGGAGGCGCAGCCACGGCAACCGGGGCAGCCGCCGGGGCGTCGCCGGCCGCGGCCGGCGCAGGAGCGGCAGCCGCCGCCGCCGGCGGTTCAGGCAGGTCGGTAATCACCGCCAGGGAGCCCATGTCGCCGCTGGCGTTAACGAGCTGCCCAATCACCCAGCCGGTCGTCCCGCCCAGATCGATCTGCCACCAATCGCCGGGCTCATTCTTGCCGGTGACGGGATAGGCGGCGCCCGGATTGATCTGCCCAAGCACCGGATAGGCTGTGCTTGGGCCCTGGCGCACGTTGACGATCTGGCCGCTGCTCAACGTCGGGGCGTCAACTGAAGCAGTCGCCTCATCGGCGCCGGCTTCGGCCTCGGCGGCAGCCGCTTCGGGGGCCGGCTGAGCCGCGCCGGTTGCCACAACCGCAGCAGGGGCGGCGGCCAACGGTCTGCCGCTGGCGTTAAGGATCTCGGTCTGGACGCGCAACTCGCCGGCGGCGGGCGCGGCCATGACGACGCGCGTGTCGTTGATCGGGCGCACTTCCTGGCCTACCACATTGCCGGCCTGATCGAAGAGCGTGTAGGATACGGAAAGTTGGTGGAGAACGCCGCTTAGATCGCCGCCCTGCTGGAACTGAAGCAACACCTCCCAGATGTTCGGGTCGATGTCGCCTGAGGCGGGCGTCTGGATAGAGACGTTGCGGACGTTGTATTTGCTCAGGCCGTCGAGCTTGTGGGCGATGCTGCCAGCCGTCTCGATGTAGACCGTACGCTCGAAGCCTTGGTCATCGATGTACGTGTAATAGTACATGCCGATTGCTTCGTCCCAGATTACTTGGCTGAGCAAGCGCGGGTTGTCCAGCGAAAGGGCGATTTCCTGATCGCCGCCGCCTTCGCTGATAACCTGGGCGAGCAAGGGCTGCAGCGCTTCGGCATAGCCCTTGGGGAGCAGGTAATTGCCGGCGCGCTCGACGGACTGCGCGGGCAACTCGATCTGCAACTTGCGCCGTTCAACCTGGCTTGTCGCATAGCGGAGCAGGTCATCCATTTGGCCGCCGGGCGCATAGGCCATCGGGTCAACCGGCGCCGGCACGATCAACCGGTCCACGACTGCGCCCAAGCCCGACCAGTCAAAGCCGAGCGTGTCCCATGTGTCGGCCGATAGCTGCGTGGGGGCCTGGACGCGCACGGCTAACGTCTTGTTGTTGGCGTGCAGACGCTCGGCTAACTTAGAGACCAGGTGCACGTAGTCGGCGCGGGCGCTGGGCACAGCATCAATGCCGCGGTAATCGAGCACGACGCCCACATAGCCGTTGCGGTCGACGGTCTGCTCGACCGCCATCAACTGGTTTTCCTGCAGGCCGGGATCGAGCAACAGGTTGTTGATCAGGTCCGTGCGGACGACATCCCCGTCCCAGTTGCGGATCACGGGCATGGTGTTGCCGGTGTTCACCGGCGCCGTCCCCTCCAGAGCGCCGTCGCCGCGCAAATACAGGCCCGCCTTGGCATCGTTTGCAACATAGGCGTTTTCGGGCAGGGAGCCTTCCAGCCCGAGGTCGAGCGTGACGGCAGGCACGGCCGGCGCGGTCTGCATGACCATAAAGGAATCGGGCACAAAGGACAGATTTGCCTCGATGACATCTTGGCCGGAGAGGACAAGGCTGGGCAGATGGGTCCACTCTGCGCCTGTCCAGGTATAGAGGCCGAGCGTTTCATAGGGGAGGCTATCGTTGGGAATGGGGATGCTCAACACCACGCCGTCCGGCTCGGACCCCAAGACCTCGATGCTGTAGTAGGGGCTTTTGGGGATCAGGAAGTCCGGGATGTTGCTGGCCGCTTCGTAAAGCTCGCGTCCGGCCTGGCCTTCGATGAACTCGGGGCGCGGCGTGCTTTCCAGCGAGATCATAAAGCGCGACCGTACGGCCTCGGCGGGGAAACTGACCAGCGTGCCGTCAGCGTCTTGGACGGCGCCTCCTGTGGCGCCGATGCGCGTATAGGTAAATGCCTGCAGCCGGTCCAACAGGCGAACAGGCGGCAGCAGCAAGGCGAGGATCACGAGAGCGGGCAGCGCCACGAAGGTGATCAGCCAGGCGGCCGGCCCCTCCAGAAACCGCCCTGCTCCGCCCATCGCCGGGGGCTGCATTTCGTACCGGGTATTCTGCATTGGAGGCCAACTCCTTCACAAGTCCACAATCTCAACGCTGCCGAATTGTCTTAGCGTCTTGATACCGACGAATCTTAACATATAGAGAGATCGGCGCAAAATCGGCGCGCAAAAAGCGGCGCCAGCCAATAAATGCTGCAAACCCCAACGAATGCAAAACAACACAAGTTCCCGCCTGTAAGTTTTTGCCGGGCGTTTTCACCTTGCTTGTTCGGTTTTCTGCGCCCGCTTGCCGGCCCATTTCCGGATTGGTCTATTCGCCGGGCGCGCGTGCGCCATGCTATACTGCGCCCATGGAGCTAGACCTGTCGAACGACCGGATTGCACACAAACGCCGTCCTTGGATGGAAGTAACCCTGGCGGCCGGCTTCCTGTTCAGCCTGATGCTCGGATTGGCTGCGCTGGGCGCGCTGTTTGTTGCGCGGGATGACGGGCGGATTACGCTCGCCTCCTCGCCTCTTCAAACGATTCAACCCGACCGGATCGTTCCCCAACTCGCGTTGGCGGAATTGGCCGGCGACCCTGGCGAGGCATTGGCCTACCAGGCCGCCGCAGCCGGCGAGCTGGACACGGCGCGCGCCATCGTTTTGTACGACGCAGTTTCGTCCGGCCCTCAACGTCTCGCCTTGCTTCTTCATGTGGGCCGGCGTTATCTAGAAGACGAGCGACCCGGCGAGGCGGCCACGCTGTTTAGTCTGGCGCGCGCTGTTGGCGCGCTAGACCCGGCGCTCAGCCAATCCGAACGCAGTTTGGCGTTGGTGCAGGCGGCCGACGGCTTGTTCGAAGCGGGCGAGCAGGATGCCGCACAGGATGCAGCAGAGCAGGCGATGCGCGTGGCGGAGCAGACGCCTGGTCTCCTGCCCGCGCAGCGCAGCCAGGCATTAGAGAGCCTGAAGCCGCTGGCGCGCCTATTGGACGATGCCGCTTTCAGCCAGGAATTGACCGAATTGGCGCGCAACCCGTTCATCGAAGCAGCCGGCGTACTCATCGACAGCCGCTGGGCGGCGCTCTCTGCGCCGTTTCCGCTCGACGCCGAAATGCAGGCCGCGCTTGAGCAGCGTCTGTTGGCCGCGCGTCTGCTGGCAGACCGCATGATCCTCACCGGCGGCGTAGACATTGAGCCGGAAGTGGCGGCGCTGGCAAGCGCGCTCACGGCGGAAGACCAGGTGCGCGGCGAGTTTTATCGCCGGGCGTTAGCCTCAGGGCTATCGCTGGAACAGCAGTTTGCCTTGCTGCACGATCGCCGCGCATGGGCCGCGATCAAGCTGCGCGTCGCGCGGCGCGGGTTCGGCCTGTCGCTGGTTCCGCAATGGGAGGAATCCGTTGCGCAGATTGAGCAGGAACTCGCCGTCGCTACAGCCAATCTTAACCTAGTGGTCGAAGCGCAGATCAATGCCTTGCCTGATGCGGTTGATCAGGCTGCGCTGCGCACCGAGGCCTTGCTCTGGCTGGCGCAGCAGATGGAACTGGGCTTGTACCCAGGCGCGTCGCCTGCGGAATTGGACGGCCAGTTGCGCAACGCCCAGGCTGAACTAGCCCGGTTAGGCAGCCCGCCCGCTTTGCCCGTCGCCTACGATGTCGACGCGGTTCCGCCCGGTTTTCGCATCCAATCTTCGCGTCCGTAATGGCGCTGATCTCGCCCCAAAAAGCGTAGGCCAATCGTACGGATTGCCCGCCCAAATCGGTTTGACATTGGCTCTAAATGGCTCTATACTGCCATTTACATTGGGTTAACCTCAATGGCAAGCGCGGCAACAGGATTCCCCGGAACCAGAACCTCGACGCAGCCGTTCTATTAACAGATGCAGTACGCGGATAATGTAGACGATCGAGGCGTCCGTTCACCCATTACGGCGTGACAGAGGCAAGACAGGTGACACCGAAAATCCCTGTATTGGTTACAACCGATCATCCTAATGACGACGCTCAGGATTTGGTACGTGCCTGAGTGTCTTTGTTTATCTGGATGGCGAGGCGTCACAAGCCATCCGCCCTATGCAAGGCGACCTGTTGTTCGTCCCCATTTGTGAGCTTTCAGAAAGGACACAATCATGGACTCAGTCGCAAGCCGGATCATCAAGGCCCGCCAGTATGCTCAGGAGCGTGACAAGCGCATCCGCACCCACCGCTTTGAAGTCGAGCTGCACGGCGAACATGCTAATCACGTCGTCACGTATGATAACGGTCGTTGGAACTGTGACTGTGAAGAATACCAGTTGCGCGGCGTATGCGCCCATATCATGGCGATGGAGGAAATCCTTGGTGATTCGGTAGAACCGGCTATGTTGCACGGAGGGACTCCGGCAGCTTAGCAGCGCCCGACAGATCAGGACCGGCGGTTTCGTTCAGCCGGTCTGTCCATAGATGTCTGGGTCCAGGGGCGACGATGCGTCGCCCCTGGATTTTTTGCGATTCCGCATCCGGTGTTATTGCCGTCGCCGCGTCCAAGAATGGCTAACCCCTTTTCGCCTCTCCTTTTTAGTTCGTCTTGCATGTGTGATATTCTGATGCCGCCGAAGCGGCAGGGCGCCGCGCTCGCCTGCGGTAGGCCGGCGCGTTTTAGACGGGGCCTGGGGCTGATGACAAATCTGATGACGGATTCTGAGGACGGATATTGAAGCGATATACCCGGCTGCTGTTCACGAAGTGGGCGCAAAGCGTCGTTGGCATAGCGATCAGCGCGGTCTTCATCTATTTGACGCTGCCCAGCCTCCACCTGCCCGAAGTCGCCCAGGCGATGCGGTCGGCCAACTATTGGTGGATCCTGCCGGGCGTCGCCGTCTACTTTGTGGGGCTGTGGGTGCGCTCCTGGCGCTGGCACTACACCTTGCGCCGCATCAAGCCGGTTCCGTCGCTGCGGCTCTTTCCGCTCGTCTGTATCGGCTACTTCGGCAACAACGTCTTTCCCTTTCGCGCCGGCGAGGTGCTGCGCTCGGTCGTGCTCAAGAAGGAAGAAGACATCGCCATTTCTTCCAGCCTGGCGACGGTGTTCATTGAACGCGTCTTCGACGGGCTGGTGATGCTGCTCTTTGTCTTTGTGGCCCTGCCCTTCGCCCCCATGCCGCCCGAATACCGGCGACTGGTTGTCCTGCTAACGCTGCTCATGGTGGGCGCAACCGCCGTGTTTATGTGGATGGCGATGCATCCTCAGCGCATCATTGCGCTCTACTCCTGGGCGGCAAACCGCATCCTGCCCGCGGCGCTGCGCGGGCGCGTCGACGATCTCTTCCGGCGCTTTATGGACGGGCTGGGCAGTCTGAGCGATCGCACGGACGTGCTCATGATCTTCGCCACCAGCGTCCTGATTTGGCTGCTGGAGACGGTGAAGTACTGGTTCGTGATGCACGCTTTTCCCTTCGACGTCAGCTTTATCGTGCTGATGCTTATGAACGGCCTCGTCAACTTGGCGACCACGTTGCCCTCGGCGCCCGGCTATATCGGCACATTCGATACGCCCGGCATCGAGACGTTGGCCGCGTTTGGCGTGAACCGCGATCTTGCGGCAAGCTATACTTTCACGCTACACGCTGCGCTGTGGCTGCCGGTCACTTTGGTCGGCGCCTACTATTTCTGGCGACGCCAGTTGCGCTGGGGCGATATCGACAAGGCGCGCAGACAGATCGACGCTCAGCCCAATGCCGGCGGAGCGGCTGCGGCGAAAGCCGGCGAAAGCGGTTAGAAACAGGAGAGTTTGGCAGGAACCGTGTGTTTGGGGCGTTGCCCAATAGGAGGGTGAATGAAAACCATCGCAGTTGCGGGAACCGGCTATGTCGGCCTGACGACAGGCGCCTGTTTTGCCGATTTGGGCAACAAGGTCACCTGCATCGACATCATCGAGGAAAAGATCGACATGTTGCGCGCCGGCAAGGTTCCCATCTACGAACCCGGCTTGGGCGAGATGATCGAGCGGAATGTCAAAGCGGGCCGGCTGTTCTTCACTACCGACTATGCCGAAGCCCTTGCCGACGCCGACATCGTCTTCATCTGTGTGGGCACGCCAAGCGGCGTAGACGGGGAGGCGGACTTGCGCTATGTGCGCATGGCTGCGGAATCCATCGCGCAGACGATGGCGCATCCGCTCATCGTCGTCAACAAGAGCACCGTGCCGGTCGGCACGGGCGACTGGGTGGCGGACATCATCTCGCGCAGCCAGCCCGCGCCAATCGATTTTTCCGTGGTAAGCTGCCCTGAATTTATGCGCGAGGGGTCGGCGCTCTATGATTTTATGAACCCGGACAGGGTGGTGCTGGGCAGCAAGGATGAGGAAGCGGCGGAGAAGGTGGCGCAGTTGCACTTGCCCCTGCGCACGCGCATCGTCCTGACGGATTTGCGCACCGCCGAGATGATCAAATACGCCAGCAACGCCTTCCTGGCGACCAAGATCAGCTTTATTAATGAGATCGCCGCCATCTGCGAGCGGCTGGGCGCGGATGTGCAGGATGTCGCCATCGGCATGAGCTACGACAAGCGCATCGGGCCGCACTTTCTTAACGCCGGCCTGGGCTATGGGGGCAGTTGCTTCCCCAAGGACGTCAAGGCGCTGGAGCATATGGCGCTCGTGCAAGGTTCGCATCCGTCGCTCTTGCGGGCGGTGATGGATATTAACCGCGATGCGCGGCGCTGGCCCATCTTCACCCTGCGCGAGATGCTCGGCCATTCGCTCAACGAGAAGCGCATCGGCCTGTTGGGCCTGGCCTTTAAGCCCAACACGGACGATACGCGCGAGGCGCCCGCCCTGGAGATCGCGCGCATGTTGCAGTATGAGGGCGCGGTCGTCAGCGCCTACGATCCGGTCGCCATGACGCCGGCGGCGCGCGACAATCCGGAATTGTGTCTCGCCAACGATCCCTATGAGTTGGCCCAGGGCCAGGACGCGATCATCGTCTGCACCGAGTGGAACGAGTTCAAGCAGTTGGACCTGGCGCGCGTCAAAGAGGCGATGCATCATCCCATCATCCTGGATGGGCGCAACATCTATGAACCGACAACCATGACGAGCCTGGGCTTCATCTACCGGGCCGTCGGCCGGGGAGCGACATTCGATAATGGCGCGTAACAACATGGCGCATAACGATGTGATCAAGACCAGACTCGCCAACGGCATGCAGGTCGTGCTGAAGGAAAGCCGTGTGGCGCCGGTGGCGAGCTTTTGGATTTTCTACCGGGTAGGCAGCCGTAACGAACACGCGGGCGCCACCGGCATCAGCCACTGGGTCGAGCACATGCTCTTTAAGGGTACGGAGAGCTTCCCGCGCGGCCAGTTCGATAAGGCGGTGGCGCGCGCCGGCGGCATCTTCAACGGCATGACCTCGCAGGATTGGACGACCTACTTCGAGACCTTTCCGTCCGACCGCATTGAACTGGCGCTGCAAGTTGAGAGCGACCGCATGGCGAACGCAACTTTCGACGTCGAGGAGACCGAGTCGGAGCGCACCGTGATCCTCAGCGAGCGCGAGGGCGCGGAGAATAATTACTTCTGGCTGCTGCATGAAGAGGTGCAGGCCGCTGCTTTCCAGGCGCACAGCTACCATCACCCGACGATTGGCTGGAAGGGCGACCTGCGCAACCTCACGCGCGACGATCTCTACCGCCACTATCGCACGTACTATACGCCCAATAACGCAGTGGCGGTGGCTGTCGGCGATTTCGACGCCCAAGAGATGTTGGCCCGCATCGACCGCTACTTCGGCGGCTTGGATGCAGGGCCGGAAGTCCCGCCTGTGCGCCTCAGCGAGCCGGAGCAGAAGGCGCAGCGCCGCATTCTCTTGCGCGGCGAGGATGCAACCGGCTATGCCATGCTCGTCTTTCATGCGCCGCAGGCTACGCACGATGACTTCTTCCCGCTCGTGGTGATGGATTCGATTCTCGGCGGCGCCAAGGGCATGGGCTTGTTCGGCGACAGCGGCAACAACCGCAGCAACCGGCTGTACCGGGCATTGGTTGATACCGAATTAGCCGTCGCCGTCGCCAGCAGCTTCCAGCCCACCTTGGACCCGTCGCTTTTCTCGTTCTATATCACGCTGGCTCCGGGCGGCGACCACCAGGCCGCGGAGGATGCCGTCTGGCAGGAGATCCGCAAGATCCAAGAGGGCGGCGTGCGACCGCAGGAGTTGGAGAAGGCCATCAAACAGACAAAGGCCCAGTTCGTCTACAGCAGCGAAAGCGTGACGTTCCAGGCCTATTGGCTGGGCTTTAGCGAGGTCGTGGCGAGCATCGAATGGTTCGATAATTGGCTGGAGCGCCTCACGGCCGTAACATCGGCGGACGTGCAGCGCGTCGCTCGCCTTTACTTTCAACCGCACTTGCAGACCGCGGGCTGGTATGCGCCGCAAGGACCGCAGACAGAATGACATTCGCACAGACAAAACGGTCCGTACCGGGGCCGGAAGACATCACGCGCGTGGTTCTGGATAACGGCATAGTCGTCCTCGTGCGCGAGAATCACGCCGCGCCGGTCGTCGTGGTCGAGGGCCTGCTGCCCACGGGTTCGATCCATGACCCCGCCGGCAAGACCGGGCTCGCCGGCTTCGTCGCCAGCATGTTGATGCGCGGCAGCGAGCGCTATTCGTTCGATGAGTTCAACGAGATCATCGAGGGCGTCGGGGCGAACCTCTCCGTCAGCGCCTCGGACCACACGACCGACTTCGGATCGACCAGCCTGGCCGAGGACTTTCCCACGATGGTCGAAGTCCTGGCCGATACGCTGCACAGGCCGCTCTTTCCGCCGGAACACATCACGCGGGTGCGCAGCCAGAAGCTCGTGCGCATCCAGGAGCGCGACCAGGACACGCAGCAGGTCGCCAACCTGCGCTTCTACGAGACGATCTACGGCGATCACCCTTACGGGCGTCCTACATCCGGCTATGCGGAAACCGTCAGCGCCATCCAGCGCGAGGACCTGCTCGCTTTCCATGCGGGTCATTATGCGCCCCAGGGCGCGGTGATCGTCGTGAGCGGCGACGTGGAGACGGAGGCGGCCATCGACCTGATCCGTGCGCAGTTCGAGGATTGGCGCGGGGATGCGGCAGGCTCGACCGCCGAGCAGCCGGTCGAGCCGGTGAAGACCGCTGGCGGGGTCAACCGTCTCTTCTATCCGCTGCCGGGCAAGTACCAGTCGGACATTGTGATCGGCTGCCCGGCGGTGGCGCGCAGCCATCCGGATTATTACGCGGTGCGCGTGGCCAACACGGTGCTGGGCCGTTTCGGCATGATGGGGCGTCTGGGCGAGAAGATCCGCGAGGAGCAGGGCTTGGCCTACTACGCTTTCAGCAGCCAGGACGCCAACCTAGCCGCCGGAGTGTGGTTGGCCGCGGCTGGCGTCAACCCCGAAAACGTCGACGTTGCGGTCGAGAGCATCCTGTCCGAGTTCGCCCGACTGGGAGAAGAGCCGCCGAGCGAGGAGGAGTTGTCCGACAGCCAGGCTTTTATGACCGGCGTGCTGCCGCTGACGCTGGAGACCAACGAGGGCGTGGCGAACACGCTGCTCAACATGGAGTGGTACGGGCTGGGCTTGGACTATATCGAGCGCTACAATGACCTCATCTACGGCGTCAGCCCTGCGGATGTGCAGCGCGTGGCCGCGGCATATCTGCGCTCGGACTGCTATGCGGCTGTGGTCGCCGGCCCGCCCAACGCGGGGTAATGTGAGAGGCGAGGTGCAACCAGCCTCCGCTGCTGAACCGCTTGCAAGGAGTCGTCGTACATGGTTCGCACTGGCGTGGACTTGATCGAAATCGAACGGGTCGCCGCGGCCATCGACCGCTTCGGGCCGCGCTTTTTGGAGCGCATCTTTACGCCGGCGGAGCTTGCCGTTTGCGCCAATAAGGCGGACTCGTTGGCCGTGCGCTTCGCCGCCAAAGAAGCGGTCGCCAAAGCGCTGGGTGCGGGCATTTGGCGCACGGGCATCGACTGGACCGATATCGAGGTGCTGCGCGACGCGGAATCGGGCGAACCGCAATTGATCCTGCACGGCGAGGCGGAGGCGCAGTCCCGCCGTCTGCATATCAGCCAGTGGTCGATCAGCCTCAGCCATGCCCGCCGCGACGCCATCGCCTTCGTCATCGCCGTGAGCGAGTGAAATACGCAGGAGACAGCCGGCTTGAGCTGCGGATGCACCCCTAGCGGCATGGCCGGCAAGGGGGTAGCGAAAAGGAGGCCGGACGTGGCCGAATATGTACAGGTCATCACGACAGTAGACAGCCAGGAAGCGGCCGCTTCGATTGCCGAAGCGGTTGTCTCGGCGCGTTTGGCCGCCTGCGCACAGGTAGCCGGCCCGATCACCAGCGCTTACTGGTGGGAAGGCAAAGTCACCACAGCGACGGAGTGGCTGTGCATTATGAAGACCCGGCAGAGCCGTTACGACGCGCTGGCAGAGATGCTGCAGAGCATCCACCCGTATGACGTGCCCGAAATCCTCGCCGTGCCGGTCGTGGCGGGCAACAGCGCCTATCTCGCCTGGATTGACCGGGAAACGGCCCCCCCGGTTCTGCCTGAGCCGAGTTAGCTCTCCTCAAGGCCGCGCTCGGCAGGCGTGAGCGCTTCCAGCACCTGGCACGCCAGTTCATAGCGGCCAAAGCTCGGCATCAGGTAGACGCCCTGCACGTGGGGCAGTTCCTTCAGTTCGAGCAGCAGTTCCTGCGCCATCTTTACGCCTTCTTGGCGGCCATTGGCCCCGGCCAATCGCATCCGCTCCAGGGCTGTTTCGCTCAGGGTGATGCCGGGGACTTCGTGGTGCAGGAAGCTGGCGTGCCGGTGGCTTTGCAGCGGCAGCACGCCGATCAACGCGGGTACGGGGAAGGGCCCGTGCCGCTCCTCATAGAGCGCCAGGAAGTTCGTCCATAGTTTGGGGTCGTAGATCGGCTGCGTCATGGTGAAGTGCGCGCCGGCGCTCACCTTTTGGTAGAAGCGGTCCGCCTCTTGCGCCAGGTCCGGGCGTGTCGGGTCGCAGGCGACGGCGATGGTGAAGTTGGCGCGCCGGCCCATCTCGCGGCCGGCGATGTCGAGCCCGCGGTTGAATGTTTCGATGATGCGCACCAGGCCGATGCTGTCCACGTCGTAGACGGGCGTGCTGTGTTGCGTATCGCCCAGCCCCGGCGGGTCGCCGGTCAGCGCCAGGATATTGCGCACGCCTAGCGCATGCGCGCCGATCAAGTCTGCCTGCAAGCCCATGAGCGAGCGGTCGCGCGTGGTAAAGTGGACGATGGTCTCGATATCAACCTGCTGCTGGATTTGTGTGCAGAGCGCGAGCGCGCCCATGCGCACGCGGGCCATGGGGCTGTCCGCCACGTTAACCGCGTCTGCGCCGGCGGATTTCGCATAGCGCGCGCCTTCGATCTGTTTCTTGGCGGTGAAGGCGCGTGGCGGGTCCACCTCTACGCTGATCACGAATTTGCCGGCGCGCAGCTTTTCCAGCAGGGCTGAAGGACGCTCGCCGCTTTCCACGTTCACTTCCGCCGACATGCCGACGTGCAATTCCGGCAACGCGTCGAGCGCCGGCGTGATTGCGACCGGCTTGATGCCCGGATGTTGCGCCAGGTACTCGTCCAACGCGGCGCGCATGGCGCGGATGTGGATGGGCGTCGTGCCGCAACAGCCGCCGACAAGACGCGCGCCGCGCTCGATGAGCAGGGGCGTATGATGCGCAAAGTATTCCGGGCTGGAGGGGTAGATCAGCCTGCCTTCGACGCGGCGGGGATAGCCGGCATTAGGCATAGCGCTGAACAGGCCGCCGGGCAGCGCCTGCGCCATCGCCTCCACCGTATCCAGCATTTGGGCGGGCCCCACTGAGCAGTTGACGCCGATCACGTCGGCGCCGGCCTGCGTCAGTTGCGTCGCCACCTGGTCGGCGCTCTGTCCCGCCGGCGTCAAACCGTCTTCGGCGTAGGTCATCGAGGCCACGATGGGCAGGTCGCACAGGCTGCGCGCCACGCGCACGCCGATCAGCAGTTCCTCTAGATCGCTGAAGGTCTCGAAGAGCAGCAGGTCTGCGCCCGCCTCCCACAGTACGCCGATCTGTTCGCGGAAAGCCTCTTCGGCTTCGGCGCGTGCCTCTGCATCGTCCGGGGCAAACCGGATGCCCAGCGGGCCCACGTCGCCGGCGATGAAGAGGGCGCGGCCCGACACTTCACGCGCATCGCGCAGCAGGCGAACGGCGCGGAAGTTGAACTCGCGCACCTTGTCTTCCAGGCCGTGTTTGGCAAGGCGCATGCGGTTAGCGCCGAACGTGTGCGTCGTGACTACATCGGCGCCGGCGGCGGCGTATGCCTGGTGAATGCCGCTCACCCAATCCGGCCGATCGACGACCAACTGCTCCAGGCACTGCGCGCTGCTGGCACCGCGGGCGTAGAGCATCGTGCCCATCGCCCCGTCGCAGAGCAGAGGTTGCTCACGCAGCTTTTGGAGAAACGGATTCATAGCACACCAGTCCTTCCGTCATCGGTTGCATCCGTGTTTTGCGTCTCTTGCGTCCATGTCTTGTTTCTGCGTCTTGGATACACGGCAAGCAAACACGGCTAGGATGATCCATCGGCCTACATTTAAGCGCGTCGTCACGCCCGTCTGGAAACGCCCGCCTGGAACAAGGCGATGTTGTGACTAGGTTTATACATTATAGGCCAAGTTGGGGTAAAATTCTCTGCCGCGTCTCGCTGCGGGCGCTCAGAATGACAATCATTCAGCCAAGCACGCACTTAGGCTCGCTATAGAGAAACGTCCATTTTGGAATGCCGAACGCAAACGAACTGCTTTTTAATAGTCTCTCCCCGTCTACTGCCGATCCGGGCGTAATCGCCCAGCAGGTTCGCTCGATTGTTGACGGCGACATGGAGATCACCTCGATAGAGGTTCCGCTTGAACCGAAGCGCGAGGGGGTTGTGGTGCTCAGAGGCAGGCTGACCCGTCCCAGCGACGAGGCGTACACGCGCTGGTTGGCCGCCTTCCGCCGCATCGGCTACACGCCCGTTCTGCGCGCCGACACCGAAGACGGCGCCACAGAAGCCGGGGACGCGGCCCAGAACGCGGACGAGCATGGCGGCGCGGTCGTCCTGCACATCATGGCGGGCGTGCCGCACAGGTCGATGCCGCGCGTGTGGATCAACCTCGCGCTGTTTGTCATCACCTTTATCAGCACGCTGTTCGCCGGCTCGATGTATGCCGGACCGGTCACGCCTATCAACACATTGGGCGATCTGTTTCGCCCCGCCAATCTGCTGACCGGCTGGCCTTTTGCGCTGACCCTGCTCGGCATCTTGGCGGCGCACGAATTCGGCCACTACTTCGCCGCTCGCTATCACAAGGTGGCGGTATCGCTGCCCTTCTTTATTCCGATGCCTTTGGGTTTCGGCACGTTGGGCGCGGTCATCCAGATGAAAGAGCCTGTGCCCGATAGGAGAAAGCTTTTCGACATCGGCGTCGCCGGCCCGCTGACCGGTCTGGTCTTGGCGATCCCGCTGCTGCTCGTCGGGTTGGCGACCAGCCCGGTGGTGACGCCGACGCCGTCCCCCGGCATGATGCTCGAGGGCAACAGCATCCTCTACTACTTTGCCAAGATCGCGGTCTTCGGCAAGGCGCTGCCCAACCCCGTCACCGGCGAGGATGTGCTGATGAACCAGGTGACCTTCGCCGCCTGGATTGGCCTGCTCGTCACGGCGATCAATCTATTGCCCGTAGGCCAGCTCGACGGCGGGCATGCGGTCTATGCGCTCTTTGGGCGGCAGGCGCGCTACGTTAACCTGGCGGCGCTCGCCGTCATGGCCTTTCTGGCTGTGGCCGGTCTGGAACCGCTGCAGCGGTTGATGCCCGCGCTTGTGAACATCGGTTATTCCGGTTGGTTCCTGTGGCTGGCCCTGCTGTTTGTGGTCGTGGGGCCGTTTCACCCGCCGGCGTTGAACGACGTGACGCGCCTGGATGCCGGTCGCCGGCGTATCGGCTATCTTGTGATCGCGCTTTTTGTTCTCATCTTCGTGCCGGCGCCATTCCGGCCCTTGCTCTAGAAAATCGGGTTCCAGGGGCGGCATGCCGTCCTGTCGCCCGCCAATTATCGAGGTTGCAACCATGAATGATGTGCTGACCATGCAAGATGTGATTCTGCGTCTACACGAATATTGGGCGCAGCACGGCTGTCTCATCTGGCAGCCTTACAGTGAAAAAGTCGGCGCGGGCACCATGAACCCCGCCACCGTGCTGCGCGTGCTCGGGCCGGAACCGTGGAACGTCGCCTACGTGGAGCCGTCCTTTCGCGCCGACGACGGGCGCTATGCCGAAAACCCCAACCGCATGCAGATGCATCACCAGTATCAGGTGATCCTTAAGCCGGACCCCGGCAATCCCCAAGAGCTGTACTTGGGCAGCCTGGAAGCCATTGGCCTGGACCTGACGAAGCACGATATTCGCTTCGTCGAGGACAACTGGGAATCGCCCGCGCTTGGCGCCTGGGGGTTGGGCTGGGAAGTCTGGTTAGACGGTCAGGAGATCACCCAGTACACCTACTTCCAGCAGTCGGGCAGCATGTTGTTGGACCCCGTCAGCGTCGAGATCACGTATGGCCTGGATCGCATCGTCATGTACTTGCAGGGCAAAAGCGACGTTTGGTCGATCGACGTGGACGACGCACACACCTTCGCCGATGTTTACCGCACGCCGGAGATCGAGCACTGCGTCTACAACTTCGAGTTGGCCGACGTGGAGCGACTGAAGCAGATTTTCGATATCTACCAGGCCGAGGCGCAGGCCTGCATCGCGCGCGGGCTCGTCATTCCCGCCCATGACTTCATCCTGCGCCAGAGCCACACCTTCAACCTGCTCGACGCCCGCGGGGCGATCGGCGTCACCGAGCGGGCCAAGTTCTTTGCGGCCATGCGCAGCCAGTCGCGCTCTGTAGCCGAGCTCTATATCCGGCAGCGCGAGCAAGAAGAATACCCGTGGCTGGACAACGGCGAGCAGTCCGTTGCGGCGGGGGAGCCCTCGGCATTGGTTCCTTCGCCCGCCAGCCTACAGGAGCCGTCGGACGAGGCCCAGGATTTTGTCCTTGAACTTGGCTCCGAAGAACTGCCCGCAGCTGATGTGGTCGACGGCGTCGAGCAGATTCGCCGGCTGCTGCCCGACCTGCTGGCCGATGCGCGCTTGGCCTACACGGACCTGCACGTCACCGGAACGCCTCGCCGCCTCGTCGCCTACGTGACCGGGCTCGCCCCGCGGCAGACCGATGAGACATTGGAGAAGCGAGGGCCGGCGCTGGACCGAGCGTATGACGCCGATGGCCGGCCTACGCGCGCCGCGCAGGGGTTCGCCGCAGGTCAGGGCGTGGCCGTCGAGGATCTGGTCGCCCGCGACAACTATGTCTACGCGGTGAAGCGCGTGGCCGGTCGCGCCGCCGCCGATGTGCTGCCGGAAGCGTGCATCGCCCTGCTCGAAGGGCTGCGCTGGAACAAGGCCATGCGATGGAACAGCTCCGGCGTCGCCTACCCGCGGCCGTTGCGCTGGATCGTGGCGTTGTACGGCGAGCGTGTCATCCCCTTTACCTTTGCTGGCGTGGTCAGCGGTCGCACAAGCCGCGGCCCGCGCTTTGCCGATGCAGCCGCCGAACTGGAGGCGGGCGAGTTTACAACATTCGACATCGCCGGCGGCGCAGATTACTTTGCCGCCGTGGCGGCGCAGGGCGTCGTCGTCAACCGTGAGGAGCGTCGCCATCTGATCGACCAGCTTGTCCAGGAGGCAGCCGCCCAGGCCAACGGCTACGCGCTTGAGGATTCCGCTCTCCTCGATGAGGTGACGGACCTGGTGGAGTCGCCGCAGGCGCTGTTGGGCCAGTTTGAGGATAAGTACCTCGATCTGCCTATGCCGGTGTTGGTCGGCGTGATGAAGAAGCACCAACGCTATTTCCCCGTGCTGCAAGACGGCCGCATGCTGCCCTACTTCATCACCGTCGCCAACGCCCGCGCCCTGGCTCAGCCTGATGTGGTGCGGGCGGGCAACGAGGGCGTGATCCGCGCTCGCTACGCGGACGCGGCCTATTTCTACCGGCAGGATACGGCGCGCAACTTGGATTCCTTTACCCCGCGCTTGGGTACGCTCACCTTCCATGAACGGCTCGGCTCGATGCTCGACAAGGTGGAGAGGTTGAAGACGTTGGCCCCGCGCATCGCCTCGATGCTCAACGCCGCGCAGGACGATATCGACGTCGTGACGCGCGCCGCCGCGTTGTGCAAGTCCGACCTGGTTACATCGATGGTCGTGGAGATGACGAGCCTGCAGGGTGTGATGGGCGAAATCTACGCTAGCCACAGCGGTGAACCCGAAGCGGTCGCCCAGGCGATCGGTGAGCATTACCGGCCGCGCACAGCTGGCGACGCCGCGCCTTCGTCGGTTGCCGGGTTAGCCTTGAGTTTGGCCGACAAACTCGACAGCCTGGCGGGCCTCTTCGCCGTCGGCGCCATGCCCACCGGCAGCGCCGATCCTTTCGGCCTGCGCCGCGCCGCGCTCGGCATCGTCAACGCCCTCCTCGCCACGCAGACTGACTTCAGCGTGGGGGAGGGGCTGGCCGAAGCCGCCGCGCTTCAGCCTGTGCCGGTCAGCGACGAAAACCTGGCAGAGACTGCCCAGTTTGTGACGCGACGTTTGCAGGGCGTCCTCGCCGAGGCCGGCTACGCTTTCGATGTAGTGGAGGCGGTCCTTGCCGCTCGCGGCGACAATCCGTATGCGGCGCAACGGGCGTGCAGCGCCCTGGCCGCGCTGATCAGCGAACCGTGGTGGACGGACGCGTTCACGGCCTATGCGCGCTGCGCCCGCATCACGCGCAACCTGGATCGCATGCTCGAACTGAACCAGGCGGCTTACGAGGAGGATGTAGAGCGGCGGCTGCACGCCGCCTATGCGGCCGCGGCAAGCGCCGTGCAGGGCGCAGACGAACCGGCGGATGCGCTGGGGGAGGCGCTGCGCAGCTTGCAAGAGCCGATCAACGCCTATTTCGACGCCGTGCTGGTCAACGCCGAAGACGAGACGTTGCGCGCGGCGCGGCTGGCGCTGGTCCAGCATATCGCCGCATTGGCCTGGTCCGTGGCTGACTTGAGCAAGCTACAGGGGTTCTAGTTTTTTGGCTTAGCGCCAGGACGCATGACAATACAACGGGCGGCCTTTTGTGAAGGCTGCCCGTTGTAATTGGGGCTGGTATGGCGTTTGCGGATTTGCCGTCTAGCGTTGGCGCAAGGTCGCCGCAAGCCCGCTTGCGCCGGTCAAGATTGCCTGCTCTTCCGCCGCGATCTCTGCCGCCGCCGCCTTTGCCTCGTTCGTCTGGCTGAATGTATCCGCCAGAAGCGCTCCCTCGACCGTCAGCGTATAGGCGATCGGCGCCGTGGAGTCGTTGAAGACGATGAGGGTGTACGGCCCCTCGCCGCCGATACGGAGCGTCGCTTGCATCTCGCCTGGTCGTCCGTCCTCTACGGGCCGGCCCGCGGCCAGGTTCAATTCTTTGGGAAAGGCCCCCTGCATTACTTGCTGCAGACCGCTCTTGGTCAGCACCCAGAAGTTGACCTTGCCGTCGGCTGTCTGTTGGAATCCCGAATCGTAGCTTAGGCGAACGGTGATCTCGGCGTCGGGTCGAACGGGGATCAGGTCGAGAAAATGGCGGTCGTACAGTTGGAACAAGGAGCCGGTGATGCGGAAGGCGGTCACGGTGTTCTTGCTGACGGTGAAGGACGTCTCATCGACGAAGCGCGGCGCAGCCTGAATGACGCGTTCTTCGGTCAGCGTCGCCGTCTGCGCAAAGGCGCTGATGAGCGGATAGGCGTCAGCCGGTTGGGCGGGAGCCGGTTCCTGTACCGTCTGCCCAGAGCCGTCGATCAGCACGCCGTTGCGTGCGGACAGCGAGTAGCTGACGGGCGCGGCTGATTCGTTCCACACGACGACCGTATAACCGGCGCTTTCGCCTGCGGGCACAATCGCCTGAGCGATGACGCCGTCTTCAGAGGTGCGCAGCAGTTTGCCGGTCGCAATGGCCGCTTCCTGCGGGGCGGCGCCTGACAGCATGGCGAGCAACCCTTCTTCGGTGAGGACGGCGAACTGCAGCCGCTCGGCGACCGGCAGCCCTTCCGGCGTCCACGATTTCAGCGTCAGCACGATCATCTTGGCCGCGCCGGCGGATTCCAGACCTAAATAGTGCGTGTCGCCCTGGTTGGGCAAGAACCCCTGCAACTCCTCAGCCTGGATTGCAGTGGGGTCCGCCGCTTCCGGCGCCGCGTACACCGCTCGCGTCGCCGCCATCGTCAGCGCCGCCAGCAGGGCGAAGACCATTAGCAGCCAGGCAGCCGCCCGGCCGATCTCGCGCAGAAACATAGAATACGCATCCTTTTTTGTTGTGTAGAACTTCGCTCGGTTGCCGGCTTTTCTGCGCCCCTCTGCCCACCCCGAACAGAGGCCAACGCGCCGGCATTGCTGTTGCAGTAGTGATGACGTTGCCAGGGCCGGATCGATACTGCCAACCGTCGAAATTCGGCCAAAAAGGCCAACCAAAAAGGCAAATAAAAAGGGGCGCCCGGATCGATCCGGGCGCCCCATGACGGCCTTCGCCGTCGTGCAATTCCTGCGTTTTTAGTTACAGCGATACGACGGGCACTTCGGCTCCCAGTACACGGTGATCAGCGCGTCTTCCGCCTCTTCGTAATACTCGACTACGACCTTGTGCTTGCCCGGTCGCAGCGAGATGTCGCCGTGGTATTCGGTGGCGGGCTGGATCTTCCAGCCGTCGATCACGAGCGTGTCGTCCACATAGACGCGCACGCCGTCATCCGCCGTGGCGTAGAAGCGGTAGTCGCCGCCGTCGAAGTTTAGGACGCGCTCCCAGCGGATGCTGAAGCGGTCCTTCGGCATGTTGGCGCCGGGGCTTTCCTTGTACCAGTTGAAGCGAATCTCGCTGTCCTGGCGCTCTTCGACAAACTCGCTGAAGTATTTGTCCTTGAAGTAGGAGCCGCGCCAGTAGCCTAGGTCGGGTTCGTGCGAAGGCCCGCCCGGCCGCGGTTGGTCGACACAGTCGGGCGGCCAAAAGCCGCCTGGGCCCGGCTGATCGCCGCACTGCGGCGGCATGCCCGGCTGTTGCGGGCCGGGTTGCGCCGGCTGAGGCTGCGGTTGGACAGGCTTGGGCTGTACGGGCTGTACGGGTTGCGGCTGCGGTTGGACAGGCTTGGGCTGTACGGGCTGTACGGGTTGCGGCTGCGGTTGGACAGGCTTGGGCTGTACGGGCTGTACGGGCTGCCACGGTTGAGGCTGGACGGGCTGTACCGGCATGCCGCCGCCTCCTCCGGGGATGCAGAGCGTCTGCCCCGCATAGATGCGATTCAGGTTGAGCATGTCATTGGCGCGTGCCAGGTCATAGAGGTCTACGCCATAGCGCTGTGCAATCTGCGAAGCCGTCTCGCCGTAGCGCACGACGTGCGTTTTGCTGCCGCACTGCGGCCCGCCAATCCCGCCGCTTGCGCCGCCGGGGATGCTCAAAGCCTGGCCTACGTAGATATGGTTCGGATTGCGCAGGCCGTTGACGCGCATCAATTGGTCGGTAGTTACGCCGAAGCGCAACGCGATCATGCTGAGCGTGTCGCCCGGTTTCACATAATAGAATTGATCGCCGTAGCCGTCCTGGTACGCAGCCGGCCCATACGGTCCGCCTTGCGAAGCGACGGCCGTTCCGGGTGCGACGATGCTTAAAGCCATCACCAGCACCAGCGCGTACGCCAGGGTAGCACGCCCTAGCGGCCGTACGCCCAGACGAGTGCTGTTCATCTTCCATGACTCCTTTCCGTGCCTGTCACCCTTTCATGCGTCGGAACTCGCCCCATCCGCGTATGTGTTCGCACATGAATCCCGGTGAATTCCGGCTGTGAATACAGTTCGAGAAAAATCGATCCTTGCTAATCAAATATGACGAACAGCCGGGCAAAAAGGTATGGCGATCTTGGCTCATCGCCGGGCCGGATCATCAGAACTCGAAGGATTGATTGCGCACGGGAATCTCGACCGCTCCCTTGACGTGCCCATCCAGCAAACCGGCGAGGGTGCGCGCCGGGTCCGGCTCGCCATGAACGATGAACAGCGATTGCAGGCGGTCGCGGTCGAAGTTTTTCGCCCACCGCACCAGCCCCTCTTGGTCGGCGTGGGCGCTGTAGCCGTCGATGGTTTCGACCGCAGCGCGCACGTCGTACTCTTCGCCGAAGATGCGCACCCGTGCTGCGCCGTCCTTGAGGCGACGGCCTAACGTATGTTCGGCCATGAAGCTTACCAGCAGGATGGTGTTCTCTTTGGCCTCGATGTTGTGCTTGAGGTGGTGCAGAATGCGTCCGTTCTCCGCCATGCCGCTGGCGCTGATGATGATGGCGGAGCCGGACATGGAGTTCAGTTGCTTGCTGCGTCGCACCTCGCGCACGTATTCCATGTTGTCGAAGTCAAAGGGGCTTTTGCGCCGGTCCTCCGTCAGGAAAGCCTGCACCTCCTGGTTCCACGCCTCCGGATGCATGCGGAACACGTCGGTGGCGTTGACGGCAAGCGGGCTATCGACAAAGATAGGCAGTTCGGGGATGTCGCCGTCTGCGTCCAGTTGGTTGAGCGCGTAGACGATCTCCTGGGTTCTGCCGACGGCGAAGGAGGGAATGATCACCTTGCCGCGTTGTTTGGCCGTCCTGTTCACCACGTCGCGTAGTTTGCGTCGCGCCCCTTCGTAGGTGCCGTGGAGGCGGTCCCCGTAGGTGCTCTCCATGATCACGATGTCGGCGGTCTCGAGGACTTCGGGCGGGTTGAGGATGGCGATCTCGTCGCGGCCGAGGTCGCCGCTGAACACGAGCCGCCATTGCTTGCCGGAGACCTGCTCGCGGATTTCTAACGCAACTTGCGCCGCGCCCAGGATGTGTCCGGCGTTGTAGAAGGTCAACTCCACGCCGTCCGCCACCAGCACAGGGCGGTGCAGGCCGACGCTGACGAACTGGCTGAGCGTTGCCCGCGCGTCGGCCTGCGTGTAAATCGGCTCGATTTCCGGTTCGCCGCGCTCGCGTTTGCGCTTATTCAGATAGTAGGCGTCCTGCTCCTGAATATAGCCGCTGTCCATCAGCATGTAGGTGCAGAGATTGCGCGTGGCTGCGGTGCACCAGATATTGCCGCTGAACCCTTGCTTGACCAGGTTGGGCAAGTTGCCGGAGTGATCGATGTGCGCATGGCTCAAGATCACGGCGTCGATGCTCGCCGGGTCGAAAGGGAAATTCAGGTTGCGTTCGTAGGTGTCGGCGCGATGCCCCTGGTACATGCCGCAGTCGAGTAGGATGCGCCGATCGTTGACCTCTAGTAGATGCATCGACCCCGTGACTTCCTGGGTCGCACCGCAAAACGTCAATCGCATGATGTCTCCTTGTCGGGAACGATTTGCTGTCGCACTATCTGACATTGTAGAGCGTGAATCTGATTCACTCAAACGCAGCAGAGCCGAGATAGGCGGCAGGACGCATTTGCCGTGCGCGCCATGCGGTGGCAAGATCGGTTGAGGCCGGCCTCGCCGGAGCAATCCAACCCAGGATGGGAGCAGATAATGGCGGAGATCCGTCTGGAGCATGTGACGCGCGTATTCCGGGGCGAACGCGGCCTGTTGGCCGGGCGGCGCGACGAGACAACGCAAATCTCAGACAGCCCTGTGGCTGCGCTCGACGATCTGTCGTTTACGGCGCCCGAAGGGAAAACGGTGGCCGTGATCGGTCCGTCGGGCTGCGGCAAGAGCACGCTGTTGCGCGTCATCGCCGGGTTGGACCAGGAGTACCAGGGCGCAGTCTATTATGACGGTCGTGACATGCGCGACACGCCGCCGCGCGACCGTTACATCGGCATGGTCTTTCAGAACTATGCGCTCTATCCGCATTTTTACGGGCACGGCAACCTCAGTTTCTTTTTCCGGATGCACAAGGCCCCCGACGAGGAGGCGGAGACGCGCATCCGCGAGACGGCGGAGATGATGGGCTTCGGTTTTCGCCAGTTGTTGGGGCGCAAGCCGGGGACGCTGTCCGGCGGGGAACAGCAGCGGCTTGCCATTGCGCGGGCAATGGTGCGCAAGCCCGCGCTGTTCTTGCTCGACGAGCCGCTTTCCAGCCTCGACGCCAAGCTGCGCGCCCAGACGCGCGTCGAGATCAAGCGGCTGTTGAACCGCTTCGCCATCACGTCCATCTATGTGACGCATGACCAGGTCGAGGCCATGGCGATCGCGGACATCATCGCCGTGATGCGCGCGGGCAAGATCGAGCAGTCGGGCGCCTATACGGAATTGCGCGCCGAGCCGGCGAACACCTTTGTCGCCGGCTTTTTGGGGCCGTACCCGATGAACCTGCTGCATGGTGTGGTCGACGAACGGGGCGCAGCCGTGGCGGAAACGCTGGAGGTTGCGCTGCCCGACGCAATTCGGGCGAAATGTCGCAGCGGAGAAGGCATCGTCGTCGGCGTCGCGCCGGAGGACCTGGTTCTCGACTTTTCCGAACGCCATGCGGATGCCCGCAACGCGCTGCAAGGCGAGGTGGCGTCGCTCGAACCGGACTTTGCTCGTCACAGCCAATATGTGCGGGTGCAGACGGCGTGCGGCGTGGTGACGGTTGCCGAACAAAGCAATGAGCCGCTAGCCCTGACACAGCCGGTCGCGGTGAGCGTTTCCGGCTCGAACATTCACTTCTTCGACGAGAAGACCGGACGCAATCTGGCTGCCTAGCGTCGGCTCGTGCGGCACGCGGCGAGGCTGTGCAGAGCGGCGCAGGCTCGCGCCCGTAACTCTCCTCAAGCCGTTTACCTCCCCGCAAAGCGGTGCAAATTGCCGAGAAACGGCGGCCTATGCTACACTACCGCTCTGTGCTATCCGACCCTGCCGGGATCCGTGGGAGGTTTTGATGAAGGCTAACGCGCAGACGCTTCGCGTCCTGATGATGACCTCGGTCTTCGTTTTGTTGTTGGCTGTTGTAGGATGTGCGCCCAACCCGGAGAGCGAGATCATCTCCCCCCAGCTAGGCGCGCAGTTGGCTGCCAAAGAGGCGTCAGCCGTCGTCGAGGCGGTTCCCACGCCTGAACCGCTGCGTTTGGTCAATATGACCCAGGAGGAGATCGTCGCCGGCTTGCCTGCGGAGATCGCCGCTGCGCTGGAGGGGGCAAACCCTGCCAACGGCGAAACCGCGGCGATGACCAATGCCTGCATTGGCTGTCATTCGCTGGACCCTGCTCAGCAGATGACGGGGCCGACCTGGCATAATGTGGGCGACGCGGCGGCCAATCGCGTACCCGGCGAAAGCCCCGCTCTCTATCTTTACAACAGCATTGTGAGCCCGAACGCCTTTGTCAACGAGGGCTATCCCTCTAATATCATGCCGCAGAACTATGGCGATATCCTCGACGACCAGACCTTGGCGGACCTCATCAGCTATTTGCTCGCCCAGCGCGAGCAATAGCATGCACGGAGCGCAGCGGGTTGTGCCGGCCTGCCGTCGCTGAGGGAGGATTGCCGCTTACGACTGGCGGACGGGACCTGACGCCTGTCCGCCGGTTCATTATTGGAGCCGGCGGGCGCCATCCGTTGCGACGTCCTATAAGCGTCTTTGAATTGCAAGCAGGCGCTGCGGCGTTTTCAGACACACTCTAAG
>CAZYSJ010000039.1:0-34749 GCA_964649875.1 uncultured Caldilineaceae bacterium
CCGGTTACGCGCTGATCCAGGCCGTCCCGCCGCTGCGTGTGCGCAGCGCGCCGACCACCGAGGAAGACAACAAGGTCGGCAACGTTTTCGACGGCGAGATTTACCGTGTTTTGGAAGTCTCCGAGGACGGTCTCTGGGTGAAGATTGACGTGCCCGAGCTTGGGTTGGAGGACGGCGGCTGGGTGTCTGCCGAGTTCGTCATCCTGGGCGAATAGCCGCTGGCGCAGCGCCCCCGCTTACAGGCGGGAAGCGCAGCGCTCGCTTGACAGCATAATTTGTCGACGTTTCGAGGCAGCGTGAGGAGAGCCACCCTCACGCTGCCTTTTTGCATGGCTTACACGGGGGCGGCGGGGCAGTGAAGCGCTGCGTCCGGCTGTATGGCCGCGAATCGGAACTTAGTCAGGCGACAGAACAGGGAGGATAAGACGTTGCAAGAGCAGGAAGAGACCATCAAGCTGGATCAGTTTCTGAAGTTGGCTGGGGCGGTGCGGACCGGCGGCGAGGCGAAGCGCCTGATTCAGAGCGGCCTAGTGTTTGTCAACGGCCAGGTTGAGACGCGGCGCGGGCGTAAACTGCGCGAGGGTGATGTGGTGACCGTCGACGATGAAGAATTCGCCGTCGGCGTGGAAGAGGATGAGCCTGACCAAAGACAATAGCCGCCGCGAGTCCGGGCGGGCCGCGGCGGGCCGGGTGAACGTGCGGCTGCGGCGTTTAGTCTGCGACGGCTGCGCCTGATTCGACCAAACCCACAACAGGCGTCTCCGGCGCTGTCGCCAACATGCCGTCGGCGGCAAGCACCGGCTGCAAGGCGGCGATGGCGCAGGCGACCATGCCATCGTCAGGTTTGCGCGTGGTCAGCTTTTGCAGCGCCAGGCCGGGGGCGATCACGGCGCGCATGAAGGGGCTGTCCATGTGCGAGGCGCTGAAGCGCAAGATCTCGTAGGAGATGCCGGCGACGACGGGGATGAGCAGCAGGCGCGTAACGAAGCGCAGCAGCAGCGCCAGCCAACCCGGCTCCACGCCCGCGAACGTCAGCGGCGCAAAGAGGATGATGCTGATCACGAGGACGTAGAGCAGAAAGCTGGTTCCGCAGCGGACGTGCTGCACGCTGTACTTCTGCACTTCTTCGACCGTGAGGTCGGCGCCGGCTTCATAGGCGTTGATCGTCTTATGCTCGGCGCCGTGATAGCCGAAGACGCGGCGGATGTCCGGCATCAGGCTGATGGCCCAGAGGTAAGCCGTGAACAAGATCAGGCGGATGGCCCCTTCCAAAATGGCATCCACGACGGCATGGTCGTTGGCAAAGGATGCCAGCCAGCGGCTTGCCAGGGTGGGCACGAGGAAGAAGAGCGCAATGGCAAAGGCAAGGCTGCCCGCCAGCGTAGTCCACGCCACCGGGCCGGAGAATTCGATCTTCTCTTCGCCTTCCTCCTGCGAAGCGACTTCTGCGCTCCACATGAGGGCGCGCATGCCCAGGCCGAGCGCGTCCCACAGCATGCCTACGCCGCGGATGAAGGGCCATTGCCCCCAACTGCTGGTGTAGATGCGCGCAGTTAACGGCTCCTCGTGGAGCACAATGTCGCCCTGCGGGTTGCGCACGGCGACCGCCATGGTCTTGCGCCCCCGCATCATCACGCCTTCGATGACTGCTTGCCCGCCATAGTAGTGTTTGCTCATAGCCTGGGATTGTATCACTCGCAGCGCCGGATCGACAATCTTACAGGTTAGCGTCGCAAGCCTGGGACGCCTGCCCGGAGACTAGGCCGGTAACTTTGACAGTTCGGCGGGTTGGCGATCATAATGCAGGGAACGCTTGAGCAATCATCACGCCAGTAAAAGGGAGAATAGAATGGCGGCAAGGGGTCAGTACACCTACGCGGAAATTAAGAGCCAGCCGGACGTGTGGCGCACGGTCTTGGCGACCGCGGCCGCAGAAGCGGCGCGCGTTCAAGAGGCATGGCGCTCGGTCAGCCCGCAGCAAGTGCTGTTCACCGGCTGCGGCTCGACCTACTATCTGGCGCGGGCGGCGGCCGCGCTGCTGCAGGGCATGACAGGCGTGCCGGCGCGCGGCGTGCCCGCTTCCGAGATCGCGCTGTACACCCCGGAGACGGTCGCCCGCCCGGATGAGACGCTGCTGGTGGCGGTGTCGCGGTCCGGCACGACGACGGAAACCGAGGCCGCGCTGGCGAAATTCCGGCAGATCGGCGGCAAGGCGACGTGGGGCATTACCTGCTATCCGCAGACGCCTGTAGGCGAGGAGACGGATTTGGTCCTTCTGGCCGAAGCCGCCCAAGAAGAGAGCGTGGCGCAGACGCGTTCGTTTAGCTCCATGTTGCTGCTGTGCGAGGCATTGGCTGCTATCGCCGGGGACGCCGACCTGGCTCCGTTGCAGCGGCTGCCCGATGCGGCTGCAACCCTGCTTGCCGAGACCGAAGAAATGGCGAAGGCGACGGCCACGCGTGAGGACCTGGGGCGCGTCTTTTTCCTGGGGGCGGGGCCGCTCTACGGCATCGCCTGCGAAGCCATGTTGAAGATGAAGGAGATGTCCATCACCCAGAGCGAGGCCTATCACTTCCTGGAGTTCCGCCACGGGCCCAAGGCGATGGTGGACGCTCAGGCGTTGGTGATCGGCTTGCTGGCCGAGCGCGCGTTCGATCACAACGCCGCGGTGCTGCGCGAATGCGCGGAGATGGGCGGCGAGATCGTGGCCCTGTCGCCGCTGGGCGCGCGGGATCTGCCGGGGCAGGTCGTCGCCTTGCCCGAAGGCATGCCCGACTGGGCGCGGACTGCGGCCTATCTGCCGACTTTGCAACTGATGGCCTATTACCGCTCCGTGCATAAGGGGCTGGACCCGGATCGTCCGCGCAATTTGACGGCTGTGATCTATTTGGACAAAGAGAGCCTGTTGTAGGCAGGCCGGTTTTGGCGCTTTGTAACATCGGCGACGCCCGCAGGGCGGGCAAACGCATCACCGGGAGGGGTGTAGCGTGGCAAATTTACCCAAAGCTGTCAGTTTGGCATGGGATAACCGCGAGGGACCGGCTGTGCTTGCCACGGCGGATTCTCAGGGCACGCCCAACGTGATCTACGTCGGCGCGGTGAAGAAGTACAGCGAAGACACGTTGGTTATTGCTAATAATTACTTCAACAAGACGCAGGCCAATATCCTCACCGGCAGCCGCGGGGCTCTGCTCTTCATTACCAAAGAGGGCAAGGCGTATCAGGTGAAGGGTACGCTGGAGTATTACAGCGACGGCCCGATCTTCGACGACATGAAGCAATGGAATTCGCCGGAACGGCCGGGCCACGGGGTCGCCGTGTTGCGTGTGGAACAGGTCTTTTCCGGGCCGGAGCGGATTCTTTAGCAGTTTGACTGCTCTCTGCCTGTCATTCTAGCGAGTGTTCGCGAACTGAAGAATCTGGTTGCGCCAGAGGCAGGGGCGCTTTGCCCCGTTTCAATTGACGCGGGCTGGAAACGGAGTTTCTCAGCAGAAACTCCGTTTCTTTGCTTCGACCGCACGTGGTTGCGCCTGCAGACCGAAGCGCTTCAATTGGGCCGGCCTAATGGAGCGGGATGGGATCGCCGAGGATGGGCGGCGGCGCACGGCGTACGATGTCAAGCAGGGCCACGACGAGCGCAGGCACTTCGCGCGATTCGGACCAGGCCAGCGAACGCAGCCCGTAGGCGCGGCGGTCCGCCGTCACTCCCGCTACGTCGATGCCGAGCGAGGAGCAGAGCAGCAACGCGCGTGGCAGGTGAAAAGCCTGGGTGACGAGGATCGCCTCGTCCACCTGAAAGATGTGCGCCGCGCGGTAGCAGGTGTCATAGGTGCGTCTGCCGCCATAGTCCGGCTGGATCGCCGCGGGGTCGACGCCCTGGGCGATGGCGTAGGCCATCATGTCGCCCGGCTCGTCATATTCGGGCACGCTGTTGTCGCCGCTGAACAGCAGCTTGTCGACTTTGCCCTGTCTGTAGAGATCAATGCCGGTGTCGACGCGGTCGCGCAGCATGGCGCTGAGGCGACCGTTGCCGTAGACGCGCGCGCCGAAAACGATGGCGACGCGGCGGCTTGGCGCATCCTCGACGGCGTAGATATCGTCCGCATAGCGGACCCATCGCTGCCAGGCAAAGGGGAAGCTCACCGCGGCGCACAGGGCGACGATGGCAAGGCCCGCCCAGAGGATGAGCTTGCGCCGGCTGATCGGGCGGGCAGTTATGGCTGTGACGGTCGGGGATTCGTTTTCGATCATGCTTCGTTGATTGTTCTTTCTCTGTTGAGTATCTGCGCCGGGCTCGACGCCGCACCGGAAAATAGCCGCATACCAAGATACGACAGATGAGCCGCTTCGGTTCCCTGATGGCGTCCGCGACTTGACAGCGATCCCGCGTGCTTCGATACTATAGCAGCCATGGACAATGACAAGCGGAGGCGCGACCTAGGGCGCGAGGAGTCTGAGGGAGAAGACGCGCCCGGCGACGGCGAATTGACCGGCGGGACGGGCGCAACGCCCTCCTCTCTGCCAGGGCCGCTGCCCGCCGAACTGGCGAACTGGCGCGTCGTCGAGATCGAAGGTGAAGCCACGCCGGTCGAGCAGGATGAGGCCGGCGATATTGGCGCGGAGACCGACGTCGAAACCTTGCCCGGCGCACAGATGCACCCGGACCGGGTGGATGAGGTCGTTGTCCTCATGCTGCCCAAGCGCGCTGTGGCTTTGACGCCGGGGGAGAGCGACACGCTGAGCGCAAGCGTGATGAACAACGGCAGGCGGGCGGCTGTGTTCGAGTTGCAGATCGAGGGCAATGTCGATCCCGCTTGGTTCCCGGACCTGCCGCTGCGTTTGGCCTTGCAGCCGGGCGAGCGCAAGACGGTCACCTTCACGGTTAGCCCGCCGCGGCTGCCCGCGGCGCGGGCCGGCGACCACGCCTGTGCGCTGGCGGCGCATGCCTCCGCCTACCCGGGCCGTTATAGCCGGGCCGGTTTCGTGTTGACATTGAAGCCCTATGCCGCGTTTCGCCTGGGCGCGCTCCAGCCGGAACAGGTGACGGCGTCGTGGTGGGAGCGGTCGGCTGCCGCGACCGTATCGTTGACTAACCTGAGCAACCGCCGCGCTGAATTCCTATTGGCGGCTGCCGATCGGCAGCGACTGTGCGCCTTTGAGTTTGAAACGCCGGGCGACGTCTACCCGCAACCCGGCCGCGCCTCTGTGTGGCTGGAGCCGGGCGAATCAATCCTGATCGACGTGACCGTGATGCCTAGGCGGCTGCCCTTTGTGGGGCTGTTTATGCAGCCGGCCATCTACCGCGTGGCGGCGCGCCTCGCCGACGCAGAAGAGGAAAACGCCCGGCAGGTTGTGCAGGGGCGGATCGCCGCGGCGGCGCTGTTGGGGCCGAGGCAATTGGCCGGCGCGGCCGGGTTGGCCGTGACCGGACTGATCGGGCTTGGGCTGACCGGGTTGCTGGTGCTGTTGGCGCTGCGCGTAGGCGTGAGCCGCCCGGCTGCACCCCTTGCGCGCGAGGAGCCGCCGGTCGTGGCCCTGCTGGTCAATATCGACCAGCCGCTGCCGACGCGTGAAGCGGTCGACGCAGGGCAGGCGATTGCGCCGGCGCAGGCGGGGCCGGAGGTCGTGGCGGGCGGCGACGCGCCGGGTCTGCCGGTGATCCAGCCCGACCAGGTAACTGCGCCCGGCGCGCCGGCGGCTGCGCAGCCGCTTCAGCCCGCCCAGCCGCTGGTCGTAGCGCCGCCGGCGACGAGCGGCATGACCTATGCGCAGATGTTCCAGGAGATCGCCGGGCGTTATGACCTGGACTGGCGGCAGTTGGCGGCGCAGGGATATGTGGAGAGCGGCTTCGATGCCGTAGCCGTGGGCAGCCAGGGATCGCTGGGGTTGATGCAGATCCAGCCGGCTACATGGCAGGAGTGGGCGCCGATCGTCGATGCAACGGATCCGTTCGACAGCTATAGCAGCGTGTTGGTAGCCGCGCTCTATCTCGATTATTTGCGGGCGGAACTGGGCAAAAGGGGCTATCCGCAGACGGAGTGGATGCTGGCAGCCTATAACTGGGGGCCGGACAAGACGTTCGACCTGCTGGCGAGCGGCGGAACCTGGGACGACTTGCCGGCAGAGGTGCGCGGGTACGCGGCCGACGTCCTGCGCATCGCCCAGAGCATTCCGGCCAACTGAGCGCCTCGCGCCGAAGATGTGGGGCTGATGGAAAGAGAGCATGAAGATGCAGCGTCCTGACATGGGCGGAGTGCCGCCGGAGGTTCTGGCCTATATCGAGGGGTTGGAGCAGGAGCTTGCCCGCCTGCGCGCCACGGGCAAACGCGTTGCGGCGGCGGATGCAACGGATGCAGCGGATGCCGATCCTGCCGAGCCGCCGACGACGATTAACGTCGTGACGGTGACGCAAAACGGGTTGATCAAGCGCACCCCGCGCCATCTCTACACGCGCCAGCGTCGCGGGGGCATGGGCGTGTTCGGTCTGGACGCGGCGGAGGACGACCCGCCGGAGCGGCTGCTTGCCGCGGACGAGGCCGCAGGCATCACGATTGTGTCGGACCAGGGGCGGGCTTTTCGTTTGGCGGTACGCGATCTGCCTGAGGCCGCGCTCCACAGCCGAGGGACGTCGCTGCGCGAGCGGCTGCCGTTGCAGGCCGGCGAGGCGATTGCGCTGGCTTTCGCCGACGCGCCGGCAGAGGGGCGCGGGGCTTATCTGGCTGTGGTGACGCGACGCGGGCAGGTGCGGCGCATCGGCAGCCAGTACTTGGGCAAGAATCTCCAGCCGGGCACGATCCTTTTCAACGTCAGCGAAGGCGGGCCGCCCGCGGCCGCCTGTTGGACGTCGGGAACCGACGACCTGTTCATCGTCACGCGTGGCGGGCAGGCCATCCGTTTTGCCGAGCGTCTGGTTCCGGTGCGCGGCTGCCTGGGCATGCGCATCGATCCGGCGGATGCCGCCGTAGGGATCGCCGCGGCGCAGGAAGGGGGCGGCGTGTTCTTGCTCGGCGCCGACGGCAAAGGGACGATCCGGCTGTTCAGCGGCTTCGCCGCCAACAAATCGCCCGGCGCGGGCGGCAAGGTTGCCATGAAGACGGAGCGGATCGTCGGCGCCGCGGCCGTCCGAGAGCAAGACGATATCCTGATCATTTCGCGTTTGGGCAAGGTCATTCGCTTCAGCGCGGCGGAGGTCCCGCCTAAGGAGGGTGTTGTGCAGGGCGTGATCTGCATGAACCTGCGCGCGGATGAATGCGCCGCCATGACTGTGCTGCAGTTGTAGAAGCGGCTCTTATTCCTCGCAACCGGTCCTTGAGATAGCGGTGCGCCGGCAGTCCGCCGGCGCATCGTCGCGCGTGTCGGTTTGTTCAATGCGCCCAATAGTGGTGCGTTCACATGATTTGTGCAGTTGTCATTCTGGGCCGAAGGCGAAGAATCCCTGTGCAGCGGACAAGCAGATTCTTCCTCCCTCCGGTCGTCAGAATGACGGAGACATAGTTGCCCGAGCAATAGTCTTCGGAACTTTCGGGCGTAAGCAGCGTATACAAAGTGGCGCAGTTGCCGGCGGACTGAAGGACGTTAACATGGACAAAATGTACAACGGGATGCCGACAAAGTGTTGATATAACGTTAACATGTTCATGATATACTTATGAACGGCTTTGCGACCGAGAATCGAAGCTGAAGATCGAGACGGAATAGCGAGACGGAATAACGAAACAAACTCGGTCGCGCAAGGCAGGCTCACTGGGAGCGCTGTCAGAGGGTCGCCCCGTCATGCAGGGCCGGTGATGGGGATGTCCGGCGAAGGGCAATGGGCGGCTGCCGGTGCGGCGGCTGCAGACGAACGCCGGACAGACATGAGGAGATACAAGGAAAGATGAAGTATACATTAGGTTCGACAGATGTTCAGGCGCGTGAACGGTTCCGGCGCAGCCTGAATCGTGCGTCGGTGGCGGATTTGCTCGCTCTGGTAACCGGCGGCAATTCGGATTTGCTGAACTATCACGAAGTGGCGAATCGCCTGAAGGCGCGCCAGAAGATAGAGATGGGCACCGAAATGGTCCCGCTGGATATGATTGTGGGCAGCGTGGGGCGCTATAAGGATTTCACGCGCACGTTTATGCCGCGTTCAGGCGTGAACGAGGAGCGCTGGTCGCGGCTGGATGCGGCGATGAACTCGCTGGAGGGCGTGCCGCCGGTCGATCTGTACAAGATCGGCGAGGTCTATTTTGTGCGAGACGGCAACCACCGGGTGAGCGTGGCGCGGGCGAACGGGCTGACGCACATCGAGGCGTATGTGACGGTGGTGAATACCGACGTGCCGCTGACGCTGGAGGACTTCGACCGCGATGAGTGGATCATCAAGGCGGATCATCAGGAGTTTATGCGCAAGACCGGCCTCAACGAACTGCGGCCGCGCCACGGCATTAACCTGACGGAGCCGGGCCGCTATGACATGATGCTGCGCCACATACACGTACACTGGTATCTGGTTAACAAGGAGTTGGAGCGCAAAGGCGGCGACGAGTTTCTGGAGTGGCCCGACGCGGTGGCAAGCTGGTATGATAACGTCTATGCGCCTGTGGTCGAGGCCATCCGCAAATACAACTTGATGGAAGACTTCCCGCACCGGACAGAGGCGGACCTCTATATGTGGATCGCGCATCACCGCGAAGAACTGAGCCGGGAATACGAGTTGGCCCCGCTCAACCCGGATGAGGCGGTGTCCACCTTTGCGGAGGTGTACAGCGAGTCGTTCGTGCAGCGGACGATGAAGGGGCTGCGGCTAGGGTTGCACCGCGTTTTCGGTCACGACGACAAGCCGCTTGGCATGAGCGAAGAGACCTATCAGAAGTTGCGCCACCGCCACGACGCCGGGGAGATTTCGCTGGCAGAGGCGGAAGCCGCGCGGGAACAGCGAGCGGAGGACGCGGGCCATGAGGACGCCGAAGGGGACCCGCCCCAGGCGCAGCAAGAACCGCATTTTGCATAGCTGACGCGCTGCGCGGCAAAGGCGCAGCGGCTGCGATGACGGGGCGGGGCTGAGTCGAAGCATGACTCGGCCCCGCTCTGTTTTGATTGGGCTGCGAGCGCGCCTAGAGCGTGGACGGGGCCCGGTTGCCGGATTCTTCGATGGCGCGGCGCACATTCACCCGCATGAGCAGCGCCAGGCCGGCGGCAAAGAAGAGCGCAATTGAGAGGATGGCGTAGCGGTAGCTGCCCGTCATCTGCAGCGTAAAGCCGAAGAGCATCGGCCCGAGCCAACTGGTGCCGCGTTCACTCACCTCGTAGAGGCTGAAATACTCCGCTTCTTGGCCGCGCGGGATCATGAGCGAGAAGAGCGAACGGCTGAGGGCTTGGCTGCCGCCCATGACGATGGCGATGAAGCCGCCCAGGATGAAGAACTGCAGCTCGGTTTGCAGAAATGCATAGGTATAGACCGTAACGCCCAGCCAGATGAAGAGGCTGATGACGATGGCGCGCTTGGCGCCGGTGCGGCGGGCAACCTGTTGGAACAAGAGCGCGCCGAAAAAGGCGATAAACTGCACCATCAGGATCAACTGCACCAACGACGTGGTTCCCAGGCCCAACTCCTCGCTGCCGAAGGTGGCGGAGAGGGCGATGACCGTCTGTATGCCGTCGTTGTAGAGCAGATAGGCGAGCAGGAAGAGCAGCGTGTGCGGGAAGTTGCGCACTTCGCCGAGCGTATGGCGCAGTTGCTTGAAGCCGATGGTGGCGTAGCGCTCTCCGGGCGGGAGCTGTTTGAGCGGGGTGCGCCGTTTGAGCGCAGCGAGGGGGATGAGGGCGAAGACGGCCCACCACACGCCGGCGGAAGCCAGCGAGATGCGCACAGCGTGACCGGTGGAGACGCCCAGCGGCTCGGCGAGGAACTGCACGAAGACGAGGTTGAGGGCCAGCAGCAGGCCGCCGCCCAGATAGCCGAGCGCCCAGCCCTGTGACGAGACGCGGTCGCGGTCGTCCGGCCCGGCGATGTCGGGCAGGTAGGCGTTGTAGAAGACGATGGCCGCGCCGAAGCTCAGGTTGGAGAGGACGAGCAGCGCGCCGCCTAGCAGGTAGTTGTCGCCCTGCAGGAAGTACATGCCCATCGTGGTGAAGGCGCCGAGATAGGCGGCGATGGCGAAGAATTGCTTTTTGCGGTGGGAGTAGTCCGCCAGCGCGCCCAAGACCGGCAGGAAGAAGACTTGCAGCAGCACCGACAGGGCGATCATATAGGGGAAGAAGGCGCCGGCCAGCACGGGGATGCCCAGCGGATAGACGTAGCCGTTGGCGTCGGCGGCCGCCTGGGTAATCGAGGTCAGGTAGGGGCCGAGGAAGACCGTTACCACCGTAGTGGAAAAGGCGGAACTGCCCCAGTCGTAGAAATACCAGGCGATCTGCTCGCGGCGGCTGTAACTGCCGGCCTCTTGCGGGGCCGGGACGCCGCCGTTTTCCGCTTCGGACGCCTGCTCCATGAGATGCTCCTTGTGCGGCGCGGGGAGAGAATTGGGTTGTCGGATGATGTACAGACAAAGGGGGCGCAGCTGCTGCGCCCCCAATTCGGTTTAGCTGTCGGTTAGGCCGGCACGGGGAATGCAGCGGCCAGATGCATCACTTCTTGTTTGATGCGTTCTTGCAAGGCCTGGTCGCCCGGCTGGCGGGCGATGGCTGCGATCCAGCGGCCAATCTGGGCGAACTCCTCCGGCCCCATGCCGCGGGTGGTGGCCGCGGGCGAACCCAAGCGGATGCCGCTTGAGACGAGGGGCGGCCTGGGGTCGTAGGGGATCATGTTCTTGTTGGTGTGGATGCCGGCGTTGTCCAGGGCTTTTTCCACGGCTTTGCCCGTAATCTCTTCGCGGTCCAACGCGTTGAGATCGACAAGGATCAGGTGATTGTCTGTGCCGCCGCTGACGATGCGCAGCCCCTCGCTCTGCAGGGAGGCGGCTAGGGCTTGGGCGTTGTCGAGCACGCGCTGCTGATAGGCGCGGAATTCGGGCTTGAGCGCTTCGCCGAAGCCAACGGCCTTGGCGGCGATGATGTGCATCAGCGGGCCGCCCTGAATGCCGGGGAAGACGGCGCGGTCGATGTTGCGGGCGTACTCGGCGCGGCACAGGATCATGCCGCCGCGCGGCCCGCGCAAGGTCTTGTGCGTAGTCGTGGTAACTACGTCGCAGTAGGGAACCGGGTCGGGGTGCAGGTCGGCGGCGATGAGGCCGGCGACATGCGCCATGTCCATCATCAGGGGGGCGCCGACGCTGTCAGCGATGGCGCGCAGCCGTGAAAAGTCGAAGAAGCGCGGGTAGGCGCTGGCGCCGGCGACGATCAACTTGGGCTTGTGTTCTTCGGCCAGTTGTTGCAAGGCGTCGTAGTCGATGCGTTCGGTCTCGCGGTCCACGCTGTAGTGGATGAAGTTGTAGAGCTTGCCGGAGCTGTTGAGATGAGAGCCGTGGCTTAGATGGCCGCCGTGGTCCAGCTTGAGCGCCAGCACGGGGTCGCCCGGCTTGAGGAAGGCGAGGTAGACCGCCTCGTTGGCCTGAGCCCCGGAATGAGGCTGGACGTTGGCGTGGTCTGCGCCGAACAGCTCTTTGGCGCGGGCGATGGCGATGCGTTCGGCAATATCCACGGCGTCACAGCCGCCATAATAGCGCTTGCCCGGATAGCCTTCGGCGTATTTGTTGGTGAGTACGCTGCCCATTGCGGCCAGCACCGCGGGCGAGACGTAGTTTTCGCTGGCGATGAGTTCGATGCCGGCGAATTGGCGGCGGCGTTCCGCCTCGATGGCCTGGTAAACTTCGGGGTCGTTTTCGGCCAGGACGCGGCGCGGGTCGGGCGCGTCCGTCCACGAATTCAGCCCCAGGTCCTTGTCAGAAACGTTCTGTGTGAACGTGCTGTCGCTCATGCGTTTTTCTCCCGGCACGCGGTGAATCCAGGTTGACAAAGCGCACCCGGAGGGCGCGCCACAAATGCCGGTCCGGAGACCGTCCTACGGTCGCGGCACATTAGCACGCTTTCGGAGATTCGTCAATCCAAAAGCCCATCTTTTGCAGGGGGGAGGCGTCACCAGCCCCGTGCGCCGTGCGTATACCGGATAGAGCTTGCACAGGAGGGCGAGCGAGAGATTGTCCGGCGACTTTCGAGGGGTTCGCAGCTATCTGGGAAGCTGTGAAATTCGATTCGGCGCGCTGTGCGAAACGCGTAGCGATCCTGTTCGGGAAACGCCGCGTGTGATACAATCTGCGCTACATCCGCCTTTGCGGACGCAACCAAAGAACCGGGCACAACGACGTGCGCAATGATGCGTTGGCGCCGGTCGCCCACACTGACGCAGACAAAGAGCCGCTATGCGCGAAGTCCAGCATGTGAATGGGGTGAACAACGCCTCTCTACTCTTTGCCGCCGCGCCCGTCTATGCGGAATACCTTGCCCAGGACGAGGCGTTGGCGAGGTTGCTTCGGGCGCGAATGGCGGAGATCCGCGTGCCGCCCGCGGACCAGGCGTTTTTCGCCTGCCTGACGGAGCCGGTTTATGTGGCGGCGGTGGCGCCGAGCGACAGCCCGAGCACGGTTGCCGTGCTGCCCATTGTGGCGCGCCTTGCGGCGATGAATCCGTGCATCGAACTGCGCGTGCTCCAGGAGGACGAAGGCATCGAGTTGTTGAGCAAGATCGTGGATGACGACGACCTGCTCGAAAGCCTCCCGGATATAGACCTGCCGCTGGTGGTTTTGTTCGACCGCGACCGGCAGTACTTGGCGCATTGGGGGCCGCACCCGCAAGAGCTTGATTCGTATCTGGACGATTGGCTGAGCCGGCATTCCGACTTCGAGACTTTGATCGATGACGAGTCAGCGGAGGGACAGGCGGCGTATGCCAAGCTGTTTGAGGAACTCACGCACGAAATGCGGCTTTGGTTCAACAGCGGCCTCAACCGTGTGTGCGTGGCAGAGCTTCGGGCGCTGTTCCCGTCCTCTGCAGAGGACGATGGGGATGATGCGGAGGATGAGGACGCCGGCGACGAGTCTGGCGATGAGTCTGGCGATGAGTCTGGCGACGACGAGGGCGGTAACGGCGAGGTCGGCGGATGAGAGCGACGGGCGTGCGGTTGCGGCGTTGAGAATGTTGGCCTGTACCGGGCAGAGGGCCGCTGCCGAGTAGGACGGGCAAGACGGAGCGAATTGGTGTTCAGAGCGGTGGAGCGGTTGGCGAAATCGAGCGAGCTACACCGGCTGCGACGCAGATATGGGCGGCGGTTTGGGGCCTTGTTGCTCGTGTTGATTGCCGCGGGCGTTTTGCGCTTGACGACCTTGCCGGTGAACGCCGCCGTTCAACTCGAATACTACCGCGCCACGCCGACTGACTACTCTGTGCGTCTGGATTGGGCGACGGTCCGCGAGTTCAATCTGGACGGCTTCACGATCCTCATGAAGCTGGAGAGCGAACCGGAGGCAAGTTATCGCGTCGTCGGCACGCGCATAGCTCAGGGCGACGCCACGGTCGGCGCGCGCTACAGCTTTGAGGTCACGGAGATCACATGCGGCGAGTCCTACTGCTTTAGGCTGCAGGAAGTGACGAACGACGAGACGCCGGGCGAGATCTTCGACCTGTGCGGCTATGGGCAGGGGGTTACGCCGACGCCGGCTTCTTCTCTCGAGGCCCTCGCCGCGGGCGGAACGCCGACGCCGGTGCTGGTCGAGCCGCCGCCCGGCTCCACGCCGGCCCCTACGCTCATGCCGACCGTCGTTCCGGGTTCCGAAACCGCCACGCCCACCCCGCCCGGCGGGGTAAGCCCGCAAGAAACGCCTACGCAACCCGCTTCGCCGCTGTCGCCGTTGGCGACGCCGACCCAGCCCCAATCGCCGCTGTCGCCGCTGGCAACGCCGACTGACCAGGCGGACGCATTGTCGGCGGAACTGACGCAGATCGCCCAGTCAGCCGCGGCCGGAACGCCAACTTGGACGCCTGAGCCAACCTGGACGCCAGAGCCGACCCGTACAGCGACGGTGACGCCTACAGAGATGCCCATACCTCTGCCGACCGACACGCCGCCGGCTGAGGCTCAGGCTGCGACGCCTACGGAGATGTTCGTGGTGGTGACGGCCACGCCGACGGCTGAGGCCGTCGCCATAGCGCCGACGTTCACGCCGCTGCCGACGGCTACGGCGCCGGCGAATGTGGGCCTGCTCGGTTCGCTCAAGCCCACTACGCAGAACCTAATGGTAATGATGCTGTGTCTGATCTTCCTGAGCGCCACCGGCTTGGGGACGCTTGGCCTGGTGACGACGATCGTCTTCCTGCGTTCGCAGGCGCAGCGCAACCGGTATTACGACGAATTGACGCGCCACAGACGGTTCTAGAAACGGTTCTAGCATGCGCACATTCATCGCCATCGAACTGCCATCTTCCATCCGCGAGGCGATCCGGCTGCGCCAGCAGCAGTTGCGCGCGGCGTTGACAGAGGCCGGACTTGGCGGCTGCTTCCGTTGGTCCGCAACCGATAACATCCATTTGACGCTGCGCTTTTTGGGCGAGACGGACCGCAACCAGACCGAGCGCATTGCCGCCGGGCTGGCCGAGATCGCGCGGCGACGTCAAGGTTTTTCGCTGTGCGTAGGCGGGGCGGGCTGCTTCCCGAACTTTCGCCGGCCCAATGTGATCTGGCTGGGCGTGGACGGGCAACTGGAAGTGTTGCAGGCCATGCAGGCCGCGATCGAAGAACTTGTCGTCGCAGCGGGGTTCGAGGCCGAAAGCCGGGGCTTCTCGCCGCATTTGACATTGGCGCGGGCGCAGCGTGATCGCTCGCGCGCCGAACTGCAACGGGCCGGCGACCTGCTGCAAAGTCTGGCTGCACAAGACGACGCCAAGACGCAGAGCGGCTCGGAGCCCTGTTTCCCGGTGACGGAAGTCGTGCACATGCGCAGCGACCTGCGTCCGGCTGGGCCGATCTATACGCCGCTGTCCGTCCATCCGCTGATGGGCGGCTAGGCTTTTCCCCTAAGGTTTTCCCCAAGCGTACATCTTGCCGCGGCGCGGGTTAGCGCGGCGGCAAGAACAGATCGTGGGTCAAGGCTTGGACCGCGGCGGCGGGCGAGGCTTGGCCGGCTGCCGCTACGATCGACGCTAGGCCGAGCGAGTCATGCCAGCGCACGCTTTCCGGCAGCGGCGCCGGACCGGACCACGGTCCGCTGACGAGGCGCAGCGGGGGCCGCTGATCGGGGGGAGGGGGCGCGCTGTGCGGCGCCACATAGCGCGTCTGGAGCGCGTTTGTGCCGGCATCCGCCCATACATAGAGCCAACGGTCGCCGCCGGCGTAGAGGCCGCAGAGTTCGCTCAGGCCTTGCAGTTCCATCCAGAGAGGGACCAGCCGCGTGAAGCTATCTTCGACGGTGAGGATGGGCGGCGGCAGCGTGCTCCACTGCGCCAGCCGGGCAAAGCCCTGGATGCGACGGCATTTTTGATCGTAGAGATCGTCGAGAGCCGCGGTCAACGGCTGCTCACGGACCTGGCCGGGCGCGGGCAGCACATTTTCGGCGTTGTGCAAGCGGCTCTCCCGGAGCATGGCGCTGACAGCGGGCAGAGCGAAGGAATTGCCGGCGTAGACGATTTCGGGACGGGCATGATCGGGCAGCCGGCGCAAGGCTGTCGCCAACAGGCCGGCCAGCCTGCGGATGGGGGCGTGGGCGCGGGCGTCCGGGTTTTCGTAGCCGCCGGTCAGGACCAAGGCTTCGGGGCGCAGATCGTCGAGGTCGCGGGCGAGGGCGGCGGCGTTGAGATCGGCGGCGAGAGAAACGGCGCCGGCTAGCTGTGACTGGCTGGCGTCGAGGCTGCGGCGAGCCGCGGCAAGGCTGTTGTTCGCGGTCAGGGCGACCAGCCAGACGCGCAGCCTGGGGCGCGGGCTGGCCGTGATCACGAATTGCTCCAGCGGCGGATAGCGGACCGGGTCGGGGCTTTGTAGGAGCGGGCCGCCGCGCACATCGTCCCACAGTGTGCGCTGCAGACGGTCGCCCAGCTGCCGGCACAATTCGTGGAGTTGGGCGGGCAGCGGTCGCTGATCGGGCGAGGGAGAAATGCGCCAGGCCGCCAGCCGGTAGACTCCGCCGACCGGCTCCAGCAGACAGGCGGCAAGGCGATGCGTTTCGCAGCCCGCGGCGAGAATTGTGCCGCTGCCGGCGACTGGGCCTTGATAGTATTCTTGCGGTTGGGGCGATGCGCCGGTTTGGTCCATATGTCGTGGTCTTGCGTGCTTGGCCGCTAAAGCGACTGCAGCCAGGTCCAGAACGTCGTGCCGTGGATCATATCGGTGAGAAAGGTGATGCGCGCGATGAGCAGGCTGAGGCGCGAGGCTGCCAGGCGGGCGAAGATGACGCCCGCCGCCAGCCACATGGCGCGTTGACCGAGCCACAGCCAGCCCGCCATCAGCCTGCGCACCGCGCCCGGCTGGCGATCCAGGTGGCGCGCCGGGTCTAGGTAGAGATGGAGCAGCGTTGCGGTCGTGAGTATGAGCGTCAGTAGACCGACCAGCGGGAGATAGCCGGGGGCGGCAGGTACGAAGCCGATCTGTGCCGCGCGCAGGTATTGGGGGATGAGCGTGCCCTGCAGCGCGCCCATGATGCCCGCGCCCAGGCCGATGCCCAGGAGAAGCGCCGTCACCAGCCGGCCTGCGCCGTGCAGCAGCCGTCGCCAGCTGGGCAGAGCGTTTTGTTTGGCCGGGCGCAATGCAATGCGATCTGCGCCGGCGATAATGAGGATGGCAGCCAGGCCTAGCGGCAGCCATCCGTCGAGAATGCCCGCCTCGCCGCTGATCAACGGGTCGACAAGCCGGGGCAAGATGACATGGCGCGTGGCGAGGACGGCGGCATAGCCCAAGCCGGCGCCGACCAAGATGTGCTGGGCGAGGCGCGCCAGGGCGTTGTCTCCGGCGAGGGCGCTGAAGACCATGAGGGTGAAGACAAAGGCGACCCAGGCGCCGATGGCGTCGAACAAGAGTGCGCTGCTCTGCATCCGCTAGTGTTCCCTGGGCATGGTCATGGCTCCGGCGAGCGGCTAAACATGGCGGCGAGGTTGCCCAGCACGATCGCCAGGAAGAAGATTGCCAGTCCCCAATCTTGCAGCACCGTTTGGCGGTCCAGAGCGGCAGACCGTTCGAGGCGCGGCAGGCGATCGGCCAGGAGGCTTTGATAGCTGTAGGCGCCGTCGAAACCGCTGACAAGGCCGGATAACTGGCCGCTGTTCCAATAGGGGCGAAGAATCGGGTCGGCGGCGGCGCTTGTCACCGCGATCACGGGCGTCCGGTTGAGCGGCGCCGCCTGTTCCAGCCAGTGTTGGACGTCCTCCGCCTGGGCGCCGAAGACGACGGCCAGGTCAGGCGGGTCTTGCTGCTCGGCGTCGAAGACTTGCTCCGGGTTTTGGGCGACATGCGCCAGCATTGCCGCGCCGCCGGGCAGGTATTGCACCGGGATCGCCCAGGTGATTTCTGCGGCGGCGGTCAGGTTTTCGCTGCGCTGCCATTCCAGGCGGGCGCGTTCGATCAGCCGTCGAGCGGTTGCCGGACCGCCGGGCATCAGACTGACGACGGAGAGGCGTGCGCGGCGCTGTAAGAGGTGCTCGACGACGGACAGCGCCGCTTCGTCGAGTTCGCCGGCTGCGGCGGGATCGTAGGCCCAGTAGACGAGCACGTTTGCCTGGGCGGGCAATCCTTGAACGACGTCGAATGCTTCTTCGACGCCGGGCCAGGTGGCGGGCGCGCCTTTGGGCAGGGGAAGCGCCAGCAAGGCGGGCAGCAGGATCGCCAGCCCCAAGGCTAGAAAGAGCCAGGGCAAGCGCAGATTGGTTTGACCGGGCTGCGACCGGAGTTGTTCCGCCCGGTCTAGGATCGGCGACGAGCCCATGCGCCGGCGAACCAGACGCGTCTGTTCCGCGGGGATGTCGGGCGAGCGCGGGCGCGCGGCGGGTTGTTCATCGGCGACATTGCGCACGGTGATGCGCACCGGAGCAAGCAAGCCTTGGATGCCAGGCGCGAGCCGTGCGGTGGCGGCGCGGGCGGAATCGTCTTCCTCGTCGAAGGGCGGGGCGCTGTCTGCGCCGCTGAATTCCATGCGCAGCCAGGGCTGGCGGGCGAGGTCGTGGGGCTGTTGCGGCGCGGCGGGCGGTTCTGAGGACGATTCTTTTGGCCGCGGGGCGTCCGGCGAGGCGGCAGGCGGCGGGGCGGGTTCGGCGGCGACATCTTCCCCCTCGCGATGTTGCTGCGCGGCGCGTTCGTCCGCGGCGCGTTCTTCGGCCGCGCGTAGTTCAGTTCCGCAACTGTTGCAGAAATTGGAGCCGGCTCGGTTGGCTGTGCCGCAATGCGGGCAACGGACGATGGACATGGAACGGCTCGTGATCGGCTAGGCCGCGATTGTTTCACTCATGTTATTTCGTCATGAACATATGGCGAATGGCGACAAGCGTTAGGGCGAGGCTGCCGCCCATCAGCGCGCCGCGGAGAGTGGCCATGACGGGGACATCCAGCGCCCAGCCTGTAAAGCGGGCCAGCGCGGGCGGCATCCACACGCCGGCTGCAGGGGCCTGGGCGGTGAGCATGAGCAGCGCGCCCGCCAGCATCCAGCCGCCTCCGTTGCGGCCCACGCGCAGCAGGCGATAAGCTGCAGCGAGCATGAAGAAGGCCAGCAGGGCGAAAAGCGTCGCCTGTCCCGGCGCGATGATAGCGTCGAATAGCCATTCCGTCAGTGAGCTTTCGGCGCCGAACGGGCTGAGCAGCCCGCTGGCAAGCACGACGACCAGCGCGGCGACGAGGGCGATGCTGTGCGGCCAGTGCGTCTCGCCCAGGAAGATGCGCTGCAGATGGACCCAGCCGACATTGAAGACGCCCAGCAGCAGGCTAAAGGCCGCCAGAAGAATGCCCCAGGCGTAAAGCGTGCCCGTAATCGGCTGCAGCAAGGGAGCGATGCCGGTGCGGTCCAGCACGATGAGCAGGGACACGGCAACCAGAATGGCGATAACCAGGTAGTTGGCGGACGCAGAGCGGTCAGTATGCACAGTGCGGCTTCAGAGCAGGATGGAAAGGATGACGAGAAAGAGCGCCAAGAGCAGGACGGCCCACGCCAGCCAGTCGCCGGTAGGGTCTGCGGAGAGGGCTTCGTCGCCGCTCGCTTCGTGCGCAGCGGATTCGCCCTGGACAAAGGGCAGCGTCTCCCACAGCGCAAGCGCGCCGGGCCGGCTCCGCGGTTCGAAGTACGCTGCCGGGACGACCGGATCTCCGGCATAGTCTGCGGCCGGCGCATCGACAGCGGCATGTGTAAGCGAGATCGAGGCCATGTGTTCGGCAAGGGAGGGGCCTGTGTAAAGCACGGTCGGGGCGGAAACGCCTTGCGCCGGCGGAGCGGGCTGCATCAGGGCGGCCAGCCAGGCGGCGCCGGGTCCGCCCGCCGCGACGATGGGACGGGCTGCGTCGGCGCGCCGCTCGGCCAGCAGTTGCAGCGCCAAGAGGGCGGCTGTGCTGTCCGTGGTCAGGCTGCTTATACCTAACTCCAGGATAGGAGCGAGCCCGGCTTCGGTTCGCTGTTCGATTTCATTCTGCCAGTGCGTCAAGATGTCGCCGGCGGAAGCGTTTCGGAACATGTGAGCGACTCTGCCCGTGAGGGCGTTTTATCGAGCGGGCGGCTGCGTCAACGTCTTGGCGGCCGCGCTGAGTGCGGCTTCCAGGCGGCGGGCGCTGTCCGGCTCATCGAGGTCCGCGGCCAGTTCGGCGCAGGCGTCGATCCCGAAGATGGCGGCAAGCGGATCGGCTGCATGCAGCAATTGGCCGCAGACGAAGGCAAGCGGGCGATGGCTGACTAAAAAAAGCAGGAGCATGCCTGTCATTTGCCGCCGGGCGCAGGCCTCGACCATCTGTTGAGAGAACGGAGAGAGTGACGTTGAGAGTGACATTGCGCTGTCGTTCTGTGCGTTTCGATTTCATGTTCGGGGCAAGCTGTCGTGCTGAGCATCGCCATGCATCTTGCATCGCGACGCATTCGAGCGCAAGCAGACCTTTCGCTCCGCTCAGGGTGACAGCTGCGAACCCCCAACTACAAACGCACCTGTTTTGTCCGTTTCGAGAGTCCGATTATTCGGATGCATTCTATCATAGAAGTGACGCCGGCATTCTATCCGGCGCGCCGCACTCGCCGTCGCACGCAGCGATTCGCGTGCATGAACGGCAACGCGCTGCGCTATAGCGTGGGTTGGCTTTGTGGTATACTACCGGCTGTTCAAGGAGAAAGACCTTTCTTTCTTTTCCGCCCATGATGCAAAGCAGGATTGCTCTGTTATGTCCGCTTCTTCGATTGTGCGTGTGTGGTTTGTGATTGTCGCAGCGCTGGTCTTGAGCGGCTGCGGTCGGGCGACGCCTGAACCGACGGCGACCCCTACCAAGACCCCTATCACCGTGGCCGCGGCAGCCGACACGCCGACGCCGCCGCCGGCTGTGTTGGAACCTACGGCCACCCCTGCTCCTCTTCCGACGGCGACCCCGAACGTTGCACCCGACGGCATTTCGCGCTACACCGGCTTGCCGGCGGACAACCCCGATAACCTGAAGCGGCGGCCCGTCTTCATCTGCATCAACAACGATGCCGTTGGCCGCTCTGCGCACTACGGGTTGAGCCTTGCCGACCTGGTGTACGAGTACATTGTGGACGGCTTTACGCTGACGCGCTTGACGGCCATGTACCAGGCAAATGAGGCTGAACGCGTCGGGCCGGTGCGCTCGGCGCGCATGCCCAACGTGTGGATGACCTACATGTATGACGGCGTGCTGGCTTGTTCCGGCGGCAGCGACGAGGTTCGCTATTTGCTCAAGAACGAGGTCGGCTTCCCCTATTTGGATGCGGATATCGACGATCCGTCACAAACCCGCTATTTCCAGAGTGTGGGGACCGACTACCGCACGCGTATGCAGACTAGCCCCGCCGGCGTGCGGCGTTGGCTGGACGACCAGGGCCTAGCCAAAGAGTGGAGCCGGCCCGGCTTCGAGTTCAGCGCTGAACCGCCGCTGAACGCAGCCGGACAGGCTACGGCTATCCAGATGGCGTATCCGGGCGGCAACAACGTAGAGTGGCGCTATGACCCGGCGCAAGGCGGCTACATTCGCTTCCAGGCGGGCGAACAACAGTTTGACCCGGCGACCGGACAGCCTATCGTCGCCAAGAACGTGATCGCGCTGACGGCTGAGCATACATTGACCGACATGGTGGAAGATAGCCTGGGCACGAAGGGGGTGGATATCGCCCTGTACGGCTTCGGCGATTTTCGCATTTTCCGGGACGGGCAGGTCTATGAGGGAACTTGGCGCGCTGACCCGGAGACTCCGCCGCGCTGGTTGGGGCCGGGTGAGGTGATCGTCAAGCTGAAGCCGGGACAGAGTTGGATCCAGGTGTTACGCGGTCTGAACGAAATTACGTATCAGTAGTTATCAGCAGCTATCAGTAGCTAGGTCTATCCGCTGCATTCAAGGGAGTTCAATATGAACGCAAGGTACAAGACAGTCTATCGGCGCAGTCTGACGATGGGCGCGACTGTGGCGATGACGGCGCTCTTGGCGATAGGGCTTCTGTTCGCATTGACAGGGCCTGTTCTCAGCCAGGATGCCGGCACGGCGCCGGAGGGCGGCTACATCTACACGGTGCAGGAGGGCGATTCGTGGGATATCGTGGCCCTTAAGACCGGCGTGGATGTGGAAACGCTGCAAGAGGCGAACCCGGACGCGGTGCGCGATACCGGCTGGCTTCTCAGCGGCGAGCAACTTGCCATCCCCGCCGTGGGCGACGCCGAAAGCCAGACGCATGTTGTAGGGGCCGGCGAGTCCTGGGCCAGCATCGCCGAGGAGTACGGCGTCTCGGTGAACCTGCTTTATGCCGCCAACCCCGACGCGATTCGCCCCGGTCTGGTGCTCTACCAGGGCGAGACGCTCGTCATACCAGCCGCGCCGCCCGCAGCGGAAGAACCGGCTGTTGAAGCGACGCCGGAGCCGGTCGTGACCGAGGAAGCGACTGAGACGGCTGATGCGGCGACTGAAGAAGCGGCGGAACCCGTCGAAACCGAAGAACCGGCGGTGACGCCGGAACCGGCTGCCGGCGAAGAGCCTGTTGCGCCTGTCACTGTCCCGCTGACGGTTCCTGTGTCGAGCGGCGATGAGGTGACCGGCACAGAGACGCTGACGGATACTGAGACCGCGCCTGAGGCCGAGTCGGTCAGCGAGACGCCGGTTTGCCCGGAGGCTTTCGCCGACTACCCTGACCTGATGGTCGAGGTTCTCAATTCCGCCGGCGGAGACGCCGCGGCGCTGGAAGCTTTCCTGCAAGCGTGCGGCGCAGCGGTTGAGGACGGCGTCGTGCCCGTTGACTTGGGCGGGGATGCAGAGGCGGACGAAGCGGGCGCCCAGGCCCTGGTCGTCATCTATCAGAACCCGGTGCAGCAAGCCGCGTTTGTCGAGGGCGATCTACTCATCTTGTCGCCTGGGGCGGACGGGTATGCCGTCGCCTACCGGGCGCGGGCGGCGGGCGAAGTTCGCCTGTTGGCCGTCGAGGACATCAACGCCGACGGGCTGCCTGACGTCGTGTGGGTGGATACGACCTGCGGCGCCAGCACTTGCTTTGACACAGTGAACGTGCGCAGTTGGGACGGCAGCTTGTGGGCTGACTGGACCGAGGGCACTATCACTATGGCCTATGCCGATATCGCTCTGATCGAACCGGAGACGGAGGGCGAGGCCACTCAACTTGAGATGAGCGGCGGCATTTACGGCAGCGTGGGGGCAGGCCCGCAGCGCAGCCGCACGGAAATCTGGGCGAGCGTCGATGGCGCGCCCTACCAGCTTGTCGAGAAGACATACGCCGACAGCGAATGCCTTTATCACACCGTGCTGGACGCCAACCGCGCCTTGTTGGACGCCCCGGTGATCGGCTTTGAGACCGCTAAGGCCTTGTACGAGACCGCTGCGACCGACGAGAGCCTGATGAAATGCTGGGTGCGCACCGACGAAATGGAGGAACTGCGCAGCTTTAGCCTGTTCCGCCTGGCGTTGATCGCCGCTTACCAGGAAGATATGGATGGGGCCGAGGCTCGCATCGCCGAGTTGGGCGCTACCTATCCCGGCAGCATCTACGATGACGTCGGCCAGGTCTGGCTCGACGCCGTGGCGGCGGAGGGAGATGTCGCAGCCGCGTGCGAAGCGGTTGCCGCCTACGTGGCGGAGAACCCCGACGCCTGGGAGATACTGGCGGATTACGGCTACACCAATCCGTCATTTGAAGCGGCGGATGTGTGTCCGGTCCTGGACTTGTCCACGCCGGACGTCGAAGAGCAGGAATCTGAGGAGACTGGGGCAACGGACGCGTTGCCCCAGTCCGATCTTGGCGACGACGTTGCGGCAGGCTTGCCCGAATGCGCCGACAGTCTGGCCGGTTATGCCGACGTGTTGCCCGCTGTGCTGGCGGCGACGCAGGCCGACCAGGAAGCGCTTGAGAACTGGCTGCAGGTGTGCGGCGCTTTGGCCGAGGACCGCGGCGCGGCGCTGCTGGCGGACTTGAACCAGGATGGGGCGGACGACGTGGCCGTGTTTCCCACGCTGATCAGCGACGTGGGCCTGGGGCCGAAGGGCGCGCAAGGCGCGGTGTACGTCTTCCACAGCCAGCCTGACGGCAGCTTGGCGCTGGCGTTCAGTCCCGAAATCTACGGCAAGCCGGCGCTGCTGGGCGCGGGCGATCTCAACGCGGACGGACAGATGGAGATCGCCTGGACGGTCGAGGGCTGCGCTACATCTTGCGTGCTCGAAGCGCAGGTGTGGACGTGGGACGGCGCGCAGTATGTGTCGATGATCGAGCCGGGCGCCGTGATTGCGCTGGGGACGGCGACGTTTGAACCGGTCGAGGACGGCGATCCGGGCGGCGGGCATCGCCTCGTGCTGGCAGGCGGCGTCAGCGACACGTTGGAAGGCGGGCTGGCGGTTCCGCACCAAGAGGTGTGGCAGAGCATCGACGGCCAACCATTTCGGCGCATTAGCTGGACCTATGACCGCACGGCGGAAGGGAACGACTGCATGGGGCTGCGCTTGGTCGAGGCGGATGCGGCTCTGCTCGCCGCGGACGTGATTGGCTACGCGCGAGCCGCAGAGCTGTATGCGGCGGCGCTGGCGGACGAGTTGCAAGCGTGCAGCATTTTTGGGCTGCGACCGGACGAGGAATTAGCCCTGTTGCAGGGGCTGGCCCATTTTCGCCTGATGCAAGTCCAGCGCTATGCCGGGGATGACGTCGCCGCCCAAGCGACGCTGGACGACCTGGCATCTGCTCAGCCCGACAGCCTGTACACGCAGGCGGCCGCGACCTGGCTTGATGCGATCGTCGGCGGCGAATCTCCGGCAGACGCCTGCGCTGCGGTCGAGCCGATTTTTACTGAAAACCCGGACTTGTGGCAGATCACCGATCACTTTGGCTACAACCACCCGGCGCTGGCCGCGGAGCAGATCTGCTTCGTCCCCTAGGTGATGAGTTTGCCCACTTTCTGTCATTCTGAAGCGAGCGTTAGCGAGTTGAAGAATCTCGCTGCACTAGAGGTAGAGATGTTTCGCTCCGCTCAACATGACAGAAGGTGCATCGGGCGAACGAACCACGAAGCGAACATGGCCTAGCGGTCGCTGGTAATGACCGGCGTTCCGGCAGCCATCGCTTCCAGCGCCATCATCCCAAACCCTTCACAGAGGCTAGGAAAGACATAGGCCGTCGCTAAGGCATAGAGCGCGGCCTTATCCGCTTCGTCTACCCAGCCGCAGAAGTGCACGCGGTCCTGCAGGCCAAGGCGGGCGGCGCCGGCGCGCGGGTCGGGCGCGAAGGCCGAGTCGTGCGCGGGCAGTTTGCCGGCGATCACCAGGCGAATCTGCGGGTCGCCGCCTTTCTCCAGATAGCGCTGGTAGGCGGCGAGGACCGCTTCCACGTTTTTGCGCACGTCGAAGCCGCCCAGGTAGAGGAAGTAACGTTCGGGCAGGCCGTATTTGGCGCGCACGGCGGCAAGCTCTTGCTCGCGGCCCGGCGCATCTATGTCTGTGTTGGGGGCTGTGTTGGGGCCGTGGTAGACGACGTGCACGCGCTCGGGCGGGATGCCTAGATGGTCTACGATGTCGCGGGCGCTGGCGCGGCTTACGGTCAGGACTGCGGCGGCGCGGCGGGCGCCGGCGGCGACGAGCGCGGTGTAGCGGCGCTGGAGAAAGCCGCCGCGATAGGCGGGCAGCAGCAGCGGGATCAGGTCGTGGACGGTGACCGCGAGCGGGCAGGGCTGCCAGAGCGGCGCCGCCCAATAGGGGACCCAGAGCGCATCCGGGCGCAGACGCCGGGCCGCAGCGGGAAAGGCGACCTGCTCCCACCATAGCTTTTGCCAGTTGGCGGGCAGCGGCGGCAGTTTGACCGGCTGCAGCGCCAGGTGTGACCACCGGGCCTGCCATGCCGTGAGGTCCGTCGCGGCGGGAACCAGGACGGTCAGCCGCACGCCGGGCTTCTGGTCCGGGAGGCGGTCGAGCAGGTGGTGCAGATATTGGCCGCTGCCCGTGGTTTCCTGCCCAAGAAACCAGCCGTTGACCGCTATGTGCATGGCAAGCTGTCGCAGGAGAGGCCGCGCCGCGCGGGCATTAGGCCGCCTCGCTCGTGCGGAACCAGTCGACGGTCGCCCGCAGCCCATCTTGCAAGGAGACTTCAGGCTGCCAGCCAAGCTCCTTGGCCGCCTTGTCGCTGCCGAGGTAGGTGGCAAGGACTTCGCCCACGGGCCGGGGCGTGTGTTCCGGCGGGAGCGCGTAGCCGGTGATGCCGGCGAGCAGGCGGTGAATCGTGTTGATGTCGGTCGGCACGCCCGTGCCCACGTTGAAGATGCCGCCGGCCTCGCCTTCCAGGGCGAGACGGTTGGCGCGGGCGATGTCGCCTACGAAGACGAAGTCACGCGTCTGCGTCCCGTCGCCGGTGATGCGCGTGGGCGTACCTTGCAGCATGGCGCCGGCGAAGATGGCGATAACGCCGGCCTCGCCTTTGCTGTCCTGGCGCGGCCCGTAGACGTTCGGGTAGCGCAGGGCGACGTAGGGCAAGCCGTAGTTCTGGCGGTAGAGGTCGAGGTGATACTCGACGCTGAGCTTGTTGGCCCCGTAGTTGTCTTTGGGTTGGGGGCGGCTCGCCTCAGTGAAGGGCAGTTTGTCGCCGTCCGGGCTGTAGCCCTCGCCGTAGACCGCGCCGCCGGTGCTGGCAAAGACGAATTTGCGGCAGTCATGCTTGCGCGCCAGTTCGAGAAGCGTGAGCGAGCCGATCACGTTGACGCGCGCGTATTCGAGCGGATCGCTCATGCTTTCGCGTACGTTTGCCAGGGCGGCCTGGTGGATGACGGCTTCGATTCGCTCGCGCTCGAAGAGCTCCTGCAGGCGCTCGCCGTCGGTAATATCGACCTGGTGAAATACGGCGTCCGCGGGCACGTTGCCGCGATGGCCGGTGTGGAGGTTGTCGACGACGACAACATGATGACCTGCGGCTAGCAATGCGTCGGCGATGTGGCTGCCGATGAAGCCGGCGCCGCCTGTGACGAGTACGTTCATGGGGCCTCCTGATGTGCGAGCCGTTGGCTGCTTCGCCGGCGACAGCGGAGCGGAGTTGCGCGGCAATTCTAGGACAGAGCCGGAGTAACCGGTTCGTTGGAGAATTCTAATCGGCGGGTTTACAATACGGCAAATTCGCCGTATGAGCCGGAAGGAGCGCCTATGCTGATCCACAATGCTACCGTCGTCACTTTTGATGGAGAGAATCGCGTGCTGGACGGGGGCGCGGTGCGCATTGAGGGCGCGGCCGTTGCCGAGGTTGGCGCGGAGGCGGACCTGCTGGCGCGCTTCCCTGATGACGAACGCTGGGATGCGCAGGGCATGCTGCTGATGCCTGGGCAGATCTGCGCGCACACGCACTTCTACGGAGCATTCGCCCGCGGCATGTATATACCCGGCCCGCCGGCCAAGGACTTCCCGGAAATCCTGGAGAAGCTGTGGTGGCGGCTGGACAAGGCGCTCGACCTGGAGGGGGTGCGCCGTTCGGCTGAAGTCTGCCTGATGGACGCCATCCGCAACGGCACGACGACGCTGATTGACCACCACGCCAGCCAGCGCGCCATTGACGGCAGCCTGGACGTGATTGCCGAGGCAGTCGAGACGAGCGGGCTGCGCGCTGTCCTTTGCTACGAGGTGACCGACCGGGACGGGCTTGAGGCGGCGCAGGCGGGCATCCGCGAGAATGTGCGCTTTCTACGCAAACTGCGCGCCGCCGAGGAGGGCGGCATTGGCAAGCGCGTGGCTGCCACCTTCGGCTTGCACGCCAGCCTGACGCTTTCGGACGAGACGCTGGAAGCGTGCGCGAGCGAGAGCGACGCCTTTCATGTCCATGTGGCGGAGCACCCGGCGGACGAGTATGACAGCCTGGCGAAGTCAGGCAAGCGTGCGGTGGAGCGGCTGCACGGCTTCGGCATTACCGGCCCGCGCAGCATTATGGCGCACTGCATCCACATCGACGCCTGGGAGATGACGCTGTTGCGCGAGAGCGGCACGTTTGTGACGCACCAGCCGCGCTCGAACATGAACAACGCCGTGGGCGCGGCGGAGGTGACGGCCATGTTGCGCGGCGGGCTGCCGGTCTGTCTGGGCAATGACGGCTTCAGCAACGATATGTTTGCGGAGATGAAGGTCGCGGACATGCTGCAGAAGGCGGCGCATGCCGACCCGCGCTATCTGGGGGCCGACAAGGCGGTGGCGATGGCGGTCCACAATAACCGGCGCCTGGCTGCGCAGTTCTTCGACCGGCCCGTCGGCATCGTCGCGCCGGGGGCGTACGCCGACCTGATCCTGATGGACTACTATCCGACGACGCCGCTGACGGCCGACAATCTGCCGTGGCATATCCTGTTCGGCATGAGCGGCGGGCATGTACACAGCACCATCGTTCACGGCCGCGTCTTAATGCGCAACCGGGAGTTGACGACGATGGACGAGGCCGAGGTTGCGGCGCAGAGCCGCGTCGCGGCCGCGGCGACGTGGGACCGCTACTGGGCCATGTTCTGAGGCAGGCCGCAACTTGGCGAAATATTGCGCCGACGACCTGCCGGGAGAAGCATCCCGAAGCACAGAAACTCCGTTTCTGGCTCGTGTGGTGAGGAGCCTGGCGGCGCTTCGTCCGAGATTCCTCGCTAGCGCTCGGAATGACAGTTTTCATGCAAGTACGTACCTAGAATACACAGCAGGAAGGGACGAAAAGGATGAGCAAGCCAACCGTCGCCGTGATCGGCGGGACCGGGGCTGAAGGCTCCGGGCTGGCAGTGCGCTGGGCTGTTGCAGGCTACCCGGTCGTGATCGGGAGTCGCAGCGCAGAGAAGGCGGCGAGCGTAAGCGCCGAACTGGCGGGGCTGTTGCCCGCAGGCAGCGCGGCGATCACCGGCGCGAGCAATGCGGCGGCGGCGGCGGCGGGCGACGCGGTTGTGCTCAGCGTGCCATACGACGCCCAGGCGGCGACCGTCGACCAGATCGCGGCGGCGTGCCGGGGCAAGGTCTTGATCACGGTGGGCGTGCCGCTCAAGCCGCCCAAGGTGAGCGTTGTCTGGCATCCGCAGGGCGGTTCGGCTGCAGAGGAGGCGCAGGCCCAACTGGGGCCGGAGGTGCGCGTCGTCGCCGCCTTTCAGAATATCGCCGCGGGGCATCTGAAGGACCTAGACTGGCAAGCGGACTGCGATGTGTTGATCGCAGGCGACGATAAGGAGGCCAAGCAGTTGGCCGCGGAATTGACGCGTGCCGCCGGGTTTTTTGCCGTGGACGCCGGTCCGCTGGCGAATGCGTCGGTGCTGGAGGGCTTGACCGCTGTGCTGATCGGGATCAACGTGCGGCACAAGGTCAAGAGCAGCGGCATCCGCATCACGGGCATTGCGCGCGAGAAATAGGCGACCGTCTTTCGCATTAGGCCGCGCTGACGGTCTTCCGCCCAATAAACTAGCAAGAGAGGCTCTATGAAATTTGAGACGCTGGCCGTCCATGCCGGACGCCGGATCGACATCGGGACCAGCGCGGTCATGCCGCCGATTATCCTGTCGACGACGTTCGCCCGCGAGCCCGACGGCAGCATGCCGCACGGCTATGAGTACACGCGCAGCGAGAACCCGAACCGCGCCGCGCTGGAGGAGTGTCTGGCGGCATTGGAGGGCGGCGCAGCCGCGGCCGCGTTTGCGTCCGGTCAGGCGGCGACGCTGGCCGTGCTGCAAGCTCTATCGTCCGGCGACCACGTGATTATCCCCGACGACGTCTACTTCGGCATGCGCGAGCTGACGCAGCATGTGTTGGGGCGTTGGGGATTGCAGGCGACCGCGGTCAATATGGCCGACCTGGACGCGGTGCGCGCTGCCGTGCGCCCGGCGACGCGCCTCATCTGGGCGGAGACGCCGTCTAACCCGCTGCTCACCATCACCGACATCGAAGGCGTGGCGGCCATTGCGCATGAGGCGGGCGCGACCTGCGTGGTCGACAACACGTGGGCGTCGCCCGTTGGCCAAAGCCCGCTGCAACTGGGCGCGGACCTGGTGATGCACGCCACGACCAAGTACCTAGGCGGGCATAGCGACCTGTTGGGCGGCGCGATCATCGCCCGTCAGGAGGATGGGCTGTTCGCCGTAGTGCGTGCCATTCAGAAGGCGGGCGGCGCGGTCCCGTCGCCGTTCGACTGCTGGCTGTTGCTGCGCAGCATCAGCACGCTGCCCTATCGCGTGCCGGCGCACACCGCCAACGCGCAGCGCGTGGCCGCTTTCCTGCACGATCACCCGCGCGTCGTAGCCACCCACTATCCGGGCCTGCCGGACCATCCCGGCCACGCGGTGGCGGCCCGGCAGATGCGCCTCTTCGGCGGCATGATGTCGATCCAGGTGAAAGGCGGCGCGGCGGAAGCCATCGCCGTGGCGGGACGTTGCCGGCTGTTCACGCGGGCGACAAGCCTGGGCGGCGTCGAGAGCCTGATTGAGCACCGCGCCACGACCGAAGGGCCGAACTCGAAGGCGCCGCAGAACCTGCTGCGCATCTCGGTCGGGCTGGAGCACGCCGACGATCTGATCGACGATCTGGTCCAGGCGCTGGCCTAGCGGATGGCGACGATGGATTTGGCGAGCGCGCTGCGCTTAAGGCTGGACCCGAACGCGCCGGATGTCGTGTCGCTTGTGGGCGGCGGCGGCAAGACCAGCGCCATGCGCCGGCTGGCGGCGGAGATTGTCGCGCGGGGAGAGCGCGTGATCTGCACGGCGACGACGCGCCTGGCATCGTATGAGGTGGAGGGGAGCGCCTGGGCGGTAGAGATTACCGGCGCGCAACTGCCGCTGGAGGCGATTGCGGCTGCGCTCGACCGCCACGGCCAATGTCTGCTCGTCTTTCCGCATGTGGTCGAAGGGGCGGGCCGCAAGTATCCGGGCGTGTCCGCGGCGCAGGTCGACGCGCTGGCGGCGCAGGCTGCTCAGTTGGGCGCGGCCGCGCTGATCGTGGAGGCGGACGGGAGCCGCATGTTGCCGGCTAAGGCGCCGGCTGAGTACGAGCCGCCCGTTCCTTCCTCGACTACGCTGCTGGTCGCGGCGGCGGGCATGGACGCCGTCGGGCGACTGATCGAGGAAGACCGCGTGCATCGACCGGCGCAGATTCGCCGCGTGCTGGGCCTGGACGCCACAGAACCGGCGCGGCTGACGCCGGAGATGGTTGCCCGGCTGCTGGCGCATCCCCAGGGCGGCGGCAAGAACCGGCCGCCCGGGGCCGCGCAGGTTGCACTGCTCAACAAGGCGGAGACAGCGCCGGCGCGGGCGTGTGCGCGGCTGGCGGCGCAGCGCTTGGCCGCAGACGGCCATCCGGCGCTGATTACGTCTGCCGGACGCATGGACGCGCCGCCGGTGCACGAGCGCTGGGGACCGCTGGCCGCGGTGATTTTAGCGGCGGGAGAGGGCAGCCGTCTGGGCAGACCGAAGCAAGTGGCGGAGGTCGGCGGCGAGCCGCTGATCGTGCGGGCGCTGCGCCGGGCGTTGGAGAGCGACGTCGAAGAGATCGTAGTCGTGACGGGCGCGCATGCCCAACAGACGGCGGAAGCGCTGGCCCCGTGGACGGGCCAAGCGGCATCGCGTGTGCGCGTGGTGCATAACGCCGCCTGGGCGAGCGGGCAGGCGAGCAGCATGCAGGCAGGGTTGGCCGCACTCAGCCCGGCGACGCAGGCGGCTCTGTTGCTTCCCGTCGATCAGCCTTTCCTGCCGGCGAGTCTGCTGCGACGGCTGGCAAGCCTGTGGCGGGCGGGGTGGCCCATAGCCGCGCCCCGTGTCGACGGCAAGTTGCGCGGCGCGCCGGCGCTGTTCGACCGGGCGCTGTGGCCGGAACTGCACGCGGTGCAAGGCGACCGCGGCGGGCGCGATGTGTTGCGCAGCGGACGATACCCGGCCGGCGCGGTGGATGTGGCCGGCGACCTGTTGGCCGACATCGACGCGCCGCAAGAATTGGCGGCGGCGCTGAGCCGGGCGTAGGCTTACCCGGACCGCTTAAGCCGGATATTTCCGGCTATTCTTGCCCACCGGGCGCATCCCATGTCTGCATCTCGGCGCGGAGAGCGGCGAGCAGGGCTTGGCTGAGCGGGCCGGAGGCGCGGAAAGCGACGGCGCGTCGATCCGGGCCGTCATTTTCCGTTTCGTCCAGGGCGACGAAAAGGCAATCATCGGGCAGCAGCGGGGTGACGCGTTCGGCCCATTCGATGACCGCCACCGCGCCGCCGTTCATCTCCTCCAGAACCTCTCTATCCAGAATTTCTTCTAGGCCAAAGGTGGCGGACTCGGCTACGGCGCGGCCCGTCTCGTCGCCCAGGCGGTAGGCGTCGATGTGGACGAGGCGCGGGCCGGATTGGCCTTCGTATTCGTTGACGAGGGTGAAGGTCGGGCTGGTGACGCGGGCGCGGATGCCCAGGCCGGCGGCGATGCCCTGGGTCAACGTGGTCTTGCCCGCGCCGAGGTCGCCCTGAAGCGCGATGACCTGGCCGGGTTGGGCGTGACGGCCCAGCGCATAGCCGAGACGGTAGGTTTGGGCGGGAGACGCGGTGATCTGCGTCCACAGGGCGGCAGTGATCGTCATGGCCGTGTCAGCTCTCCTCGGAGACCATCCGCTCGATTTCCGCGCCGAACTCCTGCGTCAACTGGCGGGCGCGGTCGTCGTCTGCGGCTTCGGCGCTTAGGCCGACGTAGGGCAGGTCGGGGTCCAGGGCGAAGTGGATCCATTCGCCGTTGTCCAGCCAGACCTTGATGCCGTCGGTGTTATCCATGCTATAGTGCCTGAAGCGCTCGTTGAGCTTGCGCATGATCGTCCCCTTTTGGTCGGCAGGGCAGGGGACGCGCTTGGTGTTGACGTGGGCGCGCGGCAGGCTTGCAATGATCTCGCTGAGCGGCTCTTGGCGCTGCGCCAGGTATTCCAGCAGCCGTGCGCACGCCATCATGCCGTCGACCGCGGGCTGAAAATCGGGGAAGACGAAGTTGCCGCTGCCGTCGGCGACGATCAAGATGTGTTCGTGTTCGACCGTTTGGATCAACTGGTGCAGGTTGAGGCCGAAGCGCACCAGCCGGCTGCCGTGCCGGTTGGCGATCTCGTCGAAGGCGTTGGGCAGCGTGACGGGTACGGCGGCGGCATGGCCGGGGTTGGCGGAGAGCGCCAGTTCGACCATGAGCGCGGCGGCCGTCACGTCGTCGATCGTGGCGCCTTTTTCGTCGACGAGGAACATCTTCTCTCCGCCCACGTCTAACTGAACGCCGACGTGCGCTTCGAGGGCGCTGACGATCTTCGCCACGCGCTGCCGGTTGGCCGTGAACTCCTCTTGCAGCATGGCGAGCTTGGTCTCGTCTGTGCGCGCATTTAAGGGTACGACGTCGATGCTGAGGACGTTGAGGATGCGTTCCAGGGTTTCGGTGGCGAGTCCGTGCGAGTAGTCAATCACCATGCGGAATTTTCGTTGGCGAATGCGCGCCACATCCACATGTTCGAGAAAATCTTCCGTATAGATTTCGATGGGGCGCACGGCGTATTGGATGAGGCCGATTTCCTCCATGTAGGCGCGGCGGAAGTCCTCGCGGAAGAAGGTGCGTTCGATGGCGCGCTCGTCGACGTTGCTCTGGTTCATGCCGGCTTGATCGACGATGCGGATGTCTACGACGCGCTGGTCGAAGGGGCTGATGCGCACATGGATGCCCGCCGAGATGTTGTCGTGTTTGCGCACAAAATGGCGGAGCACCGGGATCGGGGCCTGGCCTAGGTCCAGCACATTGATGCCGGTGCCGGGAATGCCGCTGATCAGGGCGCGCTTGAGCATGCGCGAAGAACGGTGGGTGTCGCGGTTGATCGCCACGTTGCTGCGGACGGGGAGTGTGGCGCCGAGGGCCGCGCCCAGCTTGGCCGCAAACTCCGGCGTCAGATCGACGTTGACCGTGCCGGTGACGCCGTAGCGGCCGAAGAGCGCGCGGCGTCCCTGGTTGCCCCAGATGATGCTGCTCTTGACGGTGGCGCCCGTCTCGATCTCTTTGCGCGGCCACAGCTTGACATCGGGATGGATGACGCTTGCTTCGCCGAGCACGCAGTTGTCGCCGATGACGGCGCCTTCGAAAATGATGACGTTGGATTTGACGCTGCATTGGCGGGTGAGGACCGCGCCGCGCAGCTCGCAATTTTCGCCGACGTAGTTATTGCGCCAGATGATGCTGCGTTCGATGCGCGTGTGGGCGTCGATCACGGTGTAGTCGCGGATCACGCTCGGCCCGTAGATGGTTACGTCCCCCTTGATTTTGACGCCGCTGCCCAAGTAGACTGGGCCGTATAGTTGGGCGCTGGGCGCAATATCGACATCCTCGCCGACCCAAATGCCGCCGCCGATGTGGTTGCCGATGGGTTCGGGCGTGTTGACGCGGCCGAAAAGCAGGTCGGCGTTGGCGCGGCGATATTCTTCGATGGCGCCGATGTCGCACCAGTAGCCGTCGGCAATGCAGCCGTAGAGCGGCAGGCGTTCGGCGAGCATGCGCGGAACCAGGTCGCGCGAGAAATCATAAACTCTGTCCGGCGGGATCAAGTCCAGCGCTTCCGGCTCCAGGACATATAGGCCGGTGTTGACGGTGTCGGACATGACCTCGCCCCAACTCGGCTTTTCCAGGAACTGGGTGACGCGTCCGTCCCCTTGGGTGATGATGACGCCGTATTCCAGGGGGTTGGAGACGCGCGCCAAGGTGAGCGAGACCATAGCCTGGCGCTCCTGGTGCGTGCGGATGATCTGGCGCAAGTCGAAGTCGGTCATGGAGTCGCCGCTGATGACGAGGAAGGTGTCGTCCAGCAGGGCGGCTGCGTTTTTGACGCTGCCTGCGGTGCCGAGCGGGTTCTCTTCGACGACGTAGGTCAAGTTCATGCCGATGTTCTTGCCGTCTTCGAAGAGGTCCTGGATGACCGCGGCCATGTAGCGCAGGGTGATGATGACGTCGGTGATGCCATGCTGCTTGAGCAGGTCGAGAATGTGTCCCATCACGGGCTTATTGACGATAGGCACGGTGGGCTTGGGGCGTCCGACAGTCAGTGGGCGCAGGCGCGAACCCTCGCCGCCGGCCATGAGAACAGCTTTCACGTCGCCTCCTATTCGGGGGTGGGCGGGCAGGATGAAGCTCCGCCCCTGCTATGGCGCAGATCGATGCGGTATTGTGATG